>PLXZ01000001.1 GCA_003151615.1 Candidatus Tayloriibacteriota bacterium | reverse complement strand
ACCAAAACAGCTACGCCCGCATTTACGGAGGTCATTATACACGATTCGCTGAATTTTCAAAATAGTACCGGTGCCTGGACTCGAACCAGGGACCTAACGCTTATGAAGCGTTCGCTCTAACCACCTGAGCTACACCGGCTTTCAATACTTCAATCAGACCTAAAACTTTGTATTTCAACAAGGTACTTCTTTTTACCGAAAGCCGCAACACGCCGTAATGAGTGTCATGGTTTTCGTAAACTTTTTTCTGCACTGATTTTGCGAAAAACGGCTTTAGAAAAGAGCCTGGCGCTAAGTCTAGCAAATCCGACCAGAAATTCAAAACCGACCCGATACGCTCGCGGTGTATTTCATTGATTGAAATCTGTGCGATTATTTCATCTTTTGGAATTTTGATTTCATCAACGAGCCATTCATACATGAATCTGACCATGATTGGATCAGAATTTACAAAAACAAAACCTGTTGTGGTTGCTGCTTTGCTTCCCTCAGCCCAATACAGAGCAATTCCTGCAATTAATTTATCTCGTTTCGAAAGTCGTCCCACGATTTTTTTAGCCAAATCTTTCGCGCCATTTTGCGCCACAATTTTCTTATTTTTATTTGCTTGTGCACCTTTAAGCCTGCCATGCCGACCGGCCGATTTCATTTCTTCCTCAAAAGCAAATTTTTCGTCCGGAGTAAATACAACATCGCGACACCATATTAAAAGAGTGCTTTTTGATAGACCGGTTATTTTCTGAATTTCTCGAATAGTTTTTCCTGACTTTCGTAACGAATTGACTTTTGGCTTGAGTTGAAACTTAGACATTTATTTCTCTAACGTGCGTCCATTTTATCACACTACTTCCTCCGCACAATGCAAAACGGCGTCATTTCGTCGGATTGGCCAAGAGGATTGTCGGCGAACAGTTTGCCGATGAATGCTTCGGAAACCGAGCGCGTCGATTTGCCGAGCGTGAATGCGCCGCGATAGTTGGCGTCGAGGATGAAGGTTTCGCAACCGAGTTTTCCGCGGATTTCACGTGCGACGCCATTCGGATCATTCGGAGCGAGCTTTGCCGCGTGCGCGTAGTCGAGAATCAAAAAAGACATTGGGCAATCAATCGATTTCGCCCGCTTGCCGCAAATTCGATAAAACATGCCTCGGATGCCGAATGGCCGAGTGATAGCCGAAACAGCCGCTGAAAAAAGAACTCTCGCGTACCCTGCTTCTTCAATAAACAACTGCATGGCGAGCGTGGTGCCATGACCGAAACCGCGGAACTTGCTTGAGCCGTAATAATTGCCGATATTTCGGGCGAAAAATCGGGCAAGAGCCGACGGTTTGACTTCACTCATATCTACAACCCGCCCCTGCGTAATGGTGAGGGCTTTTTCGCTCACAAATAACAAATCGCCGGACTTCAACCAAGGCTTCACATATTCTTCAAGAATCGGCACAATATCGGTATCGCGCAAGGTTATGAGCCGCGTACGCACCGGCAGGCGTTGATACATCACGCCATCGACATCAATTTCAATTTTTTTACCCGGATTGGCAACAAATTCTCCGGAAGGCTTGCGGATGGGTTTTGGAGCGGAAGAAGAACCTCCAGCCGCGTCTTCAGAAGTAAAAAAAACTTTCTCTCCGCGAAATACCGCGAATAATTTTTCGACAACTGCACGGATTTTTGCAGGACTTTCATGTAAAGCCGCGCGCGAATCCAAAAGTTCTGTGACTTCAGTATATAAAATGTGGGCTTCATCGATTCTGGAACGTGAAAAAGTGGCCTCGATTGTCGGCGAACCGTCGGCCACAGCCCGAAGAATCGCTCCCCCGTCCTCGCGCGGCACGTAAAAAACAGTCAAACCGGTTTGGCTTTTCATATCCGCATACGTAAGAGGTTTTTCCATAAAAATGAAGCTTGCGCCGCTTGATTTTATCATGCACTCCATGCGGCGGCAATAAAAGCAATAAAAAATGGCGCGCCTTTGTGCAAAGGACACGCCATACGATTGAAACCAAATCTGAACAATCAGATCTGAAATGAATCGAGGGCCATGGTGTATTTCTCAATATACTTTTCCCACGCATCGGGACATATGAAGACCGCCACGATTTTCCCGTCGGGACCGCGGTAACTGTCCAGCTTGCCGGATGATTTTTCCTTGCGGATAAAATCAATCAGACCCTGTAGAGCTGCCCCCGAACTTGGTCCGGCGGAAATGCCTTTTTTCTGCATATTGAGGCTCGCCAAATAGGCTTCGGGCGTGGTCATCTCGATGAGATGATCGCTCCACACCTTCCAAGCGAAGCCGATTTCCCGCAGTTTTTTAAACGAGCGTATGCCGGGAATGGGATTGCCTTCTTTGCAGACAATGCCCACCGTCGTGATTTTCGGCCCAAGCTGTCCGCGGAGGAAACGGCAGACGCCTTCCATCGTGCCGGTAGTGCCGAGACCTGCCGCAAAAATGCGAACGTGACCCTCGGTCTGATCGAAAATCTGCGGGCCGGTATGTTTTTCGTGCGCCGCAGGGTTTGCGGCATTGTGGTATTGGTTCAGGTTCAAATGACCGGGCCGTTTGCCGAGCTCTTCAGCCAAAGCGACTCCGTTGTCCTTGAAAAATACCGGATCCATTCCCAGAAGGCGGATCACTTCAAGCTTGCCGGGAGCAATGTCGCGAGGGATGACGGGAATGACTTCCTTGATCCCGAACCAATCCTTCACGATATGGAGCGCGTGGACCATGTTGCCCGACGAGGCCTCGACGAGCGTGGTGACGCCGTCGAGCTTGCCCAGTTGCTGTGCGGATTCGAGCATGCCAATGGCGGTTACCAATTTAATGTGTTGGTTTCCGCCGTAGACCTTCGCCCAAATTTCGACGCCGTCGGCGTAAAAAGGGTTGAGGTCTTCGGGCAATTGGATGAGCGGTGCGACGTTATCAGGGCTCAAAAGCCGCTTGAGTGCGTCGCTGTTTGCAAATACATTTGTTTTCATAATTTTCTTTTTTGACCGTCTGTTTGAAGACTACCACCGCCGTCTGGGGGTGTCAAAGGCCGCCACGACCGGTATTGCGTGAGGGAAACGTTAGGCATTCACCGTCGATGCGACCATTCTCATTTCCTTGTGCACAATATGGCCGTCGGCGTCGAGATCATATATAAGAATGCCGCCAAATGGCATTTCGATCCGTGCCACATCAGCGTCGGAAACGTTCTCTATATATTTGATGAGCGTACGAATGGTGTTGCCGTGGGAAACGACAAGAACGTTCTTGCCTTCGCGCAAAATTGGCAACACTCGCTCCAGAAAAAACGGCACTGCGCGTTCGTACACCATTTTGAGCGTCTCACCGTGAGGCACGGGATAATCCCAGCCGCGGCGCAATTCGTTGAATTTTTCTTCGCCGAGAATTTTCTCCATCTCCCATTTGTTTTTTCCGGTATAGTCGCCGTAATCGCGCTCATTCAACGCGGCAACATGTTCGACCGGCAATTTCGGATCGGCTTTGCATATGGTTAAAATCGAAGCGAGCGTTTCAATCGAACGCACCTGCATCGATGCAAACGCGCAATCGAAACAAATGTCTTCGATCTGCTTCCCCATTTCTTCCGACTCCTCGAAACCATACAGTGTCAAATGTACGTCAGTCAATCCCGTCCATTTGCCGAGCTTGTTCCACTCCGATTCATGATGTCGAATTAAAACTAATTTTCCCATTTTTGTGTTTGTGGTTTGCATACTGTATCGTGGTGATTATTTCACGTTCATTATACGGCATCGACGCCGACCGCTTCGCTTATATTCGCGAAACCATCGCGTTTTAAAAGTTTGACCAGGCCCCGATTGACTTCGCTCACGATCTGCGGACCTTCAAATATCATGCCGGTGATCAATTGCACGAGCGACGCCCCGAGCCTCATTTTCCGATACGCGTCTTCCGCCGAAAAAATTCCTCCGACGCCGACGATTGCGAAGCGGTCTTTGTATCTGCGATATATATGAGCGATGAGGCTGTCGGACATTCCGGAAACGGGTTTGCCGCTCAGTCCCCCGACTTTGGGAACGTTTTTATCGGCAATTTTGTCCGCATTTCTTTTTTTAGTCAGATTGGCGCAGATGATTCCGTGAACGCGGTGTTTTTCGGCAATGTCGAGAATGGCGTCGACCGCGGAAACCGTCATGTCAGGAGATAATTTTATGAAAACGGCTTTATTCGTATTTATTTTTTCCAAAGCATCGAGCAAATGGTCCAAACTGGCCGGATCGAGAAACGGCTGTCCCCCCTGCGTATTCGGACAGCTGATGTTGATAGTGAAGTAATCACCGATGAATGCAAAAGCTTTGAAAGCTTTTGCATAATCCTCGATCGCAACAGCAATGTCGTTATTTTTCGCCCAATTTGTCATAGCCACGCTCGTACCGATGCGGTTTTTGAATGTTTTTGTTTTTAAATGCGCGGCGATAATCTCGCAACCGCGGTTTTTTAACCCGTAATACACGACGAGACTTTTTGATTTTTTGAGCCGCCAGAGGCGCGGTTTCGGATTGCCTGCGCAGGGATATCCGGTGACCGATCCGATTTCCTCGAAACCAAAACCGACGCTCGGTATAATGTCGGTCAACTGACCCTCCTTGTCGAAGCCCGCCGCCAATCCGACCGGATTGGCAAACGAAATGCCGAGCACTTTTTGCTCCAGTTTTTTATTCGAATATCCGAAGAATACTTTCGTCGCCCATTGCGCAACCGTGTATTCGCCAAGCTTCGCGCCGATAAATGTCACCCTGTCATGCACCATTTCGGCGTCGTGCCGGAAAAAAAACGGTTTCATGATCCAGCGATAACAAGCGCGGATTATCGAATTGCGCACGCCGACGGCGAAATCCTTCATTACGTTAAATGATTGAATTGCGCACTCCCTTTCAAATGCAGTTCCGCTTCGGCGATAATTTTTTCCATCATTTCGACGGCTTTGACGGGATATTTTCCGTTTGCAGTTTCTTCGGAGAGCATGACTGCGTCCGAACCGCCCAGGATTGCGAAAGCGACGTCGGTGACCTCGGCTCGCGTCGGCATTTCGCTCGAAACCATCGACAGCATCATTTGGGTCGCGGTAATGACGGGTTTACCGGCTTTTTTGCACTTATCGAGAATCGTCCGCTCGATGAATGGAATTTTTTCAATCGGCACGTCGTTGCCCAAATCGCCGCGGGCAATCATGATCGCGTCGGAAACCGCGATAATTTCATCGATATTTTTGACGGCGATTTCGCGTTCGATTTTGGCGATGACCGGAGTTGTCTTTCCCGCTTTCGCTATAATCGATTTTAATTCCAATATGTCCCTCGCCGATCCGACGAACGACATCGCCACATAATCAACCTTCTGTTCCAATCCAAATTGCAGATCGACCAAATCCTTCGGCGTTATCGTTTCCTTCGCATTGACGTTGAACGTATGTCCCGAAACATTCTGCACCCGCGGACCGGAGAGATCCTGCATGATGAGAACTTCTGCCCCGGTCTCGCCGGCGGCCGCGCGGATATGCTCCATATATTGTGCGTGTTCCTCCAAACTTCCCCATGAAAAATTGAGACGCGCCACAGCCATGCCATGCGAAATCATTTGCTTCAAAATATCCTTGTCCTGCGATGAAGGTCCGATGGTCGCTACGATTTGTGATTTTGTTTGCATGGTGTATGTTGAATTATTTTTGGGTTAATAAAATCATCAGGTCGGAAACGTTCGCATTCGTCGGACCGGTGGAAATGACGCCGCCGGTCTTCTCGAAAAATTCATACGAATCGAAACGCCGGATATAATCGGCTTTGTCGAGCGACAGACTTTTTGCTTGCGCCGCAGTCTCGCGGTCGACGACGACTCCGGCCGCCGGACTGTTGTCGATTCCGTCGGAGGCAAGCGGTATGAACACGGAATCGTCGCCGACGAGATCAAGGGCGTTAATGCCCATAAACAGGCATCTGCCGCCGCTTCCGCCCGTTTTATCCCCGACAACGAGCGTTTCCCCGCCTGCCAGCACAACCGTACCCGGCTTCTTTTTTTCGAACATTTTTCGCAGGGCAATACCTGTCTCATCGAACAATTCCGATGAAATGATTTCGACGGCAAAGCCGGAATCTTCGGCCTGTTTTTTCATCGCGGCGAGCGCCGTATGGTTCGATACGAGCACGAAATTTGTGACGTTTTTAAAATACATATCGTCTTTTGTCGTCTCGACCAGTTCAAAAGCACCGAGATTGTATTTTTGTATGATTTTTTCGGCGTCGGCGATTGTCGAGGAATCCTTGTATGTCGGACCGGATGCGACATCTTCAAAATGATCACCGGCGACGTCGGAAAAAATGAGGCCGACAACCGTCGCGGGATACAAAAGTTTTGCCAACCCCCCTCCCTTCAAATGCGATATATGTTTCCTGACCGTATTCAATTCGATGATGTTTTCGCCGCGGTCGATGAATTTGTCGTAGAGTTTTATTTCCTGATCACATTCACTTTCCGGCCAGCACAGGAGAGACGAGCCGCCGCCGGAAACGATGACGATGACCAAATCATCCGCAGTCGAACCGGATCCTATTTCAAAAATTTTCCGGCCGGCCGCAATGTTGACGAACGAAGGCTTCGGATGGCTTCCCGCAAACGTTTCTATGTAATCGCATTTGATGGCATTCAGTCCGATGACCACGCCTTCGTTTATTTTCGGACCCATGACTTGTTCGAGAGCGTGCGCCGCCTCGCATGAAGCTTTTCCGAAACCGATGACTTTGATTCTCTTGAATTTCGAGAGATCGAATTGCGCACTCTGCACCGACAATATATTTCCGTCGAGCTTGACCGACGCCCGTATGATTTTCTCGGTGTTAATCGCGTCGAGTCCGGCTTCGGCTATGTTCAAAGCCAATTTCCTGTTTTCAGTTGTCGCCAGTTCTTCGAAATTGTGTATCCATTTTGTTGTCATTATTTTATGACGGAATTTATGACCGAGCCTTTGGCAAAAGCCATGACGTTTTCCGCGGACGTCTTCAAAATTTCCGCTTCGGCTTCGCGCGAAGAAAAAGCGATGTGCGGAGTGACGATGACGTTCGGCATGTCCATAAGCATGTGGTCTTCGATGAGGGTTCTGAAACTCTGGTCGTCAGCGGCATTTCTGCTGTTGAACAAAAATTCCGCTTCTTCCTTCAATTTTCGCTCGCCTTCGAGAACATCGAGGCCGGCTCCAGCCAGGATTTTCTGTTCAATGGCCCAGATGAGGGCCTCCGTATCTACAATTTCGCCGCGCGCGGTATTGATGAGGTATGCGCCCTTTTTGAAAAGCTTCGCATTGTCCTTGTTTATCAAATGAAATGTGTCTTTATTATATAGAGTGTGGATGGTGACGATATCGGATACGGCGAGAAGGCCTGCGAGCGGCATATAGGTGAAGCCGACTTCGGCGGCGAATTGCGCGTCGGGAAAAGCGTCGAACGCGACGACGTTCATGCCGAAACCTTTGGCGATTTTGATGACATTTTTGCCGATTTTTCCGGTGCCAATGACGCCGAGAGTTTTGCCAAACAAGTCAAAGCCGCGAAAATTGGTGATGTCGAAACTGCCGTCCTGGCGTATCTGCCGGTTCGCATCTGAAACTTTTCTCGAGAGATCGAGCATGAGAGCGAAAGCGAATTCGGCGACGGTTCGCGAGCCGTATGACGGAACGTTGGAAACGGCTATGCCTTTGCTTTTGGCGTATTCGACGTCGATGTGATCGTAGCCGGTCGAGCGAGTTGAAATGAGTTTCAGTTTCGGCAATGCGTCAATCACTTCCTTTGAAATTTCGGAGTTGATGAACGTCGAAATAATTTCGGCGTCAGGATGGAGAGCGGCAATTTTCGCATCCAATTTTTCGGACACAAAAGTGCAGTCGGCGCCTGACACCAGCGCGGACAAGGCTGACTGCTCCTCTTTTGTCGTTTCGAAAAATATGATGTTCATTGTGCTATATCACACGCGACTGATGGCGGAGCTGGTGGAGAATTTTGCACGGCTCGACGATGCGCGGATCGACGATGCTGTAGAAAATGTTGAGGCCGTCGCGACGCGGCACGACCAGGCCGTTATGCCGCATCAATGCGAGGTGTTGGGAGAGATTAGCCTTCGGTAAACGCGTAATGCCGAGGAGCGTCTCGACCGATGTTTCTTTTTTCTTCAAAATGTTCAGGATCTCGAGCCGTTTCGAATTGGAAAGGATTTTGTAAATAAGGGCGTTTTTTTCGTAGGCTTCCTTCGGCAGCGGCGACAGCGGATTTTGTTTTTTTGAAAGTATTTTTGATTTCATAGTTTCGATAATTATATACTAGCAGTATATACGCCCGGCCAAAAAAATTCAATGCGAGAAAAACGATTCGGTGCACATCATTTCCTCGAGAACACCCTGCTTGCGGAGGGCCTTCCAGAAACTGCCGACGAACTGGATGGAGCCGCACATGAAAAATTCCCTTCCGGCTATGTTTTTGCGGCCTTTTTTTGCGTTGCCGATGATGTCATTGACCGACATGCGTCCGGAAATGACTGCCGGATCGCGGCATTCTTCGCGGGTGACGAAATAAAAAACCTTGAAGTCGCAGGGCGCGGCCGCCGACAGCGCGTCGAGTTCTTTCCTGAAAATGATGTCGGCGGCCGCGCGATAACTGCAAAAAAGCCTCAGCTTTCTTTGCGGAGTTCGCGCGGCCGCATCAAAAATCATGCTTCGAAACGGAGCGATGCCGATACCCCCGGCAATCATGACAATCGACGTCTCGTCCGATTCGCTGTAAAAATATCCGTACGGCAATGACGCCGTAATCATGTCGCCTTTTTCGAGTGCGCAGAGTTTATTCGAAAATTGACCCATTGCCTTCACCGTAATATTGAGCGTCTTTTCCAACGGTGAGCTCGATATGCTGTATGCCTTCCCTTCCGGAGTTCCGAGTTCCGGGAAATATACATTAATGAATTGTCCCGGATGAAACGGCGGAACAATATTTTTCTTCACACCATCATCAATGACAAGTTTGATCGTCGAAACCGACGGCGCCTCCGTCACTTTTTCAACAACCCGGTATGTTTTTCGTATTTCTTCGGTCATAGTATTATTTTTCACGAAACATTTTTTGATAGTCCTCGATTGCTTCGCGCAAAGCGTTCTGCCCGAGCACCGAACAATGATACTTCCGGTTCGGCAGACCGGAGAGCCGCTCGATAATTTCTTCCGGCGACAGTCTCTTCGCCCGCGCGAGCGTCATACCGCCGTTTTCGGTGGCCATAACCGACATCATTGACGTCGACGCAATGGCCGATGCACAGCCAAAGGTACGCCATTTGCATTCGGCAATGCGTTTGGTTTTCGGATCGACTTTTATCCATACCGCCATCATGTCGCCGCAGGCCGGAGAACCGACAACGCCCACGCCGTCGGCGACATAATTCGTCTCGTCGAGCAAAATATTGCGCGGATTGAAAAAATGATCCTTCACAATATCGCTGTACAGCCAATCCTGAACGTCGCACAGTTTTGTCTTTTGCCCTTTTGTTTTTGGCGATATTTTTGTTTTTATTTTTTTCATGATTTTGAAATTTTTGCTGTGGCGGAAATATGCCGGGGTTTGATGCTCGCAGTGAGTGAAGAAATTCCCGACAATTGCCGGACAATCGACGGAAATACCGACAAAACATAATCGACGTCGCTTTTCGTCGTGCTTCTGCCCATTGAAAAACGGATGCTTCCGTGCGCGAACTCGGAGGTCTGTCCGATGGCGAGCAATACGTGCGAAGGCTTCAAATCATATGCGGAGCAGGCCGAACCGGTCGAAGCTTCAACTCCCAGTTTATCGAGCATGAGAAGAATCGACTCGCCCTCTATATTCGGAATGGAAATATGGACATTGTTCGGCAAACGCATCATGCGATGGCCGTTTTTAATCGAGCCGGGAATCGAACGCAACAAGCCTTCGAAAAAATAATCGCGAAGTTCAATCAGGCGGGCGCTTTCGACTTCCTTCAAACTGTCGGCGAGACACAGAGCCTTCGCAAAACCGACGATGAGAGCCACGCTTTCCGTCCCGGCGCGCAAATTTTTCTCCTGCTCGCCGCCGACCACTATCGGCGCCAGACTGATGCCTCTTTTTTTATACAAAATGCCGATGCCTTTCGGTCCGTATATTTTCGAACCGTTAATCGTCATGAGATCGACGCCGAGCTCGTTGACGTTGAGCGGCAAAAATCCGGCGGCTTGGCATGCATCGGTATGGATAAACGGAAACGAGCGACCGCCGTTGTCCATGCGCCATACGCGGATCGCCGTTGAAAGTTCCCGTATCGGCTCGATCGTGCCGATTTCATTATTGGCGTACATGACCGAAATTAAAATTGTTTTTTCGGTAATCAACCGGACGCATGCCGGAATATCGACGAAACCATACGCATTGACCGGCGCAATGCTGACCTTGAATCCTTGCTTTTCGAGAAGTTTCGCCGATTCAGTTACTGCCTTGTGTTCAATGGCTGAAATTATGATGTGGTCGCCGGCATGCCGGTACGCATGCGCCACTCCGCGCAAGGCCAGATTGTCGGACTCGGTGCCCGAGCCGGTAAAAATAACTTCTTCGGGCAAGCAATCGAGAATGTCGGCAATTTCCCGGCGGGCGCGGTCAATAGCCTGACCGGCGCGGCGGCCGGAGGAATGCATCGACGACGGATTGCCGTATTCTCCGCCGAAATACGGAAGCATCTTCAAAAGCACCGACCTATCAATCGGCGTCGACGCCGCATGGTCAAGATAGACGCTGCGTTTATGTTTTTTATCTGATACCGCAATATGTGACATATGTGTTCATTTTTTTCCGGAAAGCTTCAAACTCCGCGTCGCTGTACGTGACTTTCTTCAAAAATTGCGGATTAAGCAACTTCGTCGGAACAAATTTTTGAAGAAAATATCGCCGAGCGCCGCGAATTTCGCGCCCGATTTCGTCGATATCCTCCGGCGAGCACAAGGCCTTTATGACCGTCGTGCGAAATTCATATTCGACGGGTGAAGAAATCAGCAACTCAATACTCGCGCGGATTGCGGCCACGTCGACCGGCCGGGCCACGACCTGCGCGTATTTCGACATTGGTGATTTAATGTCCATGGCGACATAATCGACCAATTTTCCGTCAATCGCCCTTTTCAAAATCTCCGGGTTGGTGCCGTTCGAATCGAGCTTGACCAAAAAGCCTCTCGCTTTGACTTTTTTGAGAAAGCACAGCAAAGCCTCGCCATGCATGGTTGGTTCCCCGCCGGTGACGACGACTGCATCGAGCATTGCGCGCCTCCCGTCGAGAAATTCCAGGACTTTTCTCTCCGAAATCGTGTCTACCACCGTTTCGTCGACGAGTTCCGGATTGTGGCAATACGGACAGCGGAAGTTGCAGCCGATGGTGTACACCATGCACGCAATTTTCCCCGGATAATCAATGAGCGTGATTTTCTCGAGCCCGCCGAATTTCATGGCGGCGAAATTACGCCGAAGGATCGGCGGAAACTGCCGACAGGGCTTCGACCCGAGCCCCGCCGACTTCGATGAATTCCGGCGTGAATTTTCGGCGCAGAGAAAATTCAGCCTGCTTGCCCTCGTTCCACTGGCCGACGGGACGCAAGTAACCGACGACGCGGGAATATACTTCGCACTCCTTGTGGCATGTCGGACAGAGGGGCTTTTCGCCCTTGATATATCCGTGCGACGAACAGACGCTGAATGTCGGCGTCAGGGTGAAATACGGCAGACGGTAATTCTCGCAGATTTTTTTCACGAGGGCCGGCACGGCGGACGGATCGGCGATGCGTTCGCCGAGAAACAGGTGGATGACCGTTCCTCCGGTATATTTCGTTTGAAGATTATCCTGAATATTGAGCAACTCGACAATGTCACTTGTATAATTGACCGGCACATGCGACGAATTCGTGTAAAACGGCTGGGCCCCTTTCGCGAATTCCGCTTCGTTCGCGACAATAATATCCGGATACAATTTTTTGTCCTTCAACGCCAAACGGTACGCCGTACCTTCCGCCGGCGTCGCCTCCAAATTGTACAGATTGCCGGTTTCTTTTTGATACGAGACGAGCCTCTGGCGCATGAAGTCGAGAACCTCTCCGGCGAATGCCTGCCCTTCAGCCGAACCAATGTCATGACCAATCAGATTGACCGCCGCTTCGTTCAATCCAACCAAACCGATTGTCGAAAAATGATTTTTCCAATATTCGCCGAGGCTCTCCTTTATTTTTCTGAGATAAAATTTCGTGTACGGATACAGATTGGCGTCGGTCAAACGTTCGATCATTTTTCGCTTGATTTCGAGGCTTTCGCGCGCAATATCCATTTTCTCCGCGAGAAGTTTCAGGAATTTTTCTTTGGCTTCTTTCGCCGTTTTGGCCTTGTTTCTGGCCATATATCCGAGACGTGGAATATTTATCGTCACGACGCCGACCGAACCGGTCAAGGCATTCGCGCCGAAGAGTCCCCCGCCGCGTCGATCAAGCTCCTGCAAATCCAGACGCAGACGACAGCACATCGAACGCGTATCTTCCGGCTTCATGTCGGAATTGACGAAATTACTGAAGTACGGCACGCCGTATTTCGCGGTGATTTCCCAAAGCCCCTTCAAATTCGGATTGTTCCAATCGAAATCCTTCGTGACGTTGACCGTCGGAATCGGGAATGTGAAGACCCGGCCGGCGGCGTCGCCTTCGCTCATGACGGCAAACAATGCCGTATTCAAAATATCCATTTCCCTCTGGAATTCGGAATATTTTTCGCGTTGCGGTTTGCCGCCAATCATGACCGGCAGATTTTTGAAGTTGACCGACGGAGTCAAATCGAGGGTTATGTTTGAAAACGGCGTCTGGAAACCGACGCGCGTCGGCACATTCATGTTGAAAACAAATTCCTGCATGCATTGCTTGACTTCATCGGCGGTCAGACCGTCGTATCTGATGAACGGAGCGAGGAGCGTGTCGAAATTTGAAAATGCGATGGCGCCGGCGGCCTCGCCCTGCAAGGTGTACATGAAATTGACGATCTGGCCGAGAGCCGAACGGAAATGCTTCGGCGGAGCGGATTCAATTTTATCCGAAACGCCCTTGAATCCCTCCGTGAGAAGGTCCATCAGATCCCAGCCGACGCAATAAATGGAGAGTGTGCCTAAATCGTGGATGTGCATGTCGCCCGATTCGTACGCCGCGCGAACTTCCTTCGGATAGATTTTATTGAGCCAGTACGTTTTGCTGACTTCGGAAAAAATATAGTTGTTGAGGCCCTGGAGCGAATAGCCCATGTTGCTGTTTTCCTTCACCTGCCAGTCGAGCTTTTCCAAATAATTATCGACAAGGCCAAGCGACGCCGCCGTGGCGAAAGCTCGCATTTCCGCGTGTTGGGCTCGATAGAGAATATAGGCTTTTGCCGTCAATTTGAATCGCGAACGCATGAGTATCTGCTCAACCACGTCCTGAATTTCCTCGACGCGGGGCACGTGTTGCGCCGGATCGCCGTCTCTTTTTTTCAAAACGGCGGCGATGACGCTCTCCGTCAGTTTTTTCGCTTCGGTCTCGTCGAATTCGCCGGTCGCCCTGCCTGCCTGAGCGATCGCCCGCGCAATTTTGCCTTCTTCAAACGTAACCTCCGTACCATCCCTCTTTATTATTGTCATAAACATGTGTGCATTATTAAAAAAATTTATTAAACGAGTGATATTGTTCCATTATCGCTCTAGTTTCAATGTTTCGCAATCATGAAATATGTGGATAACGCCCTCTGGCAGTGACAAGCACGAGTTGAGGCAAACTTTCAACCAACAAAAAAGCCCCGTTTCTGGGACTTTTTTGCAGCGGTTCCAAAACCGTCTTGACTTGTTGCCCTGACGCGTCTCAGACGGAGTGATGCAAGACCGTGTAAGGGTTTTTAAGCGACACCATAATAGGTACGATGACCCAGACGCATAGGGGGTCATTTTTCCGATTTACGAATAAGACAAGTGTTTCAAGCGTGTCGAAGCATGGCTCAACCATATGCGAATAAGACATTTAAGACAGCACTCAGGCACCTCTACCCTGTGTCTTATTCTCCCTCCTTTTCGACTTTTTTAGCAGCGTGATTTTGTTCAATGACTTGCACAATAAGGTCAGCATACTGCTGAGCCGCATCGTCAATAAATGCTTTTTGCGCTTCCGTATATTTTTTTGGTTTTTTTGCCTTTGGATTTTTCATGACACAACAAATTATACACCACGATAGATATTCACATCCATAAGAGACAGTGATATTGACTTTTTCCACGGACGATATATCATTTACATCAATTCCTCCGCATGACAGCGGAAAAATGCCTGATAAAGGCTGAGAGGGATTCCTGAAAAGGGTCTGGTTCCACTCTCTCGCGCATCTCCGATTTGCTTGTAAAAGCTGATCAAAATCTTCTGAAAAGAAGAACAACCGAATAGGGTTCATAACCTGTACAAGGTGACCGGATGTTATCCATCAACCAATCCGTCCCGCAATCAAAAACTGGGCGCTTTTTTGCTTTGCAAAAAACTGCAGTATTAATCAGTTCTTCATAAATTAAACATAATGAATTCAGAAAAAATCAAAATTGAGCATGTCTCAGTCGACGTATTAAAAGTGGCTTCGTATAACCCTAGAAAATGGGACAAGGAAGCCAGTGACCAGTTGAAAGAAAGTATCAAGCGTTTCGGCCTCGTCGATCCGCTTCTCGTCAACTCCGCGCCGGAACGCGCGGGTGTCGTCATCGGCGGACATTTTCGTTTGTCAGTAATCAAGGAGCTCGGCATCACCGAAGTTCCAGTCGTATATATCAACATTCCCGACATCGAAAAGGAAAAGGAGTTGAATATTCGCCTCAACAAAAACACGGGCGAATTTGACTGGGATCTGCTCGCAAAATTCGACGAAACATTCCTGTCGGGCATCGGCTTCTCGTCGGAAGACCTCGACGATATATTCGCAATCGAAGAAACGCCCGAGCAGTTTGATCTCGAAAAAGAGCTTAAAAAGCTAAAGATCGATAGCATTGACATCAAAAAGGGAGACGTGTACGACCTGAACGGCTCGCGCCTCATGTGCGGTGACAGCACTGTCGAAGCCGATACGCTCAAACTAATGGATGGGGTGAAAGCCGACATGTGTCTCACCGACCCGCCATATATACTCGATTACCTCAAGGGTAAAAAGAAGAAAGGCGATGCCGTCACGGGCTTCGGCAACAAGCGCGATCGCCGATACCTCGAGACCGACATCCTTCCGGATAACTTCACGGAGTTATGGATGGCGAATGTCGCAAAAGTGCAGAAACCTGACTTCTCCATTATTATTTTCGAGAATCCGAAAAATCTTCGAATTATTTGGAATGAACTCGAGAAACACTGGAAGTATCGTAACACAATTACGTGGCATGTGGGTAACCGCATGCAAGGATTTTCGGCCAAGTACAAGTTCTTCAACAAGACTGACATAGCTCTCGTCGGTACCGGCGGGAAAATCGCTCTCAATATAGAACCCGAGGAAGAACTGTTCCAAAACGAATATGAAAACGCGCTCTTTGCCACGTTAGGCAAACCGCACTGGGAAAGCTACGAGAAAGGCAAAAAGATATGCCCGACGGATTTCATCAGCCACACCGCCGCGGACAAGGCTTCGTCGGGACAGGAAATTATCTTCGGCACAAAGCCGTTAGAGCTTCTCATTCCGTACATAAAGGTATTGACGAAGCGAAATGACCTCATCATCGAACCCTTCGGCGGAAGCGGATCGACACTGATCGCTTCAACGAAAATGAACCGACGCTGTTACCTCATGGAAAAGTCACCCGTGTACGCCGAGGTGATCAAGAAGCGATGGGAAAAATTAACAGGTCTTAAGGCGAAAAAAATCCATGGCTGAAAACACCTACGACCAAACGATTGATGAACGTCAGGCCGATTTCAAAGTCAAACTTGTCGCCACCTTGAAGGAACTGCCCATCATTGAAGCCGCTTGCAAACGTGCAAGCATCTCCCGGGACACCTACTACCGTTGGCGACGTGATGACAAGGTGTTCCGGAAAGAGAGCGAGGACGCTCTCAACCAAGGCATCGAATTCGTGAGTGATATGAGCGAGTCGCAGTTGATCACCCTCATAAAGGAAAAGAAAATGCCTGCCATCGCCATGTGGCTCAAGAACAACCACCCGCGCTACGGCGGCAAGTCGGTACGGAAGCCGATCATAAATACGGCGGAACTTACGCCGGAAGAAGAAAAGCTCTTCAAGGAATTCCTCGAACCGTCGCCAGGAACATCAGTCACACCAGACCATGCCGAATGAATTCGATATCAAAAAATTGAAACAGGCGCTCGATGATCCGGTCTTGAGAAGAAAATTGGCATACGAGGATCCGTTATGGTTCTGCCTCATATATCTGCGGCATCATCTTTCGTATCCGCTTGCTCCGTTTCATCGGGAGATGGGTCATATCCTGAAAGATTCATCGCGTCAGTTTATCGCCGTCATGGCCTTTCGGGAGTCGGGTAAATCGACCATCATGAACATGGGCAATGTCCTTTGGTCGATCTTGGGCAAGCCGCAGAAAAAGTTCGTGGTCGTCGTAAGCCAGACGCAGGATCAGGCCAAAAGTCATTTCGTGGGCATCAGGGACGAGCTTATCTCAAACGCTCTTCTGCGATCAGACTTCGGGCCGTTTACCGACCATGAGGCCGAGTGGAAAAAGATGTCGCTTGAATTGGAATACCATGAATCGAAAATCCAGTCGGTATCTCTCGAACAGAGCATCCGCGGACTCAAATATGGGACAATCCGTCCCGACCTCATTGTCTGCGACGACATCGAGGACACTTCGACGGCCAAGGACGAAGTCAACCGCAACAACGCATGGCAGAGACTCACGAGCGAGATATTGCCGCTCGGAAGCAAGGGAACGCGTATCATCGTTCTCGGTAACCTTGTCTGCCCCGACTCGCTTCTCATGCGGCTGAAAGAAAAGATCCGCAAAGGAAACCTTTCCGGCATATTCCGAACGTACCCGCTCCTGGATGACGAGCGGCGCATCATGTGGCCGGGACGGTTCCCCAATCTCGACAGCATCAGAGAAATGAAAAGTCACTTCACGCGCGGGGTCTGGACTCGGGAATTTTTGCTGAAAATTCTCGGCTGGAACAAAAACGGCACGGATAACGATGACAGTCACGTGGAAATATCTGACGAACTGCGTTCCCGCTACGGACCAGAGAGAGACGTGGAGTATCAGAAACCCCTCGTCGATCACATGAAACCTTTCGTCATATCCGTACCCATCGTCAAGCCGCGAAAACGCTTTACGGTCGAAGACGATGCGGCGTACCGGCGATATTACGGCAATGTGGAAATTGAATCGGAGATGATATCGAGTATCGCGGAATACCGATATATGCTAACCCATCTCGCCGAATGGTACCGCAAATGGACAGACGAACAGAGGCGTATTCCTGCAGAATCGAGACGAGAACATCCGCCTAGTGGAGAAATAATGAGGGTGTGGACGGAAGCAAAAGAAAGTTACCGGAACAGGCCGGTGACACCGACTAAAAATCAAGAGAAGGAATAATAGGCATATCATCTTCAGATCGGGTAACCTTTACTCGAGTCTTTTCTCAGTGCTCCGACTTCCAAGCCTCATAGGCTTTAAAAGCGTCCTTGTAATCGTTCTCTTCAATAAACTCATGGAGCTCTTCGGCCTCCGCCAAGCTCAGATCATTCTCTTTTGCTATTTCAAACACATCCTCGCTCAAATACCGGCTCTTAAGGCACCCTTCGTCGAAATCATTCTTCTTCAAGATTTTATATATCCTCCAAGCCAAATCGAACGGGAAATAATCTATGATGTCTCCGTCGCTGTATTTCGGGCTATAGCGATCGACGATCCGAAAAACTTTCTTCTTTTCGTCCCGGGTGAGTTTTCTGCCTATTAGTTTGGACAAATCATCGATATTTTCATCAAGAAGCCTGTCATAAAATTTTACTTCGGATTGCTCCTTTTGTATTTCGCGGATATCTTTTTTCATATCCGGAATCAGATCGGCGATGGTTATTTCTTTGTCTTTATTCTTTTTCATTTTTGTTCCACTATTTTCCCCGTGAAGAAGAATCTGGCAATTCTAGAAAATCAATCTTTTGCAACGGAACATTTTCATGGAGATCAACAACAATCGCAGTTATATTTGACTTGATTTTTTTAATACCCTTCTCTCGTTCAGCCCATATCTTTTCCTGCATGCCTTTCTCTTTGACGAGATCACTCTCCATGCGCAGGAAAGTCTCCACAATTGCCTGAATTTTGTGTGTAAAAGCTGTTCCTGTAAGATAATTATAGAGAATTTCTTTTTTGTCATCTTTCCCAGCAAGCATTCTCTTTTGATTCGAAATTGTCTCAAGTGTGTACCGTAATGCCGTAGCAATCGATAATACCGATCTCATATCACAGATCCACACACCCTCTCGTAGGGTTCCACCCTCAACCCCTTCAGGAAGTACTGAAGATACAATAACTGCCATTTCGGCCTTAATAGACCTTTGATCATCTTTTAGTTTCTGTATCCACCCATTTGTCCACGACTTTGTCTTTTTTGATTCCCATATTATCTTTCCGCACTCCATACCATGCCTATTTTTAACAGTCTGTATTATGTCAGCACCATTTATACCCTTTGGCACAGGTGAAATATCATCAAATTTAAATTCATTCCCGAGAAGTTTCTCTAGGATAATTTCTTGTACTTCTCCCTGTGTCTGCTGAGAACCTTGCTCCAATTTTCTTGCCAACTCATCTTTCGCTTTTGTAGCGTCAGAAAGTTTCTTATTCAATTGATCAATGATTGACTGCTGAGCCTCGGTAGCCTTTCTTGAAGCATCTTCTTGAATCTTATCCATTTTTCTAGCTGATTCAAGTTCAAAAGCTTTTTTTTCTTTATTTGCCATTGTTAACTTTTCATCTTTTTCCTTTAATTGTTCCTCTAGAAAACGTTTTTCTGATTTAACCTCTTTCTCTGCGTCTTCTTTGATTTTCTTTTTAAGTTTTTCCTCCTCTTTCGCAAGAATTATTTGGTTTGATTTTTCAAGAAAGTCCTTTAGCTTTTTTTCTTTCTCCTCAAAATCCTTACTTAATTTTGCCTGAATTTGATCTGTCAAAACTTCATCAATTGATATTGATATTGATTTTTTACATTTAGGACATACTGTATTTATTATGTTGTTTTTCATTATTTTATATATTCAAATTAAATCTTTTAAATCCTATGCCCTAGAGAAACCTCCCGAACCCTATATTTTTTTTGTTTTTAAGTTATTTTTTTAAATACATATTATCAAGATAACGTACTGTTGTTCTATCTCTTTTGAGATAATTCGCGATTTCTTTTAAAGGGAAATCGTAATTTTCTTTCAAGATTTTTATAAGACAAACTCTCTTTTGTGTAGAAATAAAATCCCTTCTTCTGTTCTCAGCTTCTTTAGAGACTTCCTCCATCAAAGATTTCTGATCCAAATTTTCAACAAACTTTGCATATTTTTTTAACTCTACGGAATTTATGCAAGAAGGACACTTGTCATAATATTGAATATCGTGAATATTACATTTTTTTAAATGTTCTATTTGCCTAATTCTTTCAGCCGAACGAACAAATTTTTTAGCGGTTTCCTTTTGCATATGTGTTTTTCTATACTCAAGAATCTTCCGATTTCTCGATAAAATATCTTCGACATTTCCGATTATTTTTTTCATTTTTTTATTTATTATTTTTATCAAAAGCATCCCACACGTCAGGAAATTCTTGTCCCAAAGCCCATGCCGAAAAGCCACGTAAATGGAACAATCGCGCCATGTCAAGCTTCATTTGCATGCTTGTCGAGTCGTCGTACCAAATTTGATATTCATGACCGTTTAAATAGTAGGTCGAGTAAGGCGAGCCGAGACCGGAATCAAATAGTTCGTTGAGACCATAATTTTCTCGGTCATATTGCCATCGGGTATATGTGCCGCCGTAGTTGATCACTTCTCCGAAATCGGAAGATGGAACGTTGTAAAACAAGTCTATCTGACTAGAAGTCGCCGTTATGTCCCAGCCGTAATAGTAGAGCGGAATACCGAGAGATATTTTATCCGTCGGTACTTTATCCGAAAGATAATTCAGAACACTCGTATCATAAGGGATTGAAGCGGTCGGGCCGATTGTTTTCGGATCGTCGTAAGTCATTAAACTGATGAAGTCGGCATACTTTGCCAATTGAGCATAGTCATATGCGCCCGCCCAATTTTGGTAAAATGGAGTTGACGTAGCATCGTCTGTACGTGCCACCGCTGTGACCGATAGAATGAGATTGTTCTGATGAAGTACCGTGGCGGCTTTCTTCACGAAAGCAGTATACGGTTCGCTGTCGCTAGCTTCCATATGTTCAAAGTCGAATTGCCAACCGATGTAGCCATTATTCTGCGCTTCGGATATGAGGTACGAAATGACATTGTTCTGTGCCGTTGTCGATGCGAGCAAGTCGTTCATTAACGACTGACTAAAATTATCGCCATTCGTAATGAGAGGCATGACTT
This sequence comes from Candidatus Tayloriibacteriota bacterium, assembly GCA_003151615.1. Taxonomy (GTDB): domain Bacteria; phylum Patescibacteriota; class Minisyncoccia; order Phycocordibacterales; family PALSA-1337; genus PALSA-1337. The sequence continues at coordinate 396,199 of PLXZ01000001.1, read as the reverse complement.
TAACGCCTTTCGATTTTGTAATTTCCATGATTTGTTCAGGGACTGAGCCGGTAGCTTCGAGGTTGGAGTCAACACTGTATGTCTGCGGAGCAACAATATCCCCCGACGGCACATTTGTCTGAAGGTCGTTAATGCCCGCAGTCAGGTAAGCAGGAGAGATATAGAAAATACCTTCGAGTTGGTCGGTAGTTGACACAGTTGACGCCGACGCTGTGATCGGAAAAAATATGGCGACGATTCCGACAATCAAATATTTTTTTATGATTTTAATTAAAATAATTCTCATCTGTAGTTCCATTACAGTCTCGTTCACCTTCGTCTTGTAATTGCTGGTTAGTAGCTCCATCCCATTCATTCCATTTTTCTACATCTGATAGGCACGCCTCACTGGTTGGTTGCGGCGAACAAGTGCTACCATATATTGACGTAGTCATTTGCCATCCGTTTGGACAAGAATTACTTCCTTCTGGAAGTTCACAAGGATCACCATCATTATCTGAACAGGAAGGGTATTGCGGCTGTTGTGCACTCGCTGGAACGCAATTTGGCGAAGAACTAAATAATGGTGCTGAATCGCAAGGATTTTGTGATGCATAGTTTGGTGTCCCAGTATTTTCTCCTGTAGGTACCATCACTCCATTTACATAATTAAACTGACTTGTTGTAGAAGCACTGATGTTATTTTTCGCCATTATTTCGGCTTGCATTTCGTTCTGCTGATTAGAGGAATTGGCATTAGAACTTGAAACGTAACCAGTGGGCAGATTGGCAGAAATACAGCCAAGATTTGCCGAATATTTATAGTCTGGCAAGCAAGGCGACGGAGCAGTAGATGTCAATGATGTTGTAGCAATTGGCGGAGTCTCCATCTGCGTAGACGAGCCTGCGGTAATAGGTATCAGAACATATTTTTTGACCGTATGTTTATAAATTATAGCGGAAGGATTTGTGGTGCTTCCCACTGCGGCAGTTGAGGACGCATTGGCGACCGTCGTTGTCGATATAAAAAAATCATTTTGCGATGTACTTGTAGAATTTACCAATTGTGCTATTGGTACAGGTGGTAGAGAGCTTTGCGATGAGAAAATACCCCACGAAAGCGGGTTCCACCAAGCGGCGAAAGCAATTGAGGGAATGAAAGCTAGAGCTATGGGTGCGATAAGATATTTTTTCATTTTATTTTTTTGATTCATATATTTAATTACCCCTTCCGTGTGGAATTAAAAAGGAGGTGGTAGGCCATCGAACTGGGAAGAACTATATGGGAATATGTTTGATGGCAATATGCCTGCATAATTTCTCTCATCAAGGCAAGGAAATTGAGAATATAATGTCCCACCACCTACATAACAATCTTTCGCGGCGGCGGCGTAATTGATAGAGGATTGTGGAACATTTACCGTAACACTACTAGATGCCGTTCCATCCTTATCCGTACAAGAGACGGTGTAAGTTGTTGAGGTTGAAAGAGTTCCCGTCGTCTGTGAACCTGTCGGGGCAAGTAGCACTGGGGATGAATTTAGGGTACATGATGTAGCTCCATTAGCTGTCCAACTGAGGGTCGCTGTACCACCATAATCAACACTCGATGGATTGATAGTAACGATCACTTTTGGATCAGGTACTATAACCTGCAAGGTTTTACCATTCGCATCATATGCATTCGGGTAATACCAATTACCGTCTTGGCCTTTGTAAGGAGTGCCTTTATCGACTGTAGTCGTAGCGATGGGTGTTGTTGTCAACGTTGTAGTAGCCGGTACAATCGGTGGTTGCTGTACTGGAAGCTGACAGTAAGCATTTCCAGTTTGCGGACAAATCATCTTTTGCCCCGTTGGACAAGCATTCCAATATGTACCATTACAAAGATCACCAGTAGGCTGAGTCTGCTGAGGTTTCTTAACAACAGATTTAACAGTCTTTGAATCCGTCTTGGACGTATTAACTACAGGTGATGTTTTGGTTGTAGAGGAAATACTAATGTTAGCCTGAGTAGTGGTCGTGGCAAATTGATCAGTTGAAGTTGCTATAAGATTGTTCGTCGGATGGGCGGTGATAACCTCGGTCTGTTTCGGAGAGCTATCCTGGAGTATTGAAGAAAAAATACCCCACGAAAGCGGGTTCCACCAAGCGGCGGATGCGATCGATGGGGTCAACGCAATAAATGCGAATATAAGAAAATATTTTTTCATAAACTCTAGCGGGGTTTAAGAATGGTGAGAACCGAGTAGCAAAAGGCTCCTCGCCATCGCGACAGAACCTTTCGGCCCTGCCCGTAACCGTTTCCAGTTACGACCCGCTAGAGTGACTCTGACGAGGAGTCTTTTGATCTCTAGCGGGAATTTTGACCATATCTCCTGGAAAACCAAGAGGGTTAGGCCATAAAAACATATTAAATTGTCACTGGTTATGATAGCTCAATTCTGGCTATCAGTCCATGTACCCTAGCTTAGATAGGTCTTTTTGTGTAGTCGAGTTACCAACAGCTTACCAACTAGGGAGACTATTCAAGCGAAATTCCATAAACACTAATCAATGACCTTTTAATCTATTAAGAGTCACACAAATCGCCTCTGATCTTAACTCAGTCATAGTTTTTATCCCGAGAATGTCTCTAATTTTATCAATTATTTTATCTATATGAATTTCTGCCTCCATGTCATTCATGGGTTTCTCGTGACCCAATACCAACCCAAATGATCTATATAATTTATCGATAATATCTCTCTTTCTATCATCAATGTCTTGCGTCGCTGTCGTTCTGAGATGTTGTTCATCAGCACCAATTTTTATCAAGGCCTGCTCAAAGGGTTTCAAGCTGTTCTCAATTTTATCTGTTAACCATGCGGAATGTTTTTGCCGTATCCTTACAAGATCACCACCAATACTCAATGCTTTTGGTGAAGCACCATCTCTTAATAATTCCTGCCTACCTTTCTGAACTCTATCAATATATTCCTCACAGAAAAGGACGTGCCTGTCGTAAACAACATCTGCTATGTGTGACGAAGTAGAAAGTATAAAATCTTGTTGTCTATACTGAAGATTTAAATTTCTATCATGTTGCCATCCATCTCGTAATAATTGATACAGAGCGAGAAATAAGACACCCACTCCAGGGAACGCAACTATTCCTTTCATAGTTGCCTCTAGAGGTAATAACCATGCACTCAAAAAAGAAACTATTAAAATAAGAGTATATACAATATATTTATATAGTAGTTTCATAAGTCGTTTTCTACTCTGAATACCCTCTCGTTTGTGAGATTTTTGTTAGCCATAACGTGCCTAAAATATTAGCATTTTCAGGCCTTTTTTGAAAGATAAGTTACCTACAGTTTACCAACTAGGGAGCCTAGACTCCTCGGCGGGTCTGCGTCATTGATTAAGATGTATGACATATAAAACAGAAGCGCCACTGGGAACTGCGGCCAAAGTAGCAGTCCCCGTAAAGGTGAAATACTGCCTTTACGCACGCAAAAGTACAGAGCAGGAGGACAAGCAGATACTTTCAATCGACAGCCAGATCGCCGAGATGGAGAAACTGGCGGTCAATGAAGGACTGGAAATAGTAGACAGAAAACAGGAATCGCACTCAGCTAAGGAAGCGGGCCAACGGCCGGTGTTCAATGAGATTATTGCGGAGCTGAAGCAGGGCAAGTACAACGGCATACTGACGTGGGCACCCGATCGTATCAGTCGCAACGCGGGCGACCTCGGTAGGATCGTTGACCTCATGGATCAAAAGTTACTGGTCGAGATACGCACCTACGGCGGACAGAAGTTCACGAACAATCCAAATGAGAAATTTCTTCTCATGATTCTGGGATCACAGGCTAAGCTTGAAAACGATAACAAGGTCATCAACGTCAAACGCGGACTGCGAACGCGTGCGGCGATGGGGCTGAGACCATCGATGGCACCGACTGGGTATTTGAACAGCAAGAATAAGGATGAAAAATGCCAAGCCATTGTCGATCACCAAAGAGCGCCGATCGTAAGGGATATATTTCACAAGGTGGCATACGAGGGATACTCCGGCAGAAAGATATGCAAATGGCTCAAGGAAACGGAATTTAAAAACAGATACGGCAAGTACGTAACGCTCGGCAATATATACCGCATATTGCGTATGTCCTTCTACTATGGTGTTTTCGAATATCCCGAGGGTAGCGGCGATTGGTATACTGGCAAACATACGCCGATCATTACAAAAGAGGTTTTCGATATAGTGCAGGAAAAACTGAAAGTCGAGAAGAAAAAGGCCTACGGCCGTGAGTTCGCTTTCACGAGAATGCTCCACTGTGCATACTGCGATTCGGGTATAACAGCTGAAGAGAAAATCAAGGAACTCAAAAACGGCGGCTCGAACGCGCATATCTATTATCGCTGTACCAAAGTAAAAAACCGAGACTGCCCGAATGAGTCTGTGAGCGAAACGATATTGATCGCCGAGATGTTGCCTATCATCGACACAATGAGTTTGGATAAATCAGAGCTACGACAAAAACTAGAAAAAGAAATCGCGCGATACGCACTCTTTCAAACTGGAGTACTCAAGCAGGATTTGCCGCAATCAAAAAAGCATAGGGACATAAGCATCAAGATATTCGCCAAGTACATGCTTCAGCACGGGACTCTTTTAGAAAAGCGAGAAGTGCTGTCGTGCATCAAAAGCAAGATACTGCTCAAAGACAAGAAACTGATCGCGGAATAACTTCCAGTAACACAAAAGCAGAGATTTTTCTCTGCTTTTGTGTTCGATGTTTTCCGATGAAAATGACTCAGAATATGAGGCACTCGCATCTACCTTGCTTGTTGCGGAGGCCGGAATCGAACCGGCAATCTTCAGGTTATGAGCCTGACGAGCTACCGTTGCTCTACCCCGCTATGGGATTAACATAGTAACATTTTAGGAGGAAAAAGCAAGAGCCGGCGGCACTACTTTAAATGTAATAGAATTCTTCAAACACTTGCTTGTAGAGATTGACCACGCGCTTGGCCTCGTGCTGGCTCACTGGATAGGCGGCGCCGTCATGGGCAATTCGATTTCTGATGAAATGGGCTTCCCGGGCAAGCTTCACGGTTTTGAGATCGGCCTCGGTGGCATTGCGAAGTTTTGTTCCCAGATCCTCGCCGGCATAATTCGCGGCCGTCACAATCTCATCCAAAATGATGTCTGCCTCGATGATTGCTTGGCGCCAGTCGTTTTGGTTTGTCGAATCGACCATGGTCAGAATTTTTCGCCATCGGACAATGTTGTCCTGGTTTGTCTGCGCGACTGCGCCGGATGCGGGCGCGACGTAAGCTTCTTCGACATGGGCATTGTACATTTCATGCTCCTTGCGGCGGATTCTTTTCAAACGCTCGACCGATATGACAATGCCGATAAAAAGCATCACCGAAACCGGAATCGAAAGTCCGACGAGTGAACCGACAAATGTTTTCAAACCGCCGCTCAAAAGAGCCTGGTCTTTTTTACTGGTGAAAAAATTGACGACCGGATCGGTCAGCCATGTGACATGCGAGAGAACTCCGGAAAAGAGAACGAGAATAATGACAACAACGATCGCGATAAAAATCTCGATTTCCGTCGATACGCCCCATCCCCCTCCGCTTTTTTCTTCTTTGTCGTCCATATTTTTATATTGTGGAATTCGACTCATCCATAAAATCCTTGCCGACTTCAAACAATGTCGCCTCGTCGCCGTGTCGCGCAGTCATTTGAAAACCGAGTGGCAATTTCGCGCCGCCAGCCACTTCCGAAAATCCCGAAGGCACCGTCATCGCCGGCATTCCTGTTAGGTTTGCGGTTACCGTAAAAATATCCTCCAAATACATCGCCACTGGATCCGCTGTTTTCTCGCCAATTTTGAAAGCCGGAGCCGGCGTCGTCGGCGTGACAATTATATCAACTTTTTCGAAAGCTTTGTTGAAGTCCTCGGTGATGATGCGACGCACAGCGTTCGCGCGGTTGTAATATGCATCGTAATAACCGGATGACAAAACGTACGTTCCAAGCAGGATACGCCGGCGAACCTCCCTTCCAAATCCGGCAGCGCGTGTTTCGAAATAGTCGTCAATGCCGGTTTTTCCGTCAACATGCAAACCATATTTTACTCCGTCAAAACGCGAAAGATTCGAGGAAACTTCGGCGGGCATGACGATGTAATATACCGCGAGCGAATAGCCGATATTCGGCAGTTCAATGTCGCGAATCTCATAGCCAAGCTTCTTCAATTTTTCGAGCGATTCATTAAAATTTTCCAGCACCGTTTTGTCGATGCCATCTCCGCCGAGGAAATGCCGCGGTACGCCGATAACTGGCTTTGTTCCGGCACCGGCATCAGATTTTTTGGGCGAATATGTTTTGTCCGAAATCGTGGTGCTGTCGAGCGGATCCAGACCACGAATGGCATTGAAAATTATTTCGGCATCCGTAACCGTTTTTGCAAAAGGCCCTATCTGGTCGAGCGAAGATCCCATGGCCATGACGCCGTTTCGCGAGACTGCTCCGTATGTGGGCTTCAAACCGACCAATCCGCAAAACGAAGCGGGCTGGCGAATCGAACCGCCCGTGTCGGAACCGAGAGCCACGAGCGCGCCGTCCATCGCCACTGCCGCAGCCGATCCGCCCGACGACCCTCCGGCCACGCGCGTTGTGTCGTGCGGATTTTTTGTCACGCCGAACGCTGAATTTTCCGTCGAGCCTCCCATGGCGAATTCGTCCATGTTCGCCCGGCCGATGAAAACTACCCCTTCTTTTTTAAGTTTCTCAATGACTGTCGCGTCATATACCGCATGATATTTTTCCAACATTTTCGATGCGGCGCTGGCGACGCGGCTTTTTATTAAAATATTGTCTTTGATTGCGAATGGAATTCCGGTGAGCAAAGTCGCCTTTTTCGCCTTAAAGCGAGCGTCGGCTTCCTTCGCCTGCTCGATGACATCGTCGTAGATTTCCAAATACGCGTTTATCCCCGGACCGCCGTTCGCTCCCGAATTTTTCGCCGCGGCAGAATCCAAATATGCCTGCGCCAACTCGACAGCGGAAAAATCACCCGCATTCATCGCCGCGTGAGCTTTCGTTATCGTCAGATTTTTTAAATCAATTTTCGGCATTTTCGTTGATTTTAAACGTCTCTCCACACTTTATTTATGCAAATTATAGCACAAACGCAAAATTTCGCCGTTTCTTTATAGATTTTCATCAAAATTTTATAACTTTTTTAACGTTTCTTCATTGCCGGTTTTGTATACTCAACTTATGGATAAAAACCCGATTTCACTTTCAAACGAACAATCCGATGATCATTTTTACAAAAGCATCGACAGGGTTTATTGCCCGTATTTTAAAGATTACATTCATTTCACCGATGCCGGCTTTGACCATATCCGTTTCAAAAACAAACATACCGTCCGTACGTCGAAAGACATGAATATGAGACTGCGACTCCTGCCTATCGCCATAAAAATAATAGGAAATTCTCATACATTGCAAAACAAGACATATCGTCAAAGATTTGAAAACAGATACGTAAACGGCAGAAAAGAAACTGCCATTCAACAAGTCACATATTATGAATTGACTGCAATGCTCGATGAAATACGCCTGAAAATAGTAATTAAACAAACAGAACGAACCGAAAAAATATTTCTCAGCGTCATTCCCCTGTTCAAACAAAAAATACCACCCGAAGAGAGTGATATACTTTGATCGCATTTGGTTACAGCTGATTGCCGTCCTGGGTATCCCCCCCAAATGCTGAAACAAGTATAGCAAATCCGAATTTCAAAAGTCAAATTCGGAAATCGAAGGCAAAATTACAAAATTTTCTTCACCGCGACGAAATCGCCTTCACGATCCGGAACTTCGACGAGAATTCTCTCGCGGTCCTCATGAGAAAGAGCGCGCGCATCGTCGGGATGCGCGACATTTTTCACGGCACCGACGCGGTCTTCAGCGGCACTCTCGCCGATTGACGCTTTTTTTATCGTGTCAACATAAGCCAAAATCGAGTCGATTTCCTTGACTAACTGCGTTTTTTCAGCCGCGTCGACTTTGATACGTGCCAAATTCGCAAGGTTTTCTATGTCTTTTTCAGTGATTTTAGTTGCTGACATGCCGTGATTGTAGCATGAAAAATATGTCGAACCAACACAATATTATCTTTCGAAAACGAGAAGATGATGCACGTCACGGATAGATTTCTGGTCAAAACCCAAGTCTTCAGAATGAGCAGTCTTCCATCCAAATGATTCAAAACGCTTAGTCCAGTCTTCGGGCGTTTCGTAGGTGCCGGGTACGGGAATATCGGCATTATTAAAGAAACGATTCCATAATACATCGTTGGCAAATGTGCGTTCATGATCCAAAGCAATCTCTTCAGGAGTTTTTCCAACAGGCACAGTTTCGATAATCACCAATTTTTTCGCCACAATTCGGTCAAGTTCCCTGAGAATGGCTTCGTTCACTTTTTCATGATAAATGACATTTGTAAGAAGTGCAGCTTGGTAATGGAGATTCGGTACATCAACAATTTTTCCGTTCAAACCATCAGAATCTTTAAGTAAAACAAACGGCACGGTAACATTTGTTGAACGAAAATCTCTGACATCCCCGCCTTCAATATCAAGTCCGAGCTCGTCTTTAAGTTTCTGGGTGATTTCACCGGAACCCATTCCATAATCAAATACCTTGCCAGAAATTCCCCGAAGGTAGGGCGTAACTTGCGTAGTGATTTTATTGACTCTATCGGCAAGACCGGAATGAATCAGGTCGAAAATATTTTTTTCACCGACTTTTGAATCTCGAAATAGAGCAGTGACTTTATTTTCCACTTCCTGAAAAGTTTTTGATTCAATAATGTAATCAAAGATTTTTTTCGAAATGATGTCAGATTCATTCTGAGAAACACCCAACTGATTAAACGTAGACGAGTAATCTTTAGCGATAATTCCTTTGAGAATTGGACTTGTGACGGCTTTCGTCAAACGATCTTTAATAATTTGAGTATGTTGGTTCATATTTAAATACACAATAACATATTACTTAACGAGCTTCAAAAATTCCGCCTCATCGATGATTTTGACGCCGAGCGATTCGGCCTTCGTCAGTTTCGACCCGGCATTTTCGCCCGCGACGAGATAGTCGGTATTTTTTGAAACGGAGCTGGAGGCATTGCCGCCCAAATTGCGAACCATTTCTTCCGCAGCGACACGTTCAAGAGTCGGCATGGTTCCGGTGAAGACAAATGTTTTGCCGGCAATTTTTTCATTCTTTTTCGTTGCAGTTGCGCCAACGCCAGCAGTAACGGCCGCGGGCATTTTTTCGATCTTCACCTGCTTCATCAAATTCGCGACCAATTTTTTGTTGGCCGCAACGCGAAACCAGTCAAAAACCGCCTTCGCAACAACCGGACCGACGCCGTAAATGGATTCGACTTCTTCGAGCGACGCAGCAGCCACTTTTTCGACTGAACCAAAATGTTTTGCAATATCAAAAGCCGTCTCCTCTCCCACCTGCGGAATGGAAAGCCCCGCCAAAAAACGCGGTAACGTGACCGAGCGCGCGGATTCAACTGAAGCCAGCAAATTATCAACCGATTTTTCGGCAAAACGCGGCAATGCGAGCAGATCCCCCCGCTTCAACGTAAAAATATCGTCAAATGTCGCGATCAGACCCTGGTCGAGCAAAACGTCGATGATTTTCGGACCCAGACCATCGATATCAAAACAATGTTTTGAAACAAAGTGATAGAAGCGCCGCTTGACCTGCGCGTACGAATTCCGCGAAACGCAGCGCCATGCGGCCTCGCCTGGAACGCGCTCGATCCTACCGGCATCGGGACCTTCTTCTCCATCAATCGCACACGCCGCGACATGCGTCGGCCAGACAAACGGCTTTGAATTTTTCGGACGCAATTCCCGCACAACCGAAACAATATCCGGAATGACATCACCCGCTTTTTGCAAAATAACCGTATCGCCGATGCGCACGTCAAGGCGTTTGATTTCATCTTCATTATGTAAAGTCGCACGCGACACTGTGGAACCCGCGACCAAAACAGGCTTCAGATGAGCCACCGGAGTGACGACACCTGTGCGTCCGACCTGAAAAACAATGTCCTCCAAAATCGTCGTAACCTGTTCCGCCGCGAATTTAAAGGCAATCCCCCAGCGCGGAGCCTTGCCGGTATAGCCGAGAGCATCCTGCAATTCGCGCTCGTCGACCTTCACGACGATGCCGTCAGCCAAATATTCTTCCTTCGGCATTTTTATAGCCCACTCGCGCCAATATGAAATGACCTCCTCAATATTTTTGCAATGTTTGAAGTACGGATTGACCTTGAAACCCAGCTCGCGCAAAAATTCAAGCGAGCCGTGCTGAGTGGCGGGAAAATCTTTTCCGCGGTACTGCGCAATATAATAAATGAACGAATTCAATTTGCGTTCCGCCGCTATTTTTGGATCGAGCTGACGGATCGAGCCGGCCGCGACATTGCGCGGATTGGCAAACAGTTCCTCGCCTGCCTTCGCCCGGGCTTTATTCAAAATTGCCAGCTGACTTTTCGGCATCCAGACTTCCCCTTCGACGATAATGTCGGCGGGCTGAGTCAGCTTTAAAGGCATCGATTCGATCGTTCGTACGTTTTCGGTAACATCCTCGCCGACTTTACCGTCACCGCGCGTCGCCGCCTGAAAAAGCAGGCCCTTTTTATATTCGACCACGATTTTCAATCCGTCGATTTTATGCTCGGCCGTGTATGTCGGCGTTTTAGCGGCCGACGCGTTTGTCCCCTTCAAAAACCGCTTCGTGCGCGCGTCAAACTCGACCATTTCCTCCGGTGAAAAAGCGTCATTAAAAGACCACTGCGGCACCTTGTGCGGCACTTTTTTAAATTCGGGCAATGGCTTCCCCGCGACGCGCTGACTCGGTGAATCAGACGTAATCAATTCCGGATACTTCGTTTCAATTTCAACCAATTCATGTTTGAGAGAATCGAGGGCCGCCTCGGAAATCGCGGCGCGGTCAAGCACGTGGTATTCATAGCGGTATTTTTCGATCGCCGCCTTCAATTTTTCGAGCCGTTCGATGACGGATTTTTGAACTGTGCCTGGTTTTGAAGCCGGATTTGATGTCATATCGAAATAGTACCCCTTTACAGGCTGATTTTCCAGTAATTAATAAGTCGCAAGAAGAGCGCGCTCTACTTTTGTCTGATTTGGAGTATTGCAATCCCCGGGCGACGCCTCCCATCCTACATTGAATCCGTCGGAGAGTACCTGGGTCGAAACGGTTATGTCCGTACTCGGACTGGTGTCATACGTTTTTGTCAGCGTCACCGCTGCGCACGAGCCTACCTGCGAAACCGGAATACTGAAGACGAATTGATAGACATTTCCGCTCGGATTGCTTTCCGTAACCGTCGGAGCGAAGGAATTGGGAGTGGTTCCGGTATAGGTAGCCCCGCACTCGGATAAAGGAAAAGTATAACCAGTCGTGCTCGTGCTGGTAAAAGCATTCTTATGATAATCCTGATACAGCACGCATTCATATCCGGCGTCAGCCGCATACAGGGCGTACTTCGACTGTTGCGCACCGGAAGTCAGGAGAATTTCCTTGCGTGAAATATTCAAAATGGAGACGCCGACGCCGAGAACCACCGCCGACACCAAAACCGCGAACAAAAGCGCGTATCCCCGATTTTCCAAAAATTTTCTATGCGAAGTGCTCATAGTTTTCATATTATCTGGTTGTGTTAAAAATCATAGTCTGCTCAATGACATGATTGAGGATGGTTCCGTTTGTCCAATATACCGAGACGTTCAACAATGCGGTATCGCTGTCAGCGCCAGTCGGCTGAGTTATGTAAAACGTCCGGTAAAACTGTGTCGACTGATTATTCCCCGTCGAATTATATGTGTAGTAGCCGCCCGGATTGTGTTGGACGTCGACATAGAGCCGGCATGAATTGTCCAAAACCACCGGATACGAAAAGAAATTACAAGCCGGCGCCGACGAAACAGTCGTACCTAGATTGTTCGGATCGCCCGTCGCGGTTTCCGCAGTACACGGCGAAGATACCGTGCATTGACTTACCCCATTGAGCCACGCTCTCACAGGACTCGCCTCGAGATTGTCATCCCGGACATTTTTGACGAATTCCATCATGTCCTGTGCCAAATACGACGCCACGACTTGGTCGCGCGAATCGACCGCAGTCGTCAAACCTTTTTCCGCGATATTAAGCGGTCCGGCGATCGCAACCATGAGAATGGCAATGGCGACAAGCGTTTCGATCAAAGTGAAGCCTGATTGTATGCATATTTTTTTCATATTTTATAATCCGTTCATGACGCGTTGGGACACGCTTGTCTGCACCGTAAAGGACGTTTGGTTCTGCAGGTTTGATCCGGCCGCCGCCTTCAGGTAAATGAGAACTTTCGGCTGTTGAGGCGAAGTGACGCCTCCGACAGAAAATCCAAAGGTCTGAATGGCAAAACCGGAACTTGTGGCGGTGAGCGGCACGAACGGAGAATTACCGTCGCCAATTACTGTGTCGTTACATTGGCTTTCTTCCGACTTTTCAAGTATTTTTGTGCTTGGATTGTAACGATACGCATGAATAGCCGGCTGCGAACAACTCCACCCGTTCGGGCTCTCTGAAGAATAAAAAGCAATCGTTGGATACGTCGTCAAATTTGTCGATGATCCAAACAAAATAGACAAATTAATTGAATTACAAGCATTTTTCCCGATTGAGATAGAATTACCGTTGGGATAATTGTAATCATCGTAACACGTATACCCGTATCCCACGCGCAAGTCGCGGGACATTGAATCGAGGGCGAAGTCGGCATTGTTCATGGCCGTCTCGATTGACTGCGCCTGCTTGTTCGCGCTGAGAATTTTTAGGAATGCCCCAACGGCAATCGTCGCGACGACGATGAAAACCGCCATCGATACGATGATCTCGATGAGGGTGAAGCCGGCGGTTGTCGAAGTTGAAGCGGTGTTTTTCATTTTATATTTTGACATCAGTTTCCGACCGAAATTTCGCCGGTGCTTTGCACGACAACCGACGACGTCGTATTATTGGCGACAAACGTAATCTTCGCGTACGGAGCATTCGTTATCTTCGTCGTTCCATCCGACAACAACGTCCCGTCAATTATAGCATCGGGATTCGGTCGTTTGAATGTAATATCAAGCGAACTGAGAGGCGTGCACGCGGACGAGCCCGCTTGTATTGCGCAGATGCCTTGTATCGTGTAACCGGTATTCATTTTATAAGTGCTTATGTCTTCAACATTCGGACTGTCATTCGGAACATATACGCCGGAATTCGATTGGCCCGTATTTAAATCAACGAATAAAATAAATCGATTAGTCGGAGTCGTCCCTCCAAAATGAACTCCGTAAGCATAATAGAAACAAGCATTGCCTGAAGTATATCCGGTCTGACCCGAACAAGTTAGATTGGTTCCTTGCGAATTAACGGCATTTTGCACATTCAAACCGTAACTCTGCGCGCTTCGGATGGTCAGCGCCGCGTCGTACGCAAGATTCGTGACCAAAGTGCTCTGATTGAACGTCCCGTACTTTGCCAGCAGAAACGCCGTCATAAACGCAAAAATGGCCAGAGAGACCATCAGTTCGATGAGGGTGAAGCCGCTGTTTTTTGAAAGACCGCGCATCATGATTGTACATTTATTATAGCAAGAATCGGCCGTAAATCTATGACGGATACGCCCGTCAAAAGCACAATGTACATGCCCAAAATTAGGTACGGCGCAAACGGAATTTCGTAATTGCCCTTCACTTTTTTGAAGGCAATCATCATCCAAGCCACGGACACAACCGCGCCGATCCAGAACGCCAAAACCATCGACGAAATCGCCGCGACAAATCCGAGGGTCCAGCCGATGCCGAGCATCAATTTCGCGTCGCCGAGACCCATCCATCGACCGCCGGAAATTGCCCACAAAACGGCAAACGGTAGAGCGCACAACGGTCCGGCCAACAGATTTATGAGAAGCGGAATATGGAAAAGCGTTACGCCGCCAAAAAACAAACCCGCCAAAGCTATTGCGGAAAATGTGTACGAAAGCGAATCAGGAATTATCTTGTGCTTTATGTCATAAACCGTAATGACAATGAGAATCGCAGTAATGAAAAGATACAAGACGGTCGTAATTGCCGATGCGACGTCGACCGGCGGAAACTTCACGAAGATGAGGACGAAAATCGCGCCGGAGAAAAACTCGACGATCGGGTATTGCCACGAAATTTTGCTTTTGCATTTTTTACAGCGGCCTTTTTGCGCGGCGAAACTGACGATGGGAATCAGCTCATGCCAGACCAGGCCCTTTCCGCACGAAAAACATTTCGAACGGCCGTTGACGCCCATGCCCGTATTAAAACGCAGAGAGACGACATTGAGGAAACTTCCGATAATTGCGCCGAAAATGAAAGCAAGAAGCCAAAATATGAATGTCGTTTCAAAATCCATCATGCAATTATAGCACGGTTCGAATTATCGACGGAATTATTTCGGACCGAGGCAGTAGTGGGTAGTGGCATCGCAAGGCAAGGATGATGGCGAATAGGTTATCCCGCTTGTACTTGGAAAAGTGCTTAAACTTTCGCCTGAGACACTGCTGTTATTTTCAAGATTTGCCTCCAAGACATAATCGACAATTAAACCGGTTATATTCGAGGTGCCGGTGGAATATGCGTATGTCGTTTGATTTGCGCCCGACGGAGACGTCGGTATTTTTCCTATAAACGTCCCGAGATTTACTCCCGTGGGACAACCTGTGCCAGTCGTTCCGGACGATGGAAGAGTCGTCGTTGCCGGATATGTATTGCACTGATTGAAATATCCCGCGAGCGCGAGCTGAATTTGCGCGATGTCCGAAATGCGCTGGCCGTCGCGTGACTTTGACTTTGCCGCGGAGAAACTCGCCATAATAATGCCGCTCAAGATGGCGATAATTGCGATTACAACCATGAGCTCAATAAGGGTAAAACCTCTGTGCGTACTTCTTTTCATGCGTGTATTATACCATACTCGTTATGCGCGCAATTTTTTGATGATGTTGTCCGAGAGCTCCTTGACCGATTTGTCGTCCAAAATGGTAACGGCCAGAATATCCTTGTTGAATTTCGAGAGCACTTTTTTGGCGGCGGCGATTGCGGTTTTGACTTCTTTCACTGATTTCGCATCCGATTTGGAACCTCCCGGCAAGACATCGGTTTTTGTCAAAATAATTGTTTCGGGTTTTTCAGCCAGGCCTTCGCCGTATTGCTTCAATTCGCCGCGGATTGTTTTATACACTTTCGCCAGTTCGCTCATTTTCAACGTCACCGTTTTTTTACCGGTTTTTTTATTTATCTTTTCAACAACAACATTTTCGAACGAGATCAAATGATAGAGGCGTTTCGTGCGCTTCACGTGACGGAGAAATCGATGGCCGAGGCCTTTGCCTTCCGCCGCGCCTTCAATCAATCCGGGAATGTCGGCCAAAACGAAACCGCGCATCGCGCCGAGGTTCGGCTCGAGCGTCGTGAACTGATACGCCGCGACTTTCGCATCGGCGTTTGTAAATGCATTTAAAAGCGAAGATTTTCCGGCATTCGGCAGACCGATGAAACCGGCATCAGCGACAAGCTCGACGTCGACTTTAAAATCCCCTTCTTCGCCGGCCCTGCCGTCGGTCGTCTCGGTCGGACGAACATTTGTCGAAGCCTTGAAATGTTCATTGCCGAGTCCGCCGCGGCCGCCCTTCAAAATTCGCACCGTTTCGCCTTCGGCCAGCAATGCTATTTTTCTGCCTTCGCCTTTTTTAACTCCGGGACCGCCAGTTTCGACGGTTCGCAAGTCGGTGATGACCGAACCGATCGGCACGTCGATAATGAGGTCTTTGCCATCCGCGCCGTGCATGCTGTTTTTCATGCCGTCCTGGCCGGGCTGGGAATCAAACGATTTCGTATTGCGGTACCGGGCGAGAATGCCAAGGTCGCGAACCGCGCGCATGTATACGTCGCCACCCTTGCCGCCGTTGCCTCCGGCCGCGCCGCTGAATTCCTTGCCCTTCTCATGGCGCCAGCGCTCCACGCCGTTGCCGCCCTTGCCGGCAGAAATGTGAAAACTGAGTTCGTCGATAAATGCCATATAATGTGTATCTTGATTTTCATACTAGCACACTCTGCCAAATTAAACAGATTTTTTTAAGATTATGCTTTTTTCGGCACATCAAGATCCTGCAATTCAAAACCGAGATCCTGAAATATGAGGTTTCTCAAGTATATAGAACCCGTGAACAAAGCCGTATTTATATCGACACCTGACATAAAAGCGCCCTGCTTCAATTTATCAACAATATCAGGACAATGTTTCGGCAGGTCCATCATGACGGCAGAAATAGCTATTTCAGCATCATACGGATTTGCAGGATTCTTTTCTTTGACAAGTTTCAACAGAAGATCTTTTTTCTGATCCACGACTCCCTTTATGCCGCTTGTATTCAATATGTCCGTTCCGCGTTCGTTCAATTGGCGCGGCGAACTGGAAGGGGCAATCTTATCCCTCCATAAAATGTCGAGTTTCGGTTTCATTTCGGAAACGTCATTGCCGGTAGCTTCGACTTTGTCAAAAGTTTTTTTCAAAAAGTAGCCGACAACCGCGACAAGAATCGTGTTAATTGTAAGAAGTAAATTCTGATTCATACATGAACATTACCAAGCCGCATCGCAATACGCAAGACCAAAAAACACGAAAACTTTATCAAAATTTTATCTGTCGAGAGTGCTCGAAAGATAAATGTTCATGCTACTGGGTACTTTTTTCTGCCTCTGATTTCAAGGAAACCAGCTCCGCCGGACTATAATTGTCGGGACTATAGGGTACAAAATTTGTTCCAATCGAAATATCAAAAGGAACTCCTTCCTTCGTCTGTTTGAATGTTACAGGTTCATTGAATCCGCTTATGCCCTTTTCTATGGCAATCTCGACTGCGCGCGCCTTCGCTTCATCGTGACTAAACGTAGCTGATATGACCTCAGTTCCGGATTGCCAATAAATTTTTGAATGATACGCATCGAGATCGGCCTTCAGTTCCGGGGGCAATTGTTTTTCTACTGCTTCATGGTGTTCAGCGGCATCTTTTGTTTCATTATGGCTTTCAATGTCTAGACCGACGACGATATTTCCGGCTACCGCGGCCGCGAGTACTACCGGAATAAGAGCGCCGCTTCCTTTTTTAGAAGAAGACTCCTCTTCTTCGTTCTCATCTTTATCTCGAAATTGTGGAATTTTTTCTGACATATTCTATATAATTAGATTTAATAAAATACTGCAATAATACTAACACATAAAAAAACCAGACGACTAGCGTTTTTTCTTTTTTGCAGCGATTTCCATTGCCCGGCGCTGATGGCGGTTTCCCGCAGGAGCCGGAGCGCCGTTGGCATTACTGCCGCCCTGTACTCGTAGATTTTGCGGAGTTGAAGTAATCGCCGCCGCGTCCGCGCGAGTTTCCTTCAATTTCTGAGTTGCGGGAGTTATGACGCCGCCGGCGACGTGCGGCAATAAATTGATGACCTGATTGTTGACTGCGGCCTGCATTTCGCGGAACAGGCGCAGACCTTCGCGCTTATACTCCACGAGCGGGTCGCGCTGGCCGTACGCGCGGAGATTCACGCTGCTTCGCGTGTAATCCATTACCTCCAAATGCTCGACCCAAAATGTGTCAATCGTTTGAAGCAAAATCTGGCGGATGACTTTGTAAAAATCATCGCGGCCGAATTGAGCGATTTTGTCGGCAACCACTTTTTCGACTTCGAAGCGGACCGGGCCTTTGTTGACCGGTTTCGCGCCGGAAGAAGCGTTTGCGTCAGGCGTTTCAACAGCAACGGCAATATCGGAAAAATCGGACAGGGTCGCCGAAATTTCCGGTTCATGTTCCATCGGAACCGTGTCGATGATTTCCTGTAATTTTGCGGCAACGTCTTCGACGGAACCGTTCAAAATTTTGCGGCGACGTTCATACACCGTTTTTCGCTGATGATTCAAAACGTCGTCATATTCCAAAACATGTTTTCGCGAGTCGAAGTTGAAGCCTTCGATTTTCTTCTGGGCATTTTCGAGCGAGCGTGTAATGAGGCGGTTTTCGATCGGCTCGTCCTCGGCCACGCCGAGGCGGTTCATCAAATTTTTGACGGTATCCCCGGCAAAGACGCGCATGAGCGAATCCTCGAGCGAGACAAAAAACTGCGTTTCGCCCGGATCGCCCTGTCGACCCGATCGGCCGCGCAACTGATTATCGATGCGGCGGGCTTCATGTCGTTCGGTTCCCAGCACGAACAATCCGCCGGCATTTTTTACTTCTTCCGGCGCTCCTGCGGGCGCCGGATTCCCGCCCAATTTAATGTCAACGCCGCGACCCGCAAGGTTCGTGGCAATCGTCACGCCGCTTTTTTTACCGGCCTGGGCGATGATTTCACCCTCGCGTTCATGATTTTTAGCATTCAAGACTTCGTGCGGAATGCCTTCTTTCTGCAAAAATTTCGACAAGACCTCGTTTTTTTCAATGGATGCGGTACCGACGAGAACCGGCTGGCCCTTTTGGTGCAGTTCTTTTACTTTTCGCGCAACGGCCGTGAACTTGCCTTTTTCCGTGCGGAAAATGAGGTCGTTACCGTCGATGCGTTTTATATCGCGATTCGTCGGCACAATGACCGTATCAATACCATACACTTTGAAAAATTCTTCACTGGAAGTTGCGGCGGTTCCGGTCATTCCGGCCAATTTTCGGTAGAGTCTGAAATAGTTTTGGAAGGTAATCGACGCGAACGTGCGCGATTCTTTTTGCACGGTCACGTTTTCTTTTGCCTCGACGGCCTGATGAAGACCTTCCGACCAGCGTCGGCCCGGCTGCAATCGTCCAGTGAACTCATCGACAATGACAATTGAACCGTCTCGCACGACGTATTCTTTGTCCAGATGGAAAAGTGCTTTCGCGCGGACCGCAGTTTCCAAATGATGCACATATTTAATGCCTTTATCAGTGTAAATATTTTCGACGCCCAACGCCTTCTCTGCCTTTTCAATTCCGGCCGGCAACATCGCGATCGATTTACGCTTCTCATCCACTTCATAATCGTAATCTTTGGCAAAATTCTTCACCATGTTCGCGAAAATAGCATACAAATTTTCCGAATCCTGAGTCGGAGCGGAAATAATGAGAGGGGTGCGGGCTTCGTCAATCAAAATTGAGTCAACTTCGTCAACGACCGCAAAATTGAAGTCGCGCTGGCGTGTTTTCGCCGCATCATACTCCAAATTGTCGCGCAAATAGTCGAAGCCGAATTCATTGTTTGTTCCATAAGTAATGTCGGCCATGTACGCTTCGTGTCGCGTAACCGGACGAAGAAATTCGTGCACGACTTTGAATGAGCCTTTTTCATCGACTTCCTTTTCGAGAGGATCAGCGGCGTTCAAATGGGTCGGGTCGTACAAAAACGAAGATTCGTGATTGATAACGCCGACGGACAAACCGAGAAACGAATAAATCTGGCCCATCCATACGGCGTCGCGTCGCGAAAGATAGTCGTTAACCGTGACGATGTGCACGCCACGTCCGGTGAGCGCATTTAAATATGTCGGCAATGTGGCGACGAGTGTTTTTCCTTCGCCGGTTCGCATTTCGGCAATGCTGTTGTTGTGAAGGACTGCCCCGCCGATCAGCTGCATGTCAAAGTGGCGCTGACCAAGAGTTCGTTTCGAAGCCTCGCGCACGACGGCGAAAGCTTCGGGCAAAATTTCGTCCAAAATCGCCTTTTCTTCGTCCTCAGAAATTGCCGAGGCTTTCGCGATGCGTTCCTTGAACTCAGCCGTTTTCGCGCACAAACCCTCATCCGACAACGCAGAAATTGCCGGTTCAAACGAATTGACCTTGTCGACAATCGGCTGGTATGTTTTGAGCGCCTTTTTATGCGGATCGCCGCTGAAGAGCGCTTTTAATGAAAAAGCCATGATGAGAGCCACTATATCACACTTGTCGGGGTTTTTCGAGTAAAATGGCTACGAACAGAGTCTTTTTTCTTCACTATCATGCAAATGCGAATGCGAAAATCTTGACGTTGATGTAGAGCCGTATTTTCTGCTAAAACAATATTAAATTCGCATTTGCATGATAGTGAAGGAACAAGGGGCACTTAACTCCGCCACGCGCACTTGTGTTTTCTATCCGATATATTGCACTTCCGGCTCGATATCAATATCGGTGTTCTTTTTGACGGCGACGGCGATTTCATCGGCGAATTTTCGTATCTCGGCCGGAGTCGCGCCTGTTTTTTCCGAAAAATTATTTACAATGACGAGCGCCTGGTTTTTATACGTTCCGACATTCCCTTTCGTCACGCCCTTGTATCCGCAGATATGATCTAAAATCCAGGCCAAAGGAACCTTCATCACGCCATCACCCGCGACAAAGCCGGGCAAATCGGGATATCTTTTCTTCAGTCCGAAAAAATGATCGTCGCAAATGATCGGATTTTTGAAGAAGGAACCGGCGGTGCCGACAACGCGCACATCCGGCAATTTTGCGGCGCGGATTGAGAGAACCTTGGCACGTACATCGGCAGGAGTCGGACAATCGCAATTAGCCAAATCCTTGTAACTCAAATTGAGAGGTGTTTCAGCGGACGAAACAAATTTTTTCAGCGCAAATGTAGTCGAAACAATTACATACCTTCCTTTTGCTTTTTTAAAAACGCTGTCGCGATATTCGAAGCTGCAGTCTTTATTTGAAAATGAAATAAATTCGCCGGAAAGCGTATCGAGAACCCGGACTGATTCAGTTATATGCGAAATTTCAACTCCATACGCGCCGATATTTTGCACGGGAGCCGCGCCGACGGTACCGGGAATGCCCGACAGATTTTCAACACCGGTCAAGCCGCGCTTCACGCATTCGCCGACAAAATCATCCCAGTTTTCGCCTGCGCCCGCAGTGACGAGAACTTCCGCAACCGCAGAATTTTCATCAAAATCAACTCCTTTTATGTTCATTAAAATAACCAATCCGTCGAAACCGGCATCCCCCACCAAAATATTCGAGCCGCCGCCCAAAATAAAAAATTTTTTGATGTTTTTTTGCGAAACAAAAGCGAGGGCTTCAACCAATTCGGCCTCGCTCGTCACTTCGCAGAAAAATCGCGCCGGACCACCCGCGCGGAACGTCGTCAAATCACGGAGCGGAACATGTTCGCGTATATGAAGCATTAAAATGAGAATAATTGCGCCAACTAATGGCAAACGGGTGAAAGCTCCAAATATAATGTCTAGTTAAAATGTGAGTACAGCCGTTTGCCGTTACTTGGAACAATCTGGCGGTTATTATACTACGAAAATGCGCGGGAAAAAAGAAGCGCGGCGTGAAACGAAAATCCCGGCCGAGGCCGGGGTCTTCGCAGACAAATTATATTTGGTCGCCATCAACTCGGTTACAGCCGAAGCAGAACCTGTTAGCACTCACACGCTAGGAATATAGCAGATTCGGGCTAAAAGTCAAGGCGCTTTATCCCCAATTGTTTTTAATTATTGCTCTTGAAGAGTACTGCTGGCAACGCATTTCGCCGATGAACCGCTACCGACCATATGATAGCCGGAAGAACACGTAAATTCGCACATTGTCGGCTGCGGCGAAGCGTTGCAGGAGGAAACTACCACACTTGGACTTAGGCCTGAGGAAGCGGTGCCTTCACCAGAACACAAACCTGCATTGGAAATCTGAGTACAAGACGATGTACTGCCACCGGTAGTGCCCGTAACGTCAAGCACCGCCTGTTGCGATATCGGACCGCCTCCGGCCGCGGCGGTAGCCGTACAATTCAACGTATAGGTAACAGACGCTGGCGAACTAAAGGTACCAATACTATGATTACCCGATGATAGCGAACCATTCACTGAACCGTCCCACCCCGATGTACCAAACGGACTGGATGCCAATGATGACGAGATACTACTGCACCTCGCAATGTTTGACGTCGACCACAACAGCGTCGTTTGATTTCCGGTCGTGATTGAATCCGGATCCACCGAAAGAGAAACGGAAGGGGTTAGAGGATTGATTCCGCCCTGAGTAATATCGATGGTGAGTCTGGCTATCGGAGAATCCGTCGGTGTAGTAAATGTATCGGTCGATTTTGCCTGAATCACATATGTTCCGGCATTCGCGTACGTGTGTACAAGCCGTTGGGAGCTGCCCGAAGGAACTGCACCTGATGGACTGCTGGGACCCGATCCGTCTCCCCAATCCGTCACGGTATAAGTAACACGGTCATTGTCAGGATCCATTGATTGCAGGTGAAATGATTCCGGTTTCCCTGGTTGGAACATATCAGATTGGTCTGGACTAATTGTCGGCGCCGTCGGCGGTCGGTTCACAATAGCGGTCGTGTATGTCGTCCATGACGAATCGTTACCGTCGACATCCTGCGCCCGAACTTCAAACGTCTGACTGCCGCGACTTGCCCATGACTGCGACGTAGTTCCCTGCGTACCGGAAGGATAGTATTGAGTGACATCGGCCGGAAGGACTTGATCTACCGTGCCGTCATCGTTCCAATCGATTTGGTATATGAGATTTTCATTAGCCGGATCAGTCGATACAAAACCGAACTGGTACGGAGTATTTATGTATCCGGTAGTTGGACCTGTGATAACAGGGGCGGTTGGAGGTGCGGATGAATTAACGGCCTTAAATGTCTCGGTGATAGACTTAGCTGCAACAGGCAAATAATATGTAGATGCTGTACTCATATCGTAAAACTTGTCGCCAATCTTGTTCGTCACGTAACTAATTGGATTGAGGAGAGTGTAATCGCCCGAATCTGCGGTGTCGTAAAAACCACCCATGTTGAACCAGCCAGCGTCAGCAAAATAGAAATGACCGTATGTCGACGCATAATTAAAGGCCACAGCAACTGAACCAGGAGAAGTTATAAGACAGCTTACCGCACCATTGTCAGTCGAGTCGGGAGGATTGCACGACAATCCCGCAGTACTTCCCGTAGTTGAAATCGTTACTGCCGGAGGTGCAACAGATAGTAGAAAATAATCCGCTACAGTGGAGCCATACCCGTCGATAGTATTAGTATTAAGGTAAAAATTGCTATAGTTATAAAGAGGATAATAAGGATCGCCCGCACCACTTACCCATGCACCATAAGGAGAATCTTGTGCTTCGCCAGTTCCATTCCAATAAATCTGATCTTGGGTAAGCGGGCCGGGACTGATAACAAGAGTATCCCCGACATTAAGATTCGTAATTGAAGTATTGGATATCCATGATGTCATACCGGTATTGACATCAGTCCTTTGGATATAACCCGCATATCCTATCGTTGCATATGCGCCCACTAGGCCAATATCTACTCCTGAGTTTCCAGGAGCCACCCATCTGCAGTACGAGCCACTGCAGTTCAACCATGACCAGATATAGTCCAGCTCCGACACATTGATCGTCTGAGAAGCGCTTTTAAAGGTGCTCACGCCGCTATAATAAGCATTCACCTGATGGGATCCACCAGCGAACAGGGCAGACACAAAGACAAAAACACCAGCAAATTTTATTTTTTTGTATACCATAGATGTTTTATTAAAGCCGTCACTGCGAGCAGAAGAACTAATACGCCAAACGCTACGGCAAGCATAATAGGACTGCCGCTCCAACCGTTATTTTTGGTACATTTGTCGGGATCAATGACCGAACAGTCATAAGTAGTCGATACGCTTTCGACCGGTACGCCCCCGACGGACAGGGCGGCGGTAAGCATCACTTTGTCATAGGTCTTTTTAGGAGTGAACGCGTCAGCCACGCCCATCATGTCACCCGTGATCTGTCCGTCGTATTCATGCGTATCGATGACACTGCCGTCGGTCAGGTCAGTCAGCGTGAGGACGAGCTTGCCACCTTCGATAGTCTGGGCCGACGTGCTGTGAAGACAGGAGAATATAGACGTGCCGGTTCCCTGTTCGATCGGGAACGAAGTCAGCGATGGAAAGTTTATCCTCGCTTCGGGGTGTCCGTCCTTGGCGAAACGGACGTCCACGATCGACTTGGAGTCTCCATTATCGGCTTCCGCTATCACGAAATAGACCGAGTGATCATTATCCGTAACGGTGTACGACGCTTTCGCGCTGGCATTCGGCCCGACAGATACCGTTTGGTTTTCCGTATGCAGGAGATGGCCATCCAAAAGGCCGTCCCAATAATACACCCTCCACACGATGGGAACCGAGACGGCTTTCGACGTCGTATTCACGAGATTGACGTCAATTTCAGGATTGGTCGTGCTCGCTATAATCGGCGCAGCCGCGATGACTTGATAAGGAATATTATTTAACAAAATCGAATTCTTATCAAAAGATACTTCAGCCGACGCGCCCTTGAGCGTAAATTCGTAGGGCACTCCCGCGACATCGTCGGTAAAAGAGAGACCGAGGAGATTGTAACGCTTGTCCGTTTCAAAATACGGGACGATCTTGTAATCCCCGGCTACTGCGTTCGAAGGCACTGTCCATGAAAAATTGAGGATTTTCTGCTGATGCGCGTCCAGCGTTACGTTATCAATGGCGACAAATTGATCCACGATGTTGCCTCCCTGGATAAAATCGGACTGGTTGTCCTGTTTTCTGAATATCTTTACGTAGAGTTGTCCGTTTACGAGAGGATACGGGTTGTTGTTGCTGATGATGGCGGAAATGGTGGCGGTTTGTCCCGGGGAAATGCCGGCCCTGCTGGCCAACTGCACACTGACACTACCGAAGGTGTAGTAGGCGAAGCAATTGACCGTGCCGGCCGGAGGGGTCGTGGTAGCGACAGGCGAAAAACCCTTCGATAAGAGTTTTAATAGGGTTGTAGGAGGGGTGGTTGAGGTGTCGGCAGGTTCGCTCGCCACTTTCGCGGACTGTTGCACCAACGCCGGGTCCGGCTTTATATTTTGCTCGACGGTGGGAGTGACCGTGAACACGCCTCCGTTCGTGTTTGAAGCGGACTGAACGGATTGAGTTGATTGCGCATGGGCAATTCCGCCATAATTAAACAATCCGAGAACGCAAGCCACTGCAACGCCGAAACGCAAGGTGGTTTTCATGCCCATCATTGTACCGCGAATTTTGTCACTCTACTATTTATGCGTGTTGATAACTCTGATCTTTTACCCTTACGCCGCGCAAGCTACGCCGCCGGCGCGCTCGATGTCGCTGCAGGAGCGAACGGATTCTTGCCGGCTTTAATCGCAGTGATATATGTTTGCGCCGGACCGGCTTCATTCACTGAACTCGAAGCGACATACTCCAACTGCGCGATCGCGTCGGCTTTATTTCCGTCATAGACGTCGGATGCCGCCAGACCGAGTCGGCTCTGCAAATCAGTCGGCGTCACCGCAACAATTTGCTCATAAATGGACGCTGCCTGCATATAATTTCTGGTGACAAACAAACCTTCGGCGTACGTCGTCTGGGCCTGCGTATATGCCGGAGCTTCGTCATATGCTTTTTTCAAAAGCGCGAGACCCTCGGTTGAACTTGCCGCTGACGTCGCACCGGTTATGTAATTCTGTCCGAGGGCAAAAAGAATGCTCTGCTTGACTGGTGATAATTGATACGCGCGCTGCAAATACGGAAGAGCCTGGCTCCACTGGCCAAGATCGTTAAAGAACGAACCGGCAAAAAGGAAGCCGCGGAGATCGTTCGGGGTCGACTGGGCCTGCGCGGCGGCCTCGGTTGATGTCAGCTCGTAATAATTTAACTTGTCCTGATTGGAAGTGCTTTGCGAACCGATGACTTGCTCGGCGCAGGTGTAAATCTGTTCGCGCGTTTCCTGCTTGCCAATATATGAACCGACGTCGATTGCCTGCGTGAAAAGCGTCGGATCCAAAGCCGGAGCTCCCTGCTGTCCAACGCCCTGACAATTTTCAAGACTCACAATCAAATCGACGTTTTGTTCGTACGGACGATAATTGATGAAGTAAAGAAGAAAAACCGCAATAACAATGACAACCGGAGTGATGACCCATGAGACGACTTCCGGATTCATGACATACGGTTTTTTTGGTACGCTCTTCGTCGCCACAGCTGCTCCCGTAGCGATAGCGATTTTTTTATCCGGCCACTGGTTTTGGAAAAACGAAAGAGTGATGAAGAACATCAAATAGCTGGCGAGGTTGTCGAACACGAAGATGTCGTGGATTATGTATGCAACAAAAAGTCCGCTCCAGATGGCGCGTTCGCGCAAGTTAAATGTATACTCGCCTGTTTCGTCTTTCTTCCAAATCGCCATCGCCAACAAAACGAAGAGCGCCGCATATGCCGCAAACCCTACGATGCCTCCATCAATGGACCAATCAATAAAGGTATTGTGCGCGCGATCGAACCACTGTTCCTGGCCCCACGCATTCGGATCATAATACGTATTGAAAACATAATTGAAGTTTTCCTGGCCCCAGCCGAGAACCGGCTTTACCTTGAAGCCTTGCCACGCAATCGGCCAGATATATTGCAGACGAGCGTTGTTGACGGAAATGGAAGCAAGACGCTCCAAAACGCTGTGATTCTGGACAAAATGGGTATTTCGGATGGCATAAAAACCGAGCGAGCCGACAATAAGCAGTCCGATGATGCCAAGGGAAATCGTCCTACCGATTCTTTGTTCCGGCTTATTCGCAAAAATACCGTAGACCAAGGCGGCAATGATTGCCCCTCCCGCGACGCCAAGCATCGTTCCTCGCGTCAGAGAGCCGGCGATAATAATCAAAAACAAAAGTGATAGAATCGCATAGAGCCATGTCCAGCCGCGGACCGCGACATTTTTCCACGACACCTGCGCGAGATAGAGTGCAAAAAACGCATTGAAAAGCATGTAGACCGCCAGGTATTCGGCGTTGCCGAGATTAAGATCAAGACGCGGCATAGTCTGGTGGGCCAGCCACGCAACGTACAATTGCCAGACACCCTGCAACGCCATGAAGCCCGCCGCGACGAATGAAATATTGAAAAACCAATGCCATATTTTTCGGGTCTGAACGACCGAAGAAAAAACAATGAAGTACGCCCACAGATGAATGATCGTAATCCAACCTTCCATGCGCTCGAAGTTTGACCAGAGGCTTCGGATCGGATTCATTCCGGTCATATCGACAATAAAGGCGACGATTGTGAAAATTGTTATGCCCCAAAACAAAGGGGTTCTCTTCGGTCGAACGCTCGGATCGCGCAAGGCAAGAACGGCCCACACGGCAAAAGCCAGCTCAACGAGAACCCTGAAAATAAAAGCCTTGCCGGTAATGAAAGGAAAAAACATCCAATTCGCAACGGCAAGCGGTACGAAAAGCGTCAGACCGAGAAGAACATATATAACGTATCGCAAGACCTTATTGGTTGTGTTGGTATTCATGGTCAAAATAGTATAGCATAGTAAATAAACGCCAGGAAAAATGGAACAACTTATACAAAAGACTTCGGGCTTCGTCCAATCCCACGGTTTCAAGCGATACGCCTCCAATACGAGCTGGCTTTTTCTCGGCCGGATATTCACGCTGGTCATCGCCTTTTTCGTGTCGACCTACGTCGCGCGATATCTCGGTCCGAACAACTACGGACTATTGAGCTATGCGATTGGCATCGTCGGACTTTTTTCGTTTGTGGCGAACCTCGGTATTGATCAGATTATTTATCGCGAACTGATCAAGTATCCGGAAAAAGAAGCCGACTTGCTCGGCTCCGCGATAACGCTGAAATTTTTCGGCGGACTCGTCGCGTATGCCGGACTTGCCATCACTACTCTTACCATCGACCATAATTGGTTTATTTCATCTCTCGTACTCATCATTGGCGCAACATTTGTTTTTACACCGCTCCAGACTTTAAATTTTTATTTCCAGGCAAAAGTCGTGTCGAAAAAAATAACGATCGTACAGGTCGTCACGGTCGTCATCCTTTCAATACTGAAAATCGGCATTGTTTTCTTCAATAAGGGCATTTACTATCTGGCCGCGGTGGCATTGATTGAGCCGATTTTGTATGCGGTCTTCTATATATATGCATATTCTCGTTACGCACCGGTTCGAAATTGGACAAGCACGCGCTCGACCGCAACACTTCTTCTGCGCGATTCGTGGCCGTTTATGATTGCAGCCGCCTTTTCAATCATTTATACGCGCATCGACCAAATCATGATTGAACATATGCTCAACGCCACCGCCGTCGGCATTTATTCGGTCGGAGAAAACATCGCCGAAGTCTGGTACTTTGTTCCGGGCGTCATCATAACTTCACTCTTCCCTGCCATCGTAAACGCACGCACCATGAACAATGGGAGTTACGAGCGCCGGCTCTTTTACTTTTTCATCCTAATCGCGGCGGTTGCGCTTTTGTTCGCATTGCCGATCCATTTCCTCTCGGGCTTCATCATATCGATTTTATACGGAAGCAAATACGCCGGAAGCGCGATCATTTTGAGCATATACGTCTGGGCCGGCATCGGCTATTCGATCGGCATGGCGGCCACCAATTACCTGACCGCCGAAAATCATCGCGTTGCCATTTTTATGAGCGCGCTCGCCGGGGCAATCTCGAATGTTATACTTAACCTTGTCTTCATTCCCCGCTTTGGAATAATGGGCTCGGCCTATGCCACTCTCATTTCATATTCGATCATTCCGATTTCGATGCTCGCCTCGCGTTCAATCCGCGCGCACGCATACAAAGTAGTCAAATCAATATTATAATTGAAAAAAATGAAAACATCTCCGCCAATTCTCGTCAGTACAATCACGTCATGTTTTCGGATGAAAAGATATCTGCAAAAATTTCTTGAGGAATTGCCGAAGCAGACATTTTTCGACCGGCTCGAGCTCGTCCTCGACCACAATGAACCGGACGAGGAGGAAATCGGCTGGGTTCGCGAATTTCAAAAAAAATATCCGGGACGAATCAAACACTTCATCAACCAAAAAGTCGTCCCTCTCGACGTATCGTGGAATAAATGCATAAAGGAATCTTCGGGAAAATATCTCACGACCTGGAATGTCGACGACCTCCGCACGCCCAATTCAATCGAACTGCAGTGCAATGAACTGGAAAAAGATCCATCAGTCGGTCTGGTCTACGGAAATTTCCGCATTGTGCGCGTGTTCGGAAGTACGGAAGGCCGCCTCATTGAATGTTCCCATTATCCAAAAACGGAACTGACGCGTTCATTCATTGTCGGCCCCTTCTTCATGTTCAGAAAATCCCTCTGCGAAAAGGCCGGCTATTTCGACGAACAGTTGATCCAGGGCGGCGATTTTGATTTGGCCGTGCGACTCGCATTCCATACAAAAGGCGCATGCGTGACCGAATTGCTCGGTTATTTTTTGAACGAAGGAAAGGGGCTCAGCACCAACCCAAATTCAAAACAGCCGCTGGACCGCGTCACCATCGAACTGCGCTACGGCATATATGACAAGATCGATTACTCCCTTGTCCCGAAAAGCGCTATAACCCACAATATTCCAAACGTTCTCGAATTCGGCCAATGGGTCCCTGTTTCAAAATATGTTCCCGACTATGCAAAAGTTTTGGAGGAGCGCAAAAAAATGTGGTTTAATAAGGGAATGAACGCATACACGGTCCGGAGAATTTTCATGACACGGCAAATATGGAATTTGCTCAAACCATACGCAAAGAAAACCGTGCGGGCCTTCAAAAAATAAACCGAATAAAAAAACATGTACAAAACCAGAACGTTCCAAGGCAAAAAAATCTACAATTACGAACTCTTCCAAATGGACGTCGAAGCCAATTTACCCGCAATGCTTTCAAAAAAACCGGCTGATGACATGAACGTCCTGCTCGTCGGCGCATGGCATGGCGATGAAATTCGATCCTTTTTGAAATGGCCGAATTCGAAAATCTGGGCCTTTGAACCAAACCCGACAAACTTTAAATACCTTAAAGAACGCTATTCCAATAATCCCCGCGTAAAATGTTTTGATTATGCCTGTGGCGAGGAAAACGGGTCCGCCATTCTATATGAAGCAAACATCACCGGAAACGATTCCCTTTTGAAAATAAAAGAGGATGCGCACATCAAACTTGAAAAAACGCATAACGTCCAAGTAAGGAGACTCGATTCGATTGCCGAACTGAAAAATATCCACATAGACCTTCTCTGGATTGATGCGCAGGGTTTTGAACTTCCTATCTTAAAAGGTGCAATTCCCCTGCTCGCAAACACTTCATCCCTTTTTTTGGAAATAAATGAAGACGACCGCACGTATAACGAGGCTACGACATCGGGCAATCTGCGCTCTTTCCTGGAACAGAAAGGTTTCCGTGTTGCACACCAGGAAAATGATGGCACCGGCGAATCGGGTTCAGCATTGTTCATCACCAATAAAATCAGCACGAACGCATATGATTCAGAAAACGCCGTCGAAGAAAGAACCGTAAAGGCCCTCGAAAACCGCAGTGGCGAAATTGTCTTCACAAAAAATCCACTCTATAAAATCCTCAGCCGGACGCTTCCGTCGAGTTTCAAGGCAAAATTGAAGAAAATCCTTTCGCTGTAATTTCCAAACACGAACCACGAAAATAACATGAATTTACAAAAAATAGCCCGCCGCGCCGCCTGGATTGCATCAAGTACCTGCATTATCGTTCCGGCACTTATTATCGAACCTCGAAAACATCCTTGGAAATATATTTTCGACTATTTGACCGTATCCGCTGAGACGCGCTATTCGCGCACGCACCTCTACCTTCAAAAATATTTTTCACCGACGCCCGAAAATAAAAAACCAGACAATGATATCCTGGTTTCATGCGGTGATTTTTCGCTCAAAATTCCAAAAAAACTTTACGATCGGCAAACGTTCATGCTCGGCTTTCTCTCTGTGTATTATGACGTGATATATCCGACCGAAGTCATGTTCCCCGTGCCAGTCATCGTAGAGGAAGGATCATACGAAGTCGGCGGTGCCAACTTGAGCAAGGGCGACTGGGTCATCGACGCCGGCGCGAACATCGGCGTATTTTCCCTCCATGCCGCGATCCAAATCGGACCAACCGGAAAAGTATTTTCATTCGAGCCGATACGGGAAGCCCGCGACATCATCGACGTGTCTGCGTCCTTCAATAAAATGTCTTCAGTCATAAAAACAATGCCGCAAGCCCTCGGAAACAAAACAGGCACGATTGAATTCAAATTTCAGATCGACAGTGCAGGCGGTTCCTCTCCTGTTTCTACCGGAGAAGGAGTTGTAGTTCCTGTAACAACAATAGACACTGTTGTCGCCTCCGAAAAAATCCCGAAAATCGACTTCATTAAAATGGACATCGAGGGTGCCGAATGTGATGCATTACGCGGCGCGGCGGAAACGATTCGCCGGTTCAAGCCGCGTCTCGCCATCTGCACCTACCACGATCCGCGGCATCCAAAGGAAATTCAGGATATAATCCTTGGCATCAGGCCCGACTACCGTTATTTCCACACGAGCCATAAAATATACGCATGGTAATTCCCCATTTCGAATACACATGAAAATAATCGCCTTAATGCCCATAAAAAACGAGAGATGGATCCTGGAGACGACCATTCCCCAGCTCAAAAAATTCGCGGATGAAATTCTGTGCCTTGACGCGGGATCGACGGACGGCACGATTGAATATTTGAAATCAATGGGCGTTGAAGTCAGACAACAAAAGGAACAAAAAATAAATTTTTCGGCTTGGAGAAAAGAAGTGCTTGAATGGGGTCGCGAACACGGCGGCACGCACTTCATCTGGCTTGACGCAGATGAGGCTTTCACGACAAATTTTCTTGGCACAAAAAACGGCGGCATTCCGTTCCGCGAACGGCTCGCGCGGATGAAGCCGGGAGAAAAACTTGCCCTGCAATGGCTGTGCCTCTGGAAAAACCCGCGCGTATACCGGAATGACAAATCTGTGTGGACTAATTTATATAAAGACTTCATTGTCTGCGACGACTCTGCGATTTCTTTCGACAACACGCTCCTTCATGAAGGGCGCACGCCGGGACCGAATACAAATATCACAGGATCGAAGACGTGGACAAAGATTCCCCTCGAAGAAGGCGGCGTTCTCCATTTTCAATTCGTCCCCTTCGAACGATTTCAGGCAAAACAGGCATATCAGCGATGCCGCGAATATGTCATGGACACCGGCTCGCCATGGCGCATCAACAACAAATACTCGCAGACACTCGACACTCCATCCGCGCGGACTCTGCCGATACCTCCGGCGTGGCTCGACGGGATCACAGGCCTTGATTCGGTAAAAAATGCCGAGACTGGCTGGTATATTGATGCCGTGTTTGCTTTTTTCAATGAAAAGGGCGAAAAAGGCATCGCATATTTCGAACCGCTTCAAATATGGAATGTTCCGGAATTCAGGGAACGCTTTGTGAAGGAAATGGGACGCGAGCCGAAACCCCGGACTGCGCCGGCCATTTTGGTAAAGTTGAACAGCCTTAAAAATAAAATAATCAGAAAATCGTGAACCGTCCCGCTGAAAACAAGAAAGAATTGTAATTGTAATGACCAATCACCTTTGCTATAGTAATCTCACGTTATGAAGACAATACTCGTTACGGGCGGAGCGGGATATATAGGGGCACACGCAGTGCATGCTCTTAAAAAGGCAGGTGACTATAAAATCGTAGTTGTTGATAATTTTAGCCAGTCACGAAAAAATATTATCGACGATCCAGCCATCTCGTATCATCAGAGCGACATCCGTAACAAATCAGCATTAATGGATATTTTTGCCTCAGTCAAACCTGATGCTGTTATGCATTTTGCAGCGCTTGCTAGCGTGCCTGATTCCATCATCAAACCATTCGAATACTACGAAAACAATGTTGTCGGTGGACTCAATGTGCTCGAATGCATGCGAGCACACAAAACTAAGTACATCGTATTCTCCTCATCAGCTTCTGTTTACGGAGAACCTCAATCGGCGACTATAAAAGAGGATCACCAAAAATATCCCACAAATCCCTACGGTTACACGAAACTATTGTTCGAAATCATGCTTAAAAACTATTTCACAGCATACGGAATTTCTTCCATTTCATTGCGCTATTTTTGTGCGGCTGGCTGTGACAACGAAGCCAAGCTCGGCGAGTATCATACTCCGGAAACTCATGCGATTCCATGCATCGTACAAACACTACTAGGTCAACGTTCAGAATTTACTGTTTTTGGTGATGATTATTCCACACCAGACGGAAGCGGAATCCGCGACTACATACATGTTTCTGACTTGGCAACTGCACACACGCTTTCAATGAAAAGACTATTCGAGCAAAAAACCCTCGTCGAGCAATATAATCTCGGTATCAATAAGGGCTTTTCGGTATTCGAACTCATCAAGACAGCTGAGAAAATTTCAGGTAAAAAAGTGGTGTTCACGGTCAAAGCCCGCCGACCAGGAGACCCATCGAGCCTCGTAGCTGATTCAACTGCCGCCCAGATAAATCTGAATTGGAAACCTATACACACTGACATTAAGGACATGGTGTCTTCGTCGTACGAATTTTTTAAAAATATAAAATAGCATTTATTTATGAAAGCCCTCATTTTGGCTGCAGGACTGGGAACACGATTGCGTCCTCTTACTAACACAACCCCGAAACCTCTGCTGCCTGTTGCCGGAATTCCTTTGCTTCAGTATCATCTCGACAGCCTTCGCCAACATGGAATCAATGAAATCTTGATCAACACCCATTATTTTGCGGATCAGATTAATGACTTTGTCAAAAATTATTCTATGCAAAACCCTGATATGTTGATACGAACATCATTTGAGCCAGAACTTTTAGGAAGCGCCGGAACACTTCGCAGTAACATTGATTTTTTTAAAGACACGGATCATTTTTTCATTACATATGGAGATAATCTCACCGGCATCAATTACACAAAACTGCTCATTGAACATAAAAATCATGGCGCTATGGTCACGATTGCAAGCTATAAGGAACCGAAACCAGAAATGAAAGGTATCATCCGTTTTGACCAGAATCACCGAATTTTGCAATTTATTGAGAAACCTAAACCTGAACAAATCACAACCCACGATGCGAATGCGGGTATATACATTATGAACAAATCAATATTTGATTATCTTGATAGAAATCAGACGCCCCTAGATTTTGGTCATCACGTATTCCCTTACCTACTTGAAGCGGGTATCCCGATATATGTCTATCTCATGAACTCAACTGACGAACCCTTGCTTGATATCGGTACACCGAAAAGTTATGAGGAAGCCCAAGATTTGGCTCGGCGAATAAATAAAGATATAATAGAAAGAAACATTATTAAATAAAATATTTTATGACTTCGCTTAAACAACACTTTTATAACGTCAGAAAGAAACTTTACAACCTGTCTACCCATTTTGGATATAACTATAATCTCAAAATTTACGACAATGAATTTTTTAAAGAAAACAAATTGGAAGGCTTGAAGATGGCCGGATGGTTTATTCCAGCTCTGCAGAAAGTTGTAGGATTTCACAGTTTGGCGGACATAGGATGCGGAACGGGACATTATCTAAAATATTGTCTTGAAAATGGTATCACCGATGTATTCGGTTTGGAGGGTAGTCCGCACGCATTCGAATCCCTAGCAGTCGATAAAAAATTTGTCGTTATGCACGATCTTCGCAAGCCATACGCATTCAATCGAAAGTGGAATGTAGCTATCTCGATCGAAGTAGCTGAACATGTCGACCGTTTGTATACCAATAACTATATAAAGATATTGACTGACGCTTCGGACACTGTCGTTCTTACAGCCGCTCAGCCAGGACAAGGTGGCACCGCTCACGTTAATGAACAAAAGCCTGAATGGTGGAAAAAACAATTTGCACGGGTTAATTTTACCCTCGACGAGGCTCGGACCAAAGCATTGAAATCTGAAATCCATCAGGCAGAAATTTCCGGAAAATTTGTGACCATTTGGTTCGAACCAAACGTTCTCGTATTCAAGCGCCGCTAATTAATTGACATTGCCATTTCTCAAGCATATAATTCACCTTATATGCTTATCTCTAGGGCTCCATTGAGGATCAGTTTTGTTGGAGGAGGAACGGACATAAAGGATTTTTATAGCGAATACCCTGGTCGTGTTATTTCAACTACGATAGATAAATATGTCTACGTCGTAATCAATCATGCTGAATTTCTTAATGAATTCATGCTTAAATATTCTCAAACCGAGATCGTAAAAAATATTGACGATATCCAACACAACAGATTTCGTGAAGCCCTCAAAGAGGTCGGGATCAGAAGCGGCGGTATGGAAATCGCATCATTTGCTGATTTACCCTCGAAAACCGGGCTCGGATCATCCTCAAGCTTTTCAGTTGCTTTAATAAAAGCACTGT
This sequence comes from Candidatus Tayloriibacteriota bacterium, assembly GCA_003151615.1. Classification (GTDB taxonomy): domain Bacteria; phylum Patescibacteriota; class Minisyncoccia; order Phycocordibacterales; family PALSA-1337; genus PALSA-1337. The sequence goes on along the minus strand of PLXZ01000001.1, from coordinate 360,734 downwards.
ATGCAAATAAAGGGAAAAAAATCAGCAAAGAGCAAGTCGCCCGGGAGGCGTGTAAACTAGAAATAGATATCCTTAAGGAACCTATCGGAAAACAGGATCAATATGCCGTTGCGTACGGTGGTCTCAATATCTTTCAATTCAATAAAGACGATACGGTAACGGTAGAACCGGTTTTTGTTGATTTCAAGACACAGGCAGACTTCGAAGAACATATGCTCTTTTTTTATACGGGAATAACGCGATCGGCGAGCAGCGTTCTTTCGGAACAAAAATCAAAAATTAAAGAAAATTTTGAAATATACAAAAAAATGTCAGATTCCGTTTATGAATTCAGGGATAAACTTATCGCCGGAGATTTCAAAGCCCTTGGAGAAATGCTTCACCATGCATGGACATGGAAGAAAAAGCTTTCCTCGAAAATGAGCGGTGGTGAAATAGATGCTCTGTATGAAAGTGCCCTACGAAAAGGTGCCTGGGGCGGCAAGGTTCTCGGCGCAGGGGGCGGAGGATGTCTACTCTTCCTAGCCCCCCCGAAAAAACATGCCGCGATCAGGCAGGAACTTTCTTCTGTCGCCGAATCTTTCGGTCTTAAAGATTCCCGACTGATTAACTTCATGCTTACCAATTCAGGGGCAGACGTGCTTTTCAATACCGCCAACAACGATCATGCTTAACTATATCGAAAATTTTACAGAAGAACTGTCACATCATCTGGCCGCTCTGCCAAAGGAGGAAATCTCCCGTGCCATCAATATTATCAAGTCCGTCTACGAACGGGATGGCCGAATTTATGTATTCGGAAATGGAGGTTCTCTAGCAATCGCAACACATTGGGTAGGAGATTTTAATAAAACAGTATTCGGTAACAATCTTGACCGAAAGATGCGAAGATTTCAAGCGGTACGACTACCTTCAACAGAAACTGAGATTACAGCATGGGCTAATGACATCGGCTTCGATATGATATTCGCCGGACCACTTCAAAATTATCTACAGGAAACAGATTGTCTAATTGCCATCAGCAGCTCCGGAAATTCTAGCAATGTCATCAAGGCGGTTGAACTGGCAAACAAAAATCATGTGCCTGTTATCGGATTATCGGGCTTTGACGGCGGCAAACTCAATCAGCTTGCGGACGCCAAGGTGGTCGTAAAGACGGGAAAAGGAGCATACGCAATGGTTGAAAGCATCCATCATGCAATTCTCCATCTTCTCACTTCATATTTTCAGGATTATTTTAACGACTTAATTATTCGACAAGATGGAAAAAAACCGCAAAAAAATAGCCTTTCTTGATCGCGACGGCGTAATCAACCGTCTTCCGGCACCGCATTGTTATATCACCAAGACCGAGGATTTCGTCCTAAATCCTGGCATTATTGAGGTACTCAAAAATCTTGCAGTGCAAAATTTTGAATTTATCATTGTTACCAATCAGCGAGGTATCGCCCGCGGCCTTATGTCTGAAAAAGATTTACTTAAAATCCATAGTCATATGGAAAAACAATTTGAAGTACATGATATTAAATTACTTGATGTCATTTATTGCCCACATGAAAAAAATATATGCGACTGTCGTAAACCAAAACCTGGTATGCTTAAAACATGCCTAAAAAAATATCCAATTGATCTTGCTCAGTCATTATTTATCAGCGATAGCATAGAAGACCTTCAAATGGCAAAAAACTTCGGCATCGGCACGCAAATCCATATAACTGCGAATAAACCACTGGAGACTCTTAACTTCATAATACCTTCGTTAAAAAATACGAAAAATAAAAAAATCCGTATTGCCTTCATAAAATTCGGTGGACTCTCTGCGGGTGGAACGGAAAAATTTCTCCAGATTATCGCAGCCAATCTGCCAAAAAACGAGTTTGAAGTCGACTACTATTATTGCGGAACTGCGCCTTATGTCGGTTCTGATTATCGGCATATGGATACCGATCCGTTTCGTGTGCAATTTATGAAAGATCATGGAGTCAATCTGATTGAATTCCACGTCGGTGCCAAGGATATAACTGTGCCGACACACCGATGGATTGACACTAATTTCTGGGAAACATTTGATGAAACAAAATATGATATTATCCAGACAGGTAAAGCAGGACACAAGGAATACCCTTTTACCAAGATCAGAAAAACATCAATTGTCGATTCGCTTCACTTGGCATCCGGCTCTGATAATCAGTTCAATATTTCCCGTGTTATGCATATTTGCCAATGGAGCGCCGATGGCTGGATAAAAAGAGGGGGTGATAAAAGCAGGATTGTACTTGTATCTTTGCCTATAAGCATCGAGGCGAAAGACTACGGCAATTTCCGCAAAGAACTGGGTCTGGAGAAAACCTTTATTTTTGGCATGCACCAGCGACCTGACAATAATACATATTCGGAAATTCCGCTCGCCGCATATGCCAGAATTGAAAATGACAAAACAGCTTATATTATGCTCGGGGGTTCAGAATTATATCGGAAACAGGCCACGAAGCTCGGCATTAAGCATATTTTTTTCTTACCGGCCACCGGTGACTCGGAGAAAATTTTTAAATTCCTCAATACATTGGACGTATACGCACATGGCAGACGCGACGGAGAAGTCAACTCGCAGGCTATGGCCGAGGCATTATATTTCGGAACACCGATCGTAAGCCATATCTCCCCTGTCAACAACGGCCATGCCGAATGCATCGGATATGCAGGAAAAGTTGTTGATACTGTTGACGCCTACGCGACTGAACTTAAGCATCATTTTGATGATCCGGCATACCACGCAGACATGCGCAAAAAAGCAAAGCGAAGGTTTGCGGAAAAATATGAGCTTCATAAACAGATGGATAATTTTATTGATATTTATCGGGATGTCTTTAGAAATCCATTTCCTCATCCATGGAGAAGGCGGTTTACTTCAATGCATTACACACAAAATGTACGCGTCTGGGCTATTTGGGTGCATCTTAAAATAAAAAAGATACGGAGAAAACTAATAAAATTTTCATGATAATAATTCTTACAAAACCGATTGGCTTCCATCCGTTCAACAGCGAATGGCTCAAATATTATGCCGGAAAAATCACCGGCAAACGACGCGGACCCGAAATGGTGGCGCAAAGCCTATCACGTGGACTCATTGAGCTTGGCGTTCCGCACCGACTCAATCCTTTCTTCGTTCCGCACTCAATGCCACACCAAATCGAAAAAGATTTCATCGTCCACGTGGTGAGCGGGGCACGCACCCTGCAATGGGCTTTAAAATTAAAACGGAAAGGTAAAATTGCTCGGCTCATCGCTGGACCCGCAATATCCGTCGTGCCCGAAGACCATAATTCGATTCTCAAAAATCCTCTCATCGATACGATTGTATTTCCCGGCCAATGGACGAAGGATTTTTTCTCCAGCATCGACCCTTATTTTAAAAACAAAATTGAAGTCTGGCCGGCCGGCGTACGTTCAGATGTCCCCGCAAGCAATCGAAAAAATGGCCATGGCATTATTTATTGTAAATCAGTTACACCTGAAATCAGAGAAACGGTCGCACGCGAACTTGAGGCAAAAAAAATAAACCATACCATTTTTGAATACGGAAATTTCAGGCAATCTGATTATTTCTCTGCGCTTGAAAAGGCCGACTGGATGATTTACCTTTCCCCTTCCGAAAGCCAAGGCATTGCCCTTCAGGAAGCATGGATTCGCGACGTACCGACGCTCGTCTGGAATCCGGGAGTCTGGAAATATCAAAAATATTCTTGGAAGGATTCATTGATAAGTTCACCGTACCTCAGCCCGGAATCGGGAATGACGTTCACAACCGCTGTCGATTTCAAACCCGACTTCAAAAAATTTCTGCAACAACTTCCGAAATTCACCCCTCGAATATACTGTATGAAAAATCTAACCGATATACGGAGCGCACAAAGATTTCTTGAGATAATCGGCCGGAAATAGTACTATACTCGCATGACATCACTCTTCAGCAAGGTTATCTTCCGCCTCTTCGGAATACAAATCATCCACAGCCAACTCGGAGAAGATTTGATCTTATCCCTGCTTCTTGAAGGAAAAAAGGACGGCATGTATATCGATATCGGTGCGAATCATCCAAAAAAATTTAATAATACGTATCTTCTATATAAATCCGGCTGGCACGGCATCAACATAGAACCAAATCTTAAAAAAATCGGTGCTTTCAAAAAGAAACGCGCGCGAGACATAAATCTTGCAATTGGTGTGGGCCCAAAAGAAACATCCATGAAATATTACCGATTCGATGAGGACACTCTCAATACATTCGATTATGCTTTTGCCGAGAAAAACAAAAACATGGGCCACAAATTGATTGATACGATTGATGTTCCGGTCAAGCCGCTCTCAACTATTTTCAAAAACAATATTCCTTCAGGAAAAAACGTTGACGTGATGACGCTCGATACCGAAGGTTACGATATGGAAGTTTTGAAAAGCAATGATTGGAACAAATACCGACCACATTTTATCGTGATCGAAACACTTGAATACAAACGATCTGAACTTGGCCAACGTTATGATGATATTTTCAACCCGTACATGGAATCGATTGGATACAAACCTGTTGCGAATACCGTTGTGAATACCATTTATCAGGATACGGCGGCGAGAGTACTCGACATAAATGTCCGCGAGTACACTCCCCTTAAATAATACGCAAATGAATCGACTTAAACCTTTCATAAAAAAATCGATGCGAATTATTCTGACTCCGTTTATTATCGGCGACTATATACGATTTAAAAAGGCTCCGGGTGAAAAACGTTTCAAATTATCGCTCCGCGATGCGCATCCTCAAATAAAAGATAAAACTATTACGACAAGTTTCGATCGACACTATGTCTATCATACGGCATGGGCCATCCGAAAAGTCCGCGACATCAATCCGAAAAAACATATCGACATAAGTTCGAGCCTCTATTTCTGCACGCATATGTCGGCATTCATTCCGACTGAATTCTATGATTATCGCCCGGCAGAATTGTCAGGGCTCGACGGCCTCACCAGTCATAAAGGCGATTTAATGAAACTTCCCTTCGCCGCCGACAGCGTTGAATCCATTTCATGCATGCATACCGTTGAACATATCGGCCTCGGACGCTACGGCGATCCGATTGACCCGAATGGCGACATAAAGGCAATTGAAGAACTAAAACGCGTCGTCGCCCGCGGCGGTTCGCTTCTTTTCGTCACCCCCGTCGGCAAGCCAATCATCGAATTCAATGCACACCGCATTTATTCCTACGCCCAGATTATGGATATGTTCACGAAAGGTCCGAATGCATTAAAGTTGAAGGAATTTTCACTTATTAAAGAAAGTTCGGGCGGTCTCATCGCCAACGCCGACCCAAAAATGGCCGACGCCGAACACTACGCCTGCGGCTGTTTTTGGTTCGTAAAATAGATTTCTGATAGTATATGAAAATCATGACGCAAAAAAGAAACATCGGCTTTGACCTCGTGGAAATAAGCCGTTTCAAAAAACATGCCCGCGCAAAAGAATCGGCCTTCTTGAAAAAAGTCTTTTCCGCCCACGAAATTGACTATTGCTTCGCATATAAAAATCCTGAAACGCATTTGGCCGGTATATTCGCGGCAAAAGAAGCGGCGAGCAAAGCGCTCGGCACCGCCAAATATCCCTTCGTCGAAATCGAAATCCGTCATGAAAAAAGCGGCATGCCCGTCGCATACAAAAACGGAAAACGCGTCAACGTATCCCTTTCAATTTCACACACCAAAAATATCGCCGGCGCGATCGCCCTGCAATTGCCTTAACCTGATTTTTGCCTTAAAATATGGCAACTATGAAAAAATGCCTGGTTCTTGATCTGGACAACACCCTCTGGGGAGGAATCATCGGCGAAGACGGCATGGAAAATATCCAGCTTTCGGTCACCGCACCCGGAAACAGTTTTTTGGCGTTCCAGCAGGCGATACTTGACCTGTATGACCGCGGCATCATTTTGGCGATCAACAGCCGCAACAATCCCGCCGACGCATGGCAGGTCATCAAAACTCACCCGAATATGATACTGAAAGAGAACCATTTTGCCGCGCATCGCATCAACTGGAACGACAAGGCGGCCAACATCCGCGAACTGGCGAAGGAACTGAACATCGGACTTGATTCCATGGTTTTCCTTGATGACGATTCCACGAATCGCGAAATGGTAAAGGCTCTTGTCCCTGAAGTTGAAGTGCCTGAACTGCCGGCCGATCCGCGCCAATACGCGCGATTCCTTAATTCCCTCACCTACTTCGATTCAAAAGTAATTACTGACGAGGATAAAATGCGCGGAAATCTGTACGTAACAGAACGCCTACGAAAAGAAGAGGAAAAGTCACACACAAACAAAGAAGATTTTCTCCAATCCCTGGACCTTGAACTGCTCATCCATGAAAACGATGAGAGCTCCATTCCCCGCCTGTCACAACTCTCCGAAAAGACAAATCAATTCAACAATCTCAAACAGCCATTCACGGAGGAACAAATGAAGCAATTCATGCGCGACCCTTCGCACACAGTTTTGCACGGAAAATTGTCCGACAAATTCGGCGACAGCGGCTTGATTATTTCCGCGGTGATTGAAAAAAACAAGAACGGTAAAAAGGACGGCGCCAAAAATGCTGATGGAAAAAACTGGCACATCAAATCGCTCCTTATGAGTTGCCGCGTCTTCGGGCGGGGCGTGGAAGACGCCTTTTTTGCGGAAATCATGAAGAAAGCATACAATGAGGGGGCTTCTGACATTTCAATTTCCTTCAAGGAAAGCGAGAAAAATGCCCCGGCCAAGACCTTCATCGAGGCCAATTTTAAAAACGGAACGGTAAAAGTCACAAATAAAATCTCGGCTCCGCGCTGGGTACAAACAAAACATGGAAAAATTTAATGCGATTGCGTCAAAAATACTGAAAATTGATCCTGCTGTCATCCGCGACGACCTGACTCCGCAGGATATTCCCGACTGGGATTCAATGAACTACCTCATGTTCATAGCCGAACTTGAAAAGGAATACGGCGTGTCCTTTACCATGGACGAAGTGACGAACGCCAAATCAATCGGAGACATACGGAAAATAGTCGACCGCCAGAAAAAATAAAAATAATGGCATGCAAAAAGTAAACGGAAAAAATCGCATAGCCGTTGTTTCCGGAGCACTGGGGTATGCAGGCAAAGCCGTCGCGACGCGGCTGGCGCAGGACGGCATGACAATAGTCACATTGTTTCATCATTCGACGGAAAAAGACGCCGCTCATTTTATCAAAACACTCGCGGGAGAAGGTCATCGCGCATATCGTTGCGATATGAAAAATGCTTCGGAAGTTGCCGCCACCCTTGGCTTGATTGAAAAAGAGATGGGACTTCCCTATGCATGCGTGCACGCCGCCGGTTTGAAGCCCGACAGAAAATCATTGCTCGACACTTCGGCCGATGAAATGGAACGTCAACTGGAAACGAATCTCATGGGCAGTTTCAATGTGCTTTCACAGTGCGGAAAACTTTTGCAAAAACAAAAAACGGGTGTGCTCGTCGGAATCACGACAGTCGGTGTTATCTCGCCTCAATTTGGCCGCGGACTTGGCGCATATATTCCGGCAAAATGGGCATTGCAGGGAGTCTTGACAATGTTGAAGGAGGAATTAAAATCGGCAAATGTCAGGGTCTATTCCGTGGCGCCCGGCTTTATGTCCGGAGGCATGAACAGCGACATTCCGGCGGCATTCAAGGAAATGGCCCGATTGAAAAATCCATCGAAAAAAACGACCTCCGACCTTGATATTGCGGAGAAAATTTCATATCTTTGCAGTGATGCGGCGCAGGACGAACAGATCCTCACTCATGTAGTCGCGGAGGAATACACTCCCATAAATCCATAATACCAACTGCATGCTTTTCGATTCACTTTCATATTTAATATTTCTCCCCGTCGTCTTCATCTGCTATTGGATCATCCCCGCGGGTTACCGCCGCATATTTCTGCTCGTCGCCAGCTGTTATTTCTACATGTCGTTCGTTCCGAAGTATATTCTGATTCTTTTTTTCCTCATTACCGTCGACTATTTCCTGGCATTCGCCATCGAGCGCAACGATGGCAGAAAGAGAAAATGGTTTGTGGTAATAAGCGTCATCACAAACGTCGGCACGCTCTTCTTCTTCAAATATTTCAATTTCTTCAACGAAAACGTCACGGCTCTGGCGCACGCCCTCGATTTTAATTATTCGCCGTTTCTTCTTCAAATCGTCCTGCCATTGGGACTTTCTTTTCATGTATTCCAGAGCCTCGGCTACATCGTCGAGGTGTATCGGAAAAAATACAAGCCTGAACGAAATTATCTGACCTACGCCCTCTACGTCATGTTCTTTCCCCAACTTGTCGCGGGACCTATCGAACGTCCTCAGCATCTCCTTCCCCAACTTTCGCTCGGCCACAGCTTCAATTGGATAAAGGCCAGAAGGGGTCTCGAGAGAATCATGTGGGGCTTCTTCAAAAAACTGGTCATTGCCGACCAATTGTCCCGGATCATTAGCACCCTGTGGGAAAAACTGCCAAACGATAGCATAACCCTCGTCTGCATCATCGTCATGTTCACGTATCAATTGTATTGCGACTTTTCCGGATACACCGACATCGCACTCGGTTCGGCGATGCTTCTCGGCATTGACCTCCGGGAAAACTTCGACCGGCCTTTTTCCGCAACCAGCGTGGCCGATTTCTGGAGAAAATGGCATATGTCGCTGTCGTCGTGGCTGCGTGATTACCTGTATTATCCCATGGCATTCAGCTGGCGGAAAGTGAAAAAATATAAATTATATTTGAGCCTTTTCATAACATTCGTCGTGATCGGCCTCTGGCACGGAGCGAACTGGACGTTCGTTGTTTTCGGCGCGCTCCAGGGCATATATATGATAATCGGAACGATGACCGTTGATATCAGAAAAAAAATAGTGAAGACAATCGGCCTCGAAAAAATGCCGCGATTGCACAGAATTATTCAGCAATTAATTGTTTTTGCCCTCTTCGCATTCAGCCTCATTTTTTTCAGATCGGAAAATCTGGCCCGGGCATTATGGTATGTAAAATATGTCTTCTCTCCGATCCACATACATTATTTCATCACCCAGGTATTATATAATCCAATTTATGTGGGAGTCCGCGTCATCGTGATTCCGGCATTTTTTGCGGTCGTGGCGATGGAAATCGTCCAATACTATCAGGCGAAGAAAAAGACGCTGTACATATTTGAAAATAAAACGGCAGCTCTCCGTTACGCATGGTATTACGCGATAATGGCCGCAATCATATTCGGCGGATATTTTGCGGGACAAACCTTCATCTACTTCAAATTCTAATACCATGTTTAAATTTACCCTCAAAGTCATCCTGTTCCTCTCACCCATCGCCCTTTATTATGCTTTCCCTATTGCAGTCCTCTTTTTTTCAAAGGAATATTATCCTGCATATGAAGTAGTAGCGATACAAAACACACACAAAGAAACCCTTTTTGGAAATGTGTACAATACCGGCAGTCTGATTCCGTACAAGACAATACTTCTCGACACGAATAATCCCCAAATATTTGCGCTCGGCACATCGCGAGTGCTCCAACTGCGAAAGGAATTTTTCACCCCGCAGACGCAGTTTCTCAATGCGGGACTAGGAGTTCCCTGGTCCCTCAATGACATCGAGTATATTCTCCAGTCCGCATCGAGCAGTCAAAATAGCTCGACGAAACGCGTATTGATACTTGATCTTGACCGCGAATTGTTCACACTTGATTCGGAACAGGCTGATCAAACAACAGAAAACTACATATCAATTTTTGGCTTTCATTTCTATGCTCCGTTTAATGTCGCACGCGGCATGTATCTTGATTATTTTATACGGCATAAATACAGTTTCATTAAACTTGTCTCGAATGAAGCAAATACCGACAAATTGGGCATGCAGGCTATAGCCAACGGAAACGGTTTCCGATCCGACGGCAGTTACCGGTACAATAAGGAGAGTCAGGATCCAAATCTTGTTGCGACGAACGAGGCTGAAATAAAAGTCGTCGCCCAAAATATTCTGCGCGATACGCCCGCGAGCTTGCCATCGACTGACGAACCAAATATAGCTGCAAACCTCATTATACTGAAACAAATACTCGAAACGGCGAAAAGTAAAAACATTACCGTCGTCGGTTATATTCCCCCATATCCGGTTGAAATCAATCAGGCTACATTTGCCTCAACTTCGGCCTACAAAACAAGGGAAACCGACCTTACCAACCAAATCTCGGCTGATTTCAAGCAGGACGGCTTCGCTTTCTATGACATGTCGGACATTGCCCAATATGGAGGAACCGACGCGGAATTTTCAGATACCGTCCATGGCACCGATCTTCTCTATGCAAAAATGAGCCTCTATCTCGCCAATCATGATCCTGTCCTTAAAAATTATTTCGACAAAACTGCCCTGCAGAATATGATAGCGAGCACGACGGGCAATTTCCTTCAGTTTTAATTTAATCGGGTATAATTAAAGATATGAACAATAAACCGGAAAAATTTATTTACGACGATTTGACCATCGGCCAGGAAGCGCATTTTGAAGAAACGATTACCAAAGAAATGGTGAAGGAATTTAGCCGAGTTTCGGGAGACGTCAATCCCCTGCATATGGATCCGGGGTACGCGGCGGAGACGGCCTTCAAGAAACCCATTGCCCATGGAATGCTTTGCGGAGCATTGATATCGAGACTTCTCGGCATGCACCTTCCGGGCCTCTATTGCCTGTATCTCTCGCAAAATCTCAATTTCAAAAAGCCGATATTCTACGGAACAAAGGTGACGGTGAAAGGAATGATTGTCCAAAAAATAGACGCGTACAAAACGGTCAGAATCGAGACATCCGTCCATGATGAATCAGGAAACGTCCTGATTACCGGCGAAGCGACGGTGCAGTTGCTGAAATAGTTTTTGTCTATGATTTTCAACTCGATACAATTCATTTTTTTCTTCACCATCGTAACGACGGCATATTTTCTGATACCCTATCGTTTCCGGTGGCTTCTACTCCTGCTCGCCAGCTGCTACTTCTATATGGCCTTCATACCGATATATATTCTGGTGCTCGGCGGAACCATCGTCGTGAACTATTGCGCCGGCATTCTCATGGAAAATGCGATGGGGTCAAGAAAAAAACTTCTCCTCGTGATCAGTATCGTTGCAAACATCGGCGTCCTGGCTTTTTTCAAATATTATGATTTCTTCATCGGCAACATAAATTATGTCGCCCATTTTTTGGACTGGAATTATTCCCTTCCACTTCTGTCAATATTGCTTCCCATCGGCCTTTCATTCCATACGTTTCAGGCGCTCAGCTATACCATCGAAGTCTACCGCGGCGCTCAGAAGGCCGAGCGCCATTTCGGCATATACGCCCTCTACGTCATGTTTTATCCCCAGCTCGTTGCCGGTCCGATCGAGCGTCCACAGCATTTACTGCCACAATTCCATGCCGAGCATCATTTTGACGCGGACCGCGTGACGAAGGGCCTGAAGAGAATGGCCTGGGATTCTTCAAAAAAATGGTTGTAGCGGATCACCTGGCAATTTTCGTCAACATCATTTACGCCAATCCGCAGGGATTCAACGGACCGACGCTGATAATGGGCACACTATTTTTTGCTTTTCAATTATATTGCGACTTCTCCGGATACACCGACATCGCGCTCGGTTCGGCGCAGGTCATGGGAATAAATTTGATTGAAAACTTCCAGCGGCCGTATTTTTCAAAATCAATCGCCGAATTCTGGCGAAGATGGCACATTTCGCTTTCCTCATGGCTGCGCGATTACGTTTATTTTCCCATCGCCCGCAGTACGAAAAATCTGACGCGGACGAAATTGTACGGCGCAATCATATTTACTTTTTTTCTGATCGGTCTCTGGCACGGAGCGGGCTGGAATTACGTCATCATGGGTCTGCTGTTCGGCTTCTATATAACGTTCTCGGAGATGACCAAAAAATATCGGAGCACCCTGACGGCAAAAATCGGCCTCGACCGATATCCGAAAATCCTGAACTATTGGCGCATCGCAGTGACGTTCGTCTTGGTATGCATCGGCTGGGTTTTCTTCCGGGTGAATAAAATCAGCGATGCCTGGTACATTTTGTCGCACTGGCAGGTCGGACTCGGCAGTTTTATCGCGCACGCCTACAATTATTACACCTGGAAAAATCTCTTTTCGCTTTCCGGTCTCGCGAACAAAGGCGACTTCGTAATATCCGCCTGCGGCATTGCAATAATTATCATCGCGGAACTGATCGAGAGACAACAGACAATCTGGCAGAAAATCGCCCTGCAAAAAACATCCGTCCGTTGGCTCTATTATTACGCAATCATTTTTGCGCTGGTGATATTCGCCCGGTTCGGAGCACAGCAGTTCATTTATTTCCAATTCTAGCCTTCAATTCAACATCATGCGAACTTTTTTCAAAAAAATTCTGATCCTACTCCTGCCGGTTTTCGCGCTGTTCGCTTTCCCTGTCGCGGTTCAGATAAAATCCGGAGAACTCACGCCTCTCAGTACAATCATTGCCGCACAACTTTCCACTTCAACTGCAGTCCTGTACGGTTCCGCATACAGCGACCAGACCACGTATTTCAAGCAGCAAATGATCCAAAAACTGAATCCTGAAATTCTGGCTCTGGGCAACTCGAAAATACTGACCATGCGCCGCGAATTTTTTGACGCAAGCACGACATTCTACAATGCCGGGGGAACAACCGCGGCAATCGAGGACTACAGAGTCTTTCTGGAAAAGTCAGGAGTGTACCCAAACATAGTCATTATAACGGTCGAACCGCTCAATTTTGACCCGACCTTGAGCATAAACACTTCCGTTGAGCTTCAGAAACTTCAGCCTATTTCAACCCTTTCCGAAGACACTAATCTGATAACTGACAGCTGGTCGAGCGTATACGAGGATTACGCCCTGCAAAAATTTACTCTTGGCGAAATGTTTAGAGCTTCCGGCGGCGCAGAAAATAATGCGACGGACACACCCGAACGGACAATAGGTCTGAACGCCCTCATCAACGACAGCGGCACGCGCAATGACGGCAGTTATCATTACGGGAAACAGTATGTCGGCGACCAGGGCAGAATCGACAGGATCAACGATGCGATTAATTTTCTGGAACACAAGCAGGAAGCCTCGAGCACCGAATCTTTTTCGACCGAAGCCGTAAACGAACTCGATTCCCTCCTCGCCTACTGCAAAGCCCACAACATTTACGTCATCGGCTACATTCCGCCGACGCCGCATGCCGTCGCGCTGGCCTATCAACAGTTTCCTTCATATGATTATATTTTCCAGACGTATGCGAAAACGGATCCGACATTCAAAAAATACGGTTTCACTCTTTTTAATTTCTTTGACATGGCATCGCTCGGCGCTCCCGATACTGAAGCAATCGACGGCTATCATACCGATGAAAAAACGATGCTACGCGTGCTGATTTCCATGGCGGAATCGGACAAAACGCTTGCCGGAGCAGTTGACGTCTCACGTCTCAAACAAGCCCTGAATACCGCTGCAGACCCAAATAATGTACTATAAAGAGGCGATGATTATCACCAAATTGAACGGGGGGCTTGGCAATCAGATGTTCCAGTATGCCTGCGGGCGGGCGTTGGCCTTGCGCAATAATGACCTGTTAAAGCTCGACATTTCGGAATACGGTCCCGGCCGGTCAAACGGCATTGACGCTGTGCGCGAATACAGTCTTTCTCATTTTAATATTAAAGAGGATATCGCCGGCGAGAAAGAAGCTACCGCGGCACGCCTTCCCTATGGCGCATTTTCAAATTATTTCGCGATTTTCCGCAGGAAAATTCTCCGACAATTCAACGTCGGCTTCAATTCACGGATTCTCCGCGCGAAGACAGCCGGCCGCACCATATATCTCGATGGCTTTTGGCAGAGCGAAAAATATTTTGCGGACTGCGCCGAAACTATCCGGCAGGATTTCACGCTGAAAAAACCCCTCAGCCCGGCGGCGCAGACAATTGCCGGCGCAATCGGACAGCAGTCCGGAAACGGTCCTTCGGTTTCAATCCACATCCGCCGGGGCGATGTTGCGCGCAATGCCGCGACAAACCCCTACTACGGAATAGCGACGCCTGAATATTATTCGCGCGCACTGGTACATGTCGCGGAAAAATTGGCGGCGCGAAACATGAAAAACTTTCGTATCTTCGTTTTTTCCGACGACATCGAATGGACGAAGAAAAATATCGCCATTCCCTACCCGACGACGTATGTTTTGGGGGATGATGCAAAAAATAATCTTCCCGACCACGAGGAAATGACTCTCATGAGCATGTGCGACCACAATATCGTTGCCAACTCGTCGTTCAGCTGGTGGGGCGCGTGGCTCAACAAAAACCCTGATAAGATAGTCATTGCCCCGAAAGAATGGTCGACTCGCGATAAAAAATGGCACACCGATACGGTGCCGACAACATGGACACGCCTTTAATCACAATCATCATTCCGACCTATAATCGCGCCGATTTTATTGGCGAGGCGATTGAGAGTGTTTGCATGCAAACCTATGCAAATTGGGAGCTTATTATTGTGGATGACGCTTCCACCGATTTGACGGAAACTTTGGTCAAGAAATATATAGCCAAAGACCGCCGCATCCACTACTTGAAAAACAGCGCGAATCTCGGCATTTCAAAAACCCGAAACCGCGGCCTGCGCGAAGCCCGCGGCGAATATGTCGCAATGCTCGACAGCGACGATCTCTGGCTTGATCCGGAAAAACTCGAAAAGCAGATCACCGCTTTCGGGGAAAATCCAAAGCTCGGCATCATTGGAACATGGATCACCTTTATCTACAAAACACCGAACGAAACGAAAAAACAGAATGCTTCATTTGCCATACACGACGCGGAAATCCGGCGGTCTTTTCTGTATAAAAATCACATCGCCCAGTCAAGCGTTCTTTTTTTGAAAAAGGCGGCACTCGTCGCCGGAGGATATGATGAAAACCTGGCGACAATGGAGGACCACGATTTATGGCTCAATATTGGTACACGCTACGAAGTTGAAACACTTCCGATATATGCAACCGGCTATCGAATCCACGAAAACTCCGTGACTAAAAGCCGGAGCAAACAGGTCGCCCTTGATGAATTGTCCGTCATCAGCCGCTGGAAAAAATCATACCCGGGTTTTGCCCGGGGTATGATCAAAGGATATCTTCGTCTCCTTAAAGCGTATTTTTAAGCGCTTGCCGAATGATTAAGCGCTGAGATGCTTCGAAACAAGCTTCGTCATTTCGAACATGTCGACGACAGCCTTGCCGCCGAATACTTTCTTCAAATTTGCGTCCGCAATGATATTGCGCTTCTTCTGCGGATCCTGGAGATTGTTTTTCTTGATATAAACCCAGAGAGCCTTTACGACTTCGGAGCGCGGCATAGGACCTTTTCCGACGACTGCGGCGAGGTCAGGACTGATGTTCAACGGCTTCATGAATGCTGAATTTGCTTTTGTTGGCATATGTTTTATTTATTATTTTAATTCTAATACGGTCGATTATACCCTAATTCCCCAGTATCCGCCAGTGCGCGGAAAAACCGCCAAAAAAGCCTAATTTACGTTCAGAATTTTCTCGAGAACGTCCTTCGGCACTTCTTTCGCGGGAGCGGCCATCGTTGGAGTTGTTTTTGGCTTTTCCGGAGGTTTTTCGAGAGGTTTTTCGGCTTGTTTCTCCGAAGGTTTGACTGAACCTAAAACTGACGCGAGCGCATTTTTCAAATCGTTGACGTTTTTCGCCGTCGGCGTTTTTTGGTCGTTTTTCACGGGAGGTTTTGCGAGGGTGTTCAGTGAGACCGGCTGAGACGCTGGCTGAGGAGCGGGTTGAGAAGTTGGTTGCGATGTCGGAGCCTGCGGTTGCATTTGCGTCGGAAGCGGATTTTGAGACTGGACCGGCTGTGGAGTCGGAGGCACGGTCACTTTTTGAAAAGCTTCCTTGAAAGGCTGTTTGAGGGGCGGTTTTTGCGCAGGTGCCGGCACGTATGCTTGCGCAGGTTTATGTGCCGGTGGCTGTGTCGGTACACTTACGGGTGCGGGCTGATATACAGGTGCCGGACGAGGTTGGAATGATTGCGCTGGTTTCAACGGCGGAGGAGAAATTGGCTTTGGAGTGACGGGAGCAATCGGCGCGACGGAAACAGGAGCTTGCGGTGGTTTTTGCATTGGCGCCTGATACGGTTGCGGCGGGGTTTTCATGATTGGCTTGTGCCAGTCGGTGATATCACTCTCGACGTCCGCGCGCTTGTGGGCAAACTGCTCACGGGATGAAGCGATGACATCGGCAACATGATCGACTTCGGGAGGCTTGATTGGCGGAAGATTCGTCGCGGAAAAAGGCTGCGAGCTGATGCCGTCAATCATGAGCTTCAGATAAATTTGATACTGGCCCAAATTCACAATATCTTCCGCGGTAAAAGTCGGAGCGAATTCCTTTTCCAAAACTTCGGCATCGTACGCGCCGACGCGAAAAATAATCATGGTTCCGACGTTACCGAAAACAGCCGCGCGCACTTCTTCTTCCATCTGCTCTATATATTGGTGGGCAATGGTCAGGTTCAAGTGATACTTGCGGGCTTCGGACAAAATGTCCGCAAAAGATTCGTTGGCAAAGGACTGAAACTCGTCCACATAGAGATAAAAGTTCGGCATCGTCGCCATGACGCGGTTGGACAAATCGGCGCGCGACATCGCGGCGAGATAAATTTTCGTGATGAGCATGCCGCCGAGCAAATTGGCATTTGATTCTCCAATCTTCCCTTTTGAAAGGTTGATGATGAGAATTTTTCGGTTGTCCATCATGTCGCGGATGTTGAAGGATGACTTTGCCTGGCCGATCATGTTTCGGATGAGGGCGTTTGCCGTAAATTGTCCGATCTTGTTCTGAATCGCGGGCACGGCTTCGGCCGCCATGCGTTCGGTATAGTTCGCGAATTCCTTGACCCAGAAATTTTTCACGGAAATATCGGTGACGTGGTCGACGACGTCCTTGCGGAAATCTTTTTCGGCAAGCATTCTGTTCACGCCCAAAAGCGTCGCTCCCGGATATTCCAAGAGCGCCAGCAAAGTGTTCGTCAAAATATATTCCATACGGGCGGACCATGCATCCTGCCAGATTTTTTTGAACGTGGACATAAGACCCGACACAACGAGATGCCGCTTGTCCGGATCGACCGATTCGAGAACATTAAACGAAATCGGAAAATCCGTATCGAACGGCGCGAAATAGAGAACGTCCTTCATGCGCTCCGGCGGAATATACTCGAGAAGAAGTTCCGCGGACTTTCCGTGCGGGTCGAGGAATGCCATACCTTCGCCGTTTTTAATGTCCTGAACGGCCATGTTTTCGAGCAGGGTCGATTTGCCCATTCCTGTTTTTCCGATGACATAAACGTGGCGCGTGCGGTCCTTGGCCTTTATGCCAAAAGGAACCCTTTTGCTGCGGGCATCAGTTTCGGCAAAATATGTTATTCGATCGGGATTCATAATAGTGAACTTTCGCACCATTATACCATATTATTTCGTGGGACGGCTGCTATTGCGCCTGTGTCGTTTCTTTTTCTGCGGAAAGGATTGGGGAAGCGGACTGCGCATTGGCCTGACTATTGCTCTGCACAAACGCGCTGTTTGAAGAAGTTTTCAGCTGCGGTGTTTTCCGGTAAGCGACAAGTATGACAAGAACTCCGGTCACGATTGCAATCCATTTGTCCCAAGCAATGGGAAAGCCGAGAAACAGAAAAATAATGACCCAGAATCCGAGAAGCGCCGATAGTTGTCTTTTTGACATGAAGTGCATTATATCCTATTTCCCGAAAAAGCAAAAATATGCTATTCTCGGCGGCAGTAGAAACAATAGTAAATCGCCGCGCCGAAAGGACTTACGCGGCGTGATTCGCAAAATCATATGAATGCAAGCAAAAAAATTCTGTCCTTGTTGGACGGGCTTGCGGACTATCTATTATATTCTGACAAGCCAACAGTTATACAGTTCACTGACGCATACGGCGAGATCTACGCCGGAATTACGCATAAAATAATTCCCGCGCTTTCCAGTGAGTGCGATCGGTACGGCCGTGCCCTGCCTATAATCGTCGTTTTCGATAAAATCATGCGCGTGAGAATAATCAAGATGTATTGGAATCGGTCCGAACGTTACGAACAAATAGGCGGCGATCTCAAACCGACAAACATGCAGTTCGGCATCGCTTCCCTTAAAAAGGAGATCGTCAAAAATGGCGCGCCGGATTTGGCCGCGGTGTATCGGACTCACATGTTGGTTACCGATAACATACGGGAGCGTCTTGTTTTCTCATCGCTTCAATGCGATGTCAAACGATTCAACCGCGAAATTCTGGGAATCAACGATCCTCCGCAGACATAATGCCGGCCTGAAACAAGGGTCGGCATTTTTATGTCAGAATTAAGCGACAACCTCGATAATGACCACAAACTCCCCGCGAATCTTTTCGGCGTTTTTCTCAAAAAACACGGAGACTTCTGCCGGCGTTCCTCGCACGACTTCCTCGTATATTTTAGTAAGCTCGCGGACAATGACGATTTTTTGCTCCGGCTGAAGATGTCCCGCGAGAGATTCCAAAGTCTTCATGATTCGGTGCGGAGATTCGTAAAAAAGTGCAGGCCGGGCCGTTGCCGATTTTTCAGCGCCTGAAGTCATTGCGGTAATTTCCTTGAACAATGTTTCCCTTCCCTTTTTATGCGGTAAAAAACCCAAAAATGTGAATTGACTGCATTCAATTCCGGCAATCGACAAAGCGGCGGTAACAGCCGACGGCCCCGGCACCGATTCTATTTTTATTTCTCCGCGGGCGATTTCATCCGCAAACCGGGCGCGGATAAGGCCAACCAAATGAGAACCGGGATCGGAAATACCCGGCGTTCCCGCGTCCGAAACCAGGGCAATATTTTTCGGGACGTGCGCGCCGTCCTTTGCACCATCCTCGCCGACACCGCCAATCATATCCAGAATTTTTTCCATTTTCGAATCGGTCGTGTGGGCATGGTAGCTTTCGCATTTGGTCTTTATATTGTGCCGATCCAAAAGTTTTCGCGTCACCCGCGTATCCTCGCATAAAATGAGGTCGACTTCGCCCAAAATGCGAAGAGCCCGAAGGGTTATGTCCTCCAGGTTTCCAATCGGCGTGCCGATAACGTAGAAAGTAGCCATATAATCCAAAGTGTACTACACTATTTTTATATGGCAATGAAAAAGGCGGAAACAAAAAAAACACCTCTTATATATGTCACCCGCGACATTGAACGGGCTCTTGGCTGCGAACCGGCCGGCAGATACTTTATTGTCGCAAACCGCACCCCCTACTCCGAATCAATTCGCGGAAAATATCCCGACAATGTTTTTTTGATTGATGCAAAAACAGATTCGGGCGACATTTTGGATACTTTTGATTTGTTGAAAGCTGGCGAAAAAATTATTCAAAAAATCGGCGGAGACATCCTCGTTTTTAAAAACACAACGCGGATTGAGGAACTGTGCGCGGAAAAAAAATGGAATCTGCTCAATCCTCAGGCAGCCCTCGCCGAAGAAATTGAAAATAAAATCACGCAGGTCAAATGGCTCGGCGCGGGTAAAACCGGCGCGGGTAAAACGAATGCGGAACAATATCTTCCGCCGCATGCGGTCAAAAAAGTTTCGGACATACAATTGAAGGGTGAAAAAATCGGCGGCGTTTCCGCGCCATTTATGATTCAATGGGGACACGGCCACACAGGCGAAGGCACTATTTTCATTGCGGACAACAAAACCGGCGAAAAAACCCTTACGGCTCTCCGCGAAAAATTCCCGAAACGCGATGCCCGGGTGACAAGCTACATAAACGGCCCCATTTTTACGGCGAATATCTGCGTAAAAGATGACATTCTAGTTGGCAATATCAGCAGTCAGATTACGGGCATGCTTCCTTTCACTGACAATCCCTGGACAACCGTCGGTAATGACTGGAGCCTGCCGCACGGCATTTTGAGCGAGGAAAAAATTGCGCAGTTTCATGAAATCGCCCGCGCGGTCGGCGAACGCATGCGCGAGAGCGGCTGGGTCGGACTTTTCGGCATCGACTGCATATATGACGTCGAGCGAGACAATCTTCATTTGATTGAAGTGAACGCGCGCCAGCCCGCTTCGACTACCTACGAATCGCAGCTGCAGGAAAAAATTCGCGCGTTCGCGCCGGATCATTTCAAAAACAGCATGACTATTTTTGAAGCCCACCTTGCGACGCTGCAGAATCAAAAAAACACCGCAAAAAAATTTGCCGAAGGTCTGATCGAAATAAATGACGGAGCGCAAATCATCATGCGCATCCCGGCATTGAAAGAAATTAAAAAAACCGGCGAAGAAATCAATGAAATTTCTGCATCGCTTCGCGCGAAAAAATACACGGTCATCGAATATGCAAACACAAAACCGGGCGACGATCTCATCCGCATACAATCCGATCGCGGAATTTTAGAATCAGTTATTAAATTTAATGCGCGCGGAAAGGAAATCTTGGAAATCGTGACCGGGGTCGCGGCGGAATATGATACTATTTAATATTCATGAATACAAAACTCCTCTCAGACCAGGCGCTCGCAATTATTGACCAATATGAGCATTTTCACATTGGAAATTCGGGAACGTGCAGCATTCCATACTTCAACAACAATCACAAGGTCGTTCGTGCGGGTCTGCGCGCAACTATTGGCAAAGGCTCTCCGGGCGACATTTATGAGGAAGTCGAGATAGAGCTTGCCAAGAGCGGAGAACTGCGCGGCACAATTCCGTCAGAAATGCCCGCAGGTGCGATAAAAGGCGGAACTTTTATTCCCGGCGCAATTACATCAGAGGCATTGAAACATTTTTTGGTTGAAAGAAATATCGGCATTGACTGCTCCGGCTTTGCATATTACGTTCTCGATGCTGAAAGCAAATCTCGAGGAAAAAACGGCCTCGACCGGCGGCTTCATTTTCCATATTGCACCGGAATCATCGGAAAAATCCGCTCGAAAATGCGGCCGGCTGAGAATGCGGACGTTGCCACAATGGCCCATGATACAAACAGCCGTAGCATCCTTCTTGGCGAAATAGCGCCGGGCGATATCATCACCATGCTCAACACCATGAACAAGGAAGACCGGGTTCGCGACCACATTATCGTCGTGGACCGTGTCGAATATCAAAACTTCGTACCGACTTCAATTCATTACAGTCATTCGATATCGTGGCCTTCGGACGGAGAATACGGACACGGCGTGCGCGGAGGAACGATTCAAATTCTCGACATCAATAAATCCCTCGTCGATCAGAAATGGACCGAAGCCGATAAAAGCGGACCGGAAAATTACACTCTCGTGCGGGCGCAAAAATCCCTGACAGAAATCCGACGCCTTCGCTGGTTCTAGCATTTTTGTCTTTATGACCGCAGACATTTAATTTTGTGCCGCGCCGCCTCTGTGGTATCGTGTAGAAATGATTGCCGAAAATATTTCGAATCTTTCGTACGTTCTGGGCTGGGCAGTCATGGCTTGCGTCCTGGCCTTTCTCTGGTCGCCGATTCTCACTCATCTTCTCTATAAACACCGCATCATAAAAGGCCAGAAGATTGAAATGGCCCGCATCTCCAGCCGGGCGCACGGAAACAGCAGTGCCAAAATCGGAACGCCGATCATGGGCGGGCTTCTCGTGATCGTCACTGTCGCCGTTTTGACCATCGGCTTCAACTGGGACCGCCAATACACCTGGGTGCCCATCGGCATCATGCTTTTTTCAGCAGCCCTCGGAGGCATCGACGACCTTCTCAATATTTTCGGCAAAGAACGCCGTTCGCGAAAACTCAATCATGTGATGACCCTCATCCGCGTGCACAAGGATTGGAAAAAGCGCTTTTGGTACACGATTACATTGCCATGGTCTGTTTTCAAACGCGCGTCGCTCTGGATAGGCTCGCATCCGGGCAAAGGCGTGCACGTGCATGAAAAATTGGTCCTGCAATTCGCGGCCGGTGCCGTGGCGGCTTGGTGGATTTACTGGAAACTCGGCATCCAATGGCATTACGCAACGATTCCCTTTCTCGGCACGTTCTATTTAGGCTGGCTCATCATACCGATCGTCATTTTCACCGTTATGTTCACGGCGAACGCGGTGAACATCGCCGACGGCATGGACGGTTTGGCGGGCGGTATGCTCATCATAACTTTCGGCGCGCTCGCCCTCATTTCGTGGATCAAAGGTTTTGAGGAAATTGCCATTTTGAACGGAGTGACGCTCGGGGCGCTTGTTGCATATACGTATTTTAATATAAAGCCAGCCCGTTTTTTCATGGGTGACGTCGGATCGCTGGGGCTCGGGGCATTGGTCGCGGTCAACGCCGTGGCCGTCGGCGCGATCGGTTCGCTCTTTTTCCTCGGCTTTGTTTTTTACGTCGAAGCGATTTCCGTTTTGCTCCAGGTCGGCAGCCGTTATTTTTTGGGCCGCCGCATTTTCCGCATGGCGCCGCTCCATCACCACTTCGAGCTCTCCGGTTGGAGCGAAGAAAAAACAATCAT
Organism: Candidatus Tayloriibacteriota bacterium; assembly: GCA_003151615.1. GTDB lineage: Bacteria > Patescibacteriota > Minisyncoccia > Phycocordibacterales > PALSA-1337 > PALSA-1337. The sequence continues at coordinate 338,052 of PLXZ01000001.1, read as the reverse complement.
GCGTTTTTGGATCATCCATCTGGCATTCGTGATATTTGGAGTTTGGGTGGCTCTGCATTAGAATAGTATTTCCCGAATACAATGAATAAAGAGAAGATTACAGCCGCCGCGGTCAAGCAGGTTTTGCTCGACTATTGGCAACAGTATAAGAAACACCCATGGAATTCACTGGCGGCTTTTCTTGCGCCTGCAATTGGAAGCATACTCGTTTTCCTTGTGCCGCCGCTTATCATCGCCCGGCTCATAAATACGTTTGTTAAAAACGGAATATCGCTTCATGCGGCATGGCCATATATACTATTATTCGCAATTCTCTGGTTGCTTGGCGAAATCACATGGCGAATCGGCATGCATTATCTCATCAAACTTGACGCAGACGCCATGAATGTTCTCGGCAAGCTGAGCTTCGAACGGTTGTCGGAACGCGATTACGATTTTTACACAAATCATTTTGTCGGATCACTCACAAAAACAGCCACGGCTTTTATGCGCGGCTTCGAAACTTTTTCCGATACGCTGTGTTTCAATGTCATAAACAATATTATTCCTGCCATCTTCGCAGTGGTAATTCTGTGGTTCTATTCGCCCTGGATTTCAATCATTCTTATTTTGTGTCTTTTTGTGGCTCTTGGCGTAGGGTTCCCCATCGTACGGATGCGGTCAAAACTTGTCGCAGAGAGACATATTGCCGGCAGTAAGGTCTCGGGGCGGCTTTCCGATTCATTGACAAACATCATGGCCGTAAAATCCTTCGCTCATGAAGGATTGGAGCTCAATACGTTTTCCGAACTCGTAGACGATCACAAGAAAAAATACGTGCGTGCGGCAAATTTTCAAAATCTCCGTTTCGATACGGCCATATCGCCGATATACGTCGGAACAAACGTCATCGGACTCATTATCGCCATTTTCTTTTCCCAGAAACTGGGTCTTCAAGTCGGAACTATTTTTGTCGTATTCTCCTATTACGCCGCGGTTACGAGGGTTTTCTGGGATACAAACAGGGTGTACCGAAACATAGAGTCATCGATCGGCGAAGCGGCCGAGTTCACGCAGATGTTCATTGATCCGCCTGCGGTCGCCGACAGCGCGAAAGCCGCGACGCTCGTCGTTAAAAATCCGACTATCTCTTTTGAAGATATTGACTTTTCCTATGGCGGCAGTGACGAGAAAACGCCTTCGTTTCTCAATCATTTTAACTTGGACATCAAAGCGCATCAAAAAGTGGGGCTGGTTGGGCCGAGCGGTGGAGGCAAGACAACCATAACAAAACTGATTCTCCGGTTTATCGACCTGCAATCGGGGAAAATCTGCATCGACGGCCAAAACATCAGTGAAGTGACCCAGAATTCCTTGCGAAAAGCGGTGTCGTACGTTCCGCAGGAACCGCTGCTATTTCACCGGTCATTATTGGAAAATATCGCCTACGGCAACCCCGACGCATCGGAAGAAGACATCATCCGCGTGTCGAAAATCGCCCATGCTCACGAATTTATTTCAACTTTGCCGAACGGATACCAAACATTGGTCGGGGAACGCGGGATTAAACTATCCGGCGGACAGCGCCAACGCGTGGCAATTGCCCGCGCTCTTTTGAAGCCGGCACCAATTCTGGTTCTTGATGAAGCCACGAGCGCCCTCGATTCCGAATCAGAAAAATACATTCAGGAAGGTCTGCTTGAACTTATAAAAAATAAAACCGCTCTTGTCATTGCCCATCGCCTCTCAACCATAAAACACCTCGATAGAATCGTCGTTATAGACAAAGGTCAAATTGTGGAAGATGGAACTCATGCCGAATTGATAAAGAAAAAAGGGTTATACGCAAAATTATGGAATCACCAGTCGGGCGAGTTTCTGAATGCCTAGACCTCAAAGCTTGACTTCTGCGAGATATTGATTTCCTTCGATTTCTTTATCAAAATTTTATTCTTTTTTCATTAAAACTTCATAGGCGTTTTGCTATAGTCTCCTGCGTCCCTGCAATTTTTGCCGAGGACATGCCGGCGGCTTGGTGTCGGACGGGACTCGATATTCCATGTCCGGAGGGTTCGATTCCCTCCGCCGGCTTTGAAAAAATTTAAAATATATTGTCCTGTGCAAAATTCCATTTGACAAGAAAATATAGACTGATAGACTGTGCCCATATCGAGTCCCGTCTTGCACATACATACTTTTATCGGTACGTATGTAGAAAACCCAAAAGACATGGAAAAGGAACATCGCCGAAAGGCGGTTTTCTTTTTGGATACATTTGGACGAATACTGAAAATTGCGCTACATTAGAGGGATGATCACGACGCCCGCAAAATTAGCCACGACCGCAAAAACCTATCTCCATTGGAACGAGAAAACGATTACGGATTTCACGCCGACAAGCGTGCAGAAAATGTACGAGGACGGCTGGGTTTTCACGCGCATCGGACGCGGAGTGATGCATCAGACGCGCAGCCTGCGCATCGATCTTTCGAAATTCGAATTGACGAGCGAAAACCGGCGCATCCTCAAAAAATTACAGTGCATCGATCTGATGAGCACAAAACTCCCTTACGACAACTATACATGGATCGTCGGCAAAATGGCCAAGGATTTCTACGAGAAAAAATTTGGCGCGAACATCATGACCGCGAATAAAATCCGCGAACTCGTCACCGACCTCGACGCTAGCAACTTCAACACTCTCCTCATTTATTGCGGACAAGGCTACTGCATTTCATACACTGATGACGCAATCTTTCATTATTCATATCCGTTCTACGACCTCGCCCGCTCGACAAAAGACATGGGAATGGGCATGATGATTCAGGCCATCGTACATGCCAAGGAATCGGGTCTTAAATACATATATCTCGGCTCGCTTCAACGTCCGACTGACGTCTACAAACTGCAATTCCGCAGCATCGAATGGTTTAACGGAAAAAAATGGCAGACCGAAACGGAGGAAGTAAAAAAATTGCTCAATGAATCAAAGTAAAAAACACATCCACATCATCGGCATCTGCGGCGTCGCGACGTCGGCTCTTGCGATTGCTTTTCACAAAAAAGGCTGGACTGTTTCCGGCAGCGACAAGGGCTTCTATCCCCCGGTTTCAACGGCTCTCGAAAACGCGGGCATTCCTTTTTACGCCGGCTGGCATCACGAAAAAATGATCTCGCGCGAAATGGGCGGCATTCCTGATTTTGTCGTTGCCGGCGGAAGCGGCACGAGCACCTCAAATCCCGAACTGGCATATGCGCGCGAAAAAAATATTCCCGTTCTTGCGTTCGCCGAAGCAATCGGAAAATTTTTCATACGAAAGAATTCGATTGTCACTGTCGGAACCTGGGGTAAAACGACCACGTCCGCAATTCTTTCATATATATTGCTTCAGAGCGGAATGAAACCGTCATATTTTACCGGCGGTGTTTCGCTCTCGCACGATACGGGTGAAATATCCGATTCCGATTGGAGCGTTGTCGAAGGAGACGAATACCAAACGGCCATTTGGGACAAAAAACCGAAATTCGCCTACTATTCCCCGACTCATCTGTTGCTAACTTCGGTTTCATGGGATCATGCCGATTTGTATCCGACTGAAAAAGCGTACTTTGACGAATTCAAGAATTTAATTGCGCGAATACCGCCAAACGGCCTCATTGTTTCCTGCACCGACGATGCTGGAATTAAAAAAGTAATCGCGGAAGCGAAATGCAAAGTAGTGACATACGGAAAAGATGAAGCCGGAAGCGCGGCAAAGCCCGACTATTCTTACCACAACGTCTTTCCCACGAAAAAAGGCATTTTCTTTAAAATAGACAAAAAATCGACGGACGAGACTTTTTCAATTGAATCGCCGATGCTGGGCCGTTTCAACGTCGAAAACATCGCCGGCTGTTTTGCACTGGCTTTAGAAATCGGTATCGCGCCGGCAAAAATCATCGAGGCAATCGCGACGTTTAAAGGCATTAAACGCCGCCTCGAAAAGCGTTTTGAGGGTGAGGTTACCGTGCTTGACTGTCATGCTCCGACTGCAGAAAAAGCCCAATCGGTTTTGCAAAGCATTCGCGAAGTCTACGACACAAAAATTATTGTGGTATACGAACCAAATACCGGCGGCCGCCAGCGAGAATCAGTTGCCCAGTATGACAATGCATTCGGGGATGCGGATGTTGTTGTAATTCCGCGTCTGACAAAGCTCAAAATTTCCGATGATCCCCAAAAACCGCTCGAAGGAAACGAGCTTGCCGACTATATTTCAAAAACTCACAAAAACGTGGCGTACATCGAGGATGATTCCATGCTCGTCGAAAAAATCACAGCCGAAGCGAAAACAGGAGACGTCATTGCCTTTCTCGGGTCGCACGGTTTCCGCGGCATGATCGAAGAAACTATTATTTCCCTTCGTCGGCGATCTCGGTGAAGACTTCGTTGTTTTCGATTCCTTTCACGACAAGAGTGATGCCGCAGACGTCACACTCGATGACATTGCCGACCGCAAGATTCGGATAGCGGCCGAGGTTGACATCATTTTTACATTCGGGACAGACGCAATTCATGGTTTTATATATTTAAAATAGTAATGGTAGGCGGAGCGTTACGCTTCATATTTTACCCCGAACAAGGTAGTATATCAACAAGGTAAATATGCCAACGCAATGGTAACTCCAAACGAACAATACAATGAATTAGGGGCGGTTTTGGGGGCTCCAAAGCTCTATTTCAAGCGCGAAGACCTCCATCCTCTCGGTTCCCACAAGGGCCGTTCGATTCCGCATATGATTAATACGCACATCAAAACGGGTGCAAAACGTTTCGCAATTTCGTCCTCAGGAAATGCGGCGCTGGCGGCGGGATTGTATGTGCGGCAATTGAATGATGCGTCCGAAGCAAAAAATGCCGAGCCGATAATCCTCGAAATTTTGGTCGGACAAAACATCGCTCCAAAAAAATTGGCGAAACTTGAAGCGCTCAAAAGCGACACTGTTCACGTTTCAATTCATGACCGGCCGAAGCAGGCTCTGCTCATGAAAACAAAAGGTTCCAACGAAAATGGAGCCGCCACTGTCGTTAGCCTGCGCCAGTCCGACGATGACACTGCATTGGTTGGATACGAAAGTCTAGCGCGCGAACTTGGCGAAATTCCGAATCTGCAGGCAATTTTCATCGGCACTTCTTCCGGAACGACCGCTCAGGCGCTTGCTGAGTATTTTTTTAAAAAAACTAGCGCGAGCAAAAACAAAAACAGCGTTCAAATTCATATCGTGCAAACTCCAACCTGTCACCCGATAGTTGATGCCATTTCCGGAATACTTGACAGCGAAGAACCTGAAAAATCTATCGCCGATGCCATCGTCGACCGGACAGCCTTGCGCAAAGAAACTGTGGCGAAACTCATAGAAAAAACAGGCGGGGCGGCATGGATTTCAAACAATGAAAGCATCATGTCTGCAATTGATATCACAAAAAAACATACGGGTGTTTTTATTTCTCCGAACAGCGCATTGTCCGTGGCCGGCCTGATGCAGGCAATTTATACCGGACATTCGTGGGACGGCGCCGTGGCCTGCGTTATTTGCGGGGATTAGAAATCGAAAAACGCTTTTTACTTGCGTCCGTACTTATCCTCCAGTCTAACAATATCTCCCTCTTCGAATTGACCAAAGGCAATTTCGAGAATACGGACCTCGCTTTTACCCGCCTGTATGCGATGCTTTTCTTTCGCCAATTCGAAAAATTCGCCGCCTTCGTGGGCCTGAATGATTTTGTCGCCGACGGTAATCATCGGATTACCGGACAAGATTTTCCAAAATTCGCTGCGCTTGAAATGGTATTGGAGGCTTAGTTCTTCGCCCGCATTTACGGTAATTATTTTGACAGTCGAAGGTTCGTTCTGAGTAAATCGCTCGAAACTGCCCCAAGGACGTTTTTCGGTATATGTCTGAAGTGATGATTTTGGTTGATTTTCCGGCTGTTTCATTTGATCCGTTTTTTTATGCCTTAAGTATATCGCGAATAATCTTTTTTGTATCGGCAGGGCCGGAGACTTTCTGGGTGGCGACACCGGAAGCAATTGCGCCATAATCATTGCCTCCCACAAACAATGAATCACCGATATATAAAATGTCGGCCGCCAACTTGCCTTTTGAAACGGCAAAATGTTCGGCGAGAGCCAGAATCGCATTTTTCTTGTCCGCGCCTTTGACCGTGATATTGATCGATGTGGTTCCTCCGATGGTCATTTCGATATCGGGCAGAAGCGGCTGAAGATCAGCGACAATTTTTGTGCGCTTCGCATGGTCAGGATCCCATTTCTGTTTTTCATCGAGAGGCGCCTCCTGACCGAGCGCTGAAAATGTCATACCGAGACCGATGTCTGCGAGCCGTTCACCGTATGTTTTTTCCGGAATCAAATCCGCGTATTTTTTTAAAACGGAATCCATCGCCGTGCGAATCAAAACTTTTTGCATGTCGGACAGCTTTTTCTCGTAGACCGTCTGCCATTCGCCAGCCTTATATTCCAAAAAAGCACTGCCATTCGCCGGTAAAACCGACAAATTCACCGGCGGACACGGCAGATTCGACAAAAATTGCTTCTCAAATTGTTCAAAAGAAGCGCCGGAAATGACTGCCACCCTCTTTTTTTTGAGCAATTCGCACAGTAAATCAGCCATTTCCCGGTCAATCGCGATTTTGCTTTCGGAAAGAGTGCCGTCGAGGTCGAAAATGACGATTTTGTGGTGTTCCATAGAAATATATAATGTTGTACAATTGTAATATAACGCGTACGTTCTCACAATGGCTCCTATAAAAAAAACTAAAAAAATTGGCATAACTCCTGACGCTCATTCACAAAAAATACCTCTCGCGGTCGGCTATCATAAAAAGGAAGTCTTTCTTCTGATGAAGATTATTCGTGGAAAAAAAGAGCCGCGCGAACACGGGCTCGCAATCGTTCGCGGACACGGAGAAAGCGTCTTCACCGGCAAACCCGAACATGCGCATCTCGTCCGCATCGGACCGCGTGGAAAAAAAGTTGACGAAAATCTTGCCCACTGCCGTGACTTTAAATTTTTCTGCCACGATGACGACATGACTTTGGCATATGTGCGTCAGGGTACGCATGGTCCCGAGTTCGCGTACGCTTCGACCGAGGATTTTATCACCTGGGTCGTCGGAGGAACCGTCAAGGAAGTGAAGAAGCCCGGAATTTTGATTCCTGAATTGGAAGACGGCGCCGGCGACGTCATTTATTCAAACGGCGGCCAAATTGAAACCGCCATTTCGCAAAATTTGCGCTCGTGGAAAATTGTTTTTCCCGCCCGCGCGCCGCACTGGAATTTTTTCGAAGGCCTGCCTTTCAACATCGTCGGTGCAATCGCAGTGCCGGACGGCATCATTGCCGGCGGAGGCATCGCCCTTTTTTATGAATCGCGGATGAAAGCCGACATCCTCATCGACGACCATTTGCATAACAAGAAAATCGGCGACGAGCATTTCGTTAAAATCGGCTGCGCCCTCTTTTCGAGTAAGAATCCGACCCAGCTCATATGGCAAACGGAACTGCCGCTCATGGAAATATCGGTCGAAAGCGACGGACAGATTTCGTTCATCGGAGTCACCCCGATACATCCGGAAATGGACCCAAAAAGCAAGTCGAAAAAGGAATACACTATGCACGGTGTCCGTTTTTATTTCTCCGACAAGGCCGGGAAAATCCATCTGTTTGAATTCCCTCTGGAGCATATTGCCGACCATAAAAGCGGACGCGTGACGCGGGCAAAGCGTGCGCCGGAAAATCCGATCATGAAGCCGTCCCAAAAGGGCTGGGAATATGACGGAGTTTTTAACCCGGCGGTTGTACGTCTGGACGGAAAGGTTCATCTGCTCTACCGCGCCGTCGGAAACGACGGCTGGTCGCGCATCGGACATGCGGCCACGACCGACGGCGTACGAATCAGCGAACGCGGAGTAAAGCCGGTCTATTCCCTTCACAAGCACGAAATTCCCGATTTGGCCGACGGCGAGGACATGTCTCTTTTTTCTTCCGGCGGAAGCTGGGGCGGCTGTGAGGATCCGAAAGCAACGAACATTGACGGAAGAGTTTACATGACATTCGTCGCCCATGACGGCGGCTGGCCGATGAGGAGCGCGCTCACTTCAATTGGCAAAAAGGACTTTTTGAATAAAAAATGGAAGTGGGCAAAGCCGCAACTGATGTCCCCGCCAAATGTCGGCAGCAAGAGCGTCGTAATATTGCCGGAAAAAATTATCGACGAAGACGGCACGGAGAAATATGTCGTCTTTCACCGCGTTTGGCCGAATATCATGGTCGACCTTGTGCCGAAACTGGAATTCGGCGAAGGAAAACGATGGCTTCGAAATCTCTATTCCATTAGACCGCGACGCTCCTACTGGGACAGCCAGAAAATGAGCATGGGTACGGCTCCGATACGGACACCGCACGGCTGGCTCGCCATCTATTCGGCAGTTGATAGGCAGGATTCTTCGAAATATAAAATCGGAGCGATGCTTTTGGATTTGAAACAACCATGGAAAGCAATCGCCCGCAGCCGCAAACCAATTTTGGAACCCGATGAACAGTATGAAAACAGCTATGAGGGCGGACGTGGCAAATCGGGAATCGTCTATCCCGGAGGAGCCGTTGATATCGACGGCATGCTTCATATATACTATGGCGGTGCCGACATGGTCACCTGCGTGGCCACTGTTCCCGTAAACGAACTTGTTGAAAGCTTGCTCCGCGATCGCCAACCCCATTTAAAAATTACGCCATGTTTGTTGTAAAAAAATCCCGGCACAATCCCCTGCTCGTCCCGACCAAAGAAAACCTGTGGGAGTCGGTAGCGGCCTTTAATTGGTGCCCGATTCAGGGAAAAATCGGAGGAAAAACAGGAAAGAATAATAGCGAAAACAGCCATACCCGCTGCGTCTACCGGGCCATGGGACCGGCCGAATCAGCCGGGCCTTTGAAAGGACCCGAGCATTTGTCAGTAGTCGGTTATGCGGACAGCAAGGATGGCATCCACTTTGAAAACCGACGGAAACTGATAGAGCCCCAATTGCCCTGGGAACAGTTCGGTTGCGAGGATCCGCGCGTCACTTTTTTCGAAGGAAAATATTATATTTTTTACACCGCGCTTTCGAATTTCCCCTTTAACGCAGCCGGCATAAAAGTCGCCGTCGCAATAACCGAGGATTTCAAGACAATTCAGGAAAAGCATCTTGTCACGCCGTTCAATGCCAAGGCTATGATTCTCTTTCCGGAGCGAATTAACGGAAAAATCCTCGTCGCCCTCACGGTAAACACGGACATGCCGCCGGCAAAAATCGCATTCGCCTATTTCGACCGCATGGAAGACTTGTGGGACGAAAACGCCTGGGCACAATGGTATGCGAAATTAAATTCAACAGGAGCAAACGGGAGCACAGGCGGCCATTCCGCGTCAAACGTCCTGGACATGCGCCGTTTTCCAAGCGACCATACCGAAATCGGCGCCCCGCCGATCAAAACCAAAAAAGGTTGGCTTTTCATTTATTCCCATATCCAGCATTATTTCGACGGCCAGCAAAAAGTCTTCGGAATTGAAGCTCTTCTTCTTGACCTCGAAAATCCTGAAATGGTCATCGGCAAAACAAAGGGGCCAATCGTCGCTCCCGAAGAAATATACGAGGAATACGGTTTCGTACCCGGCGTTGCCTTCCCTTCCGGCGGCTTTCTGAGAGGTACGGGCAAAAATCAAACTCTTGAAATATATTACGGAGCGGCTGATACGACCTGTGCGCGGGCGCATGTGAATCTCGACGATCTTCTCGACAGCATGATTCCTACATCGGCCGCGGAACTTGTCGTCCGTTCCGGCGAAAATCCGATTTTGAAGCCGACTGAACTTTCGTGGGAATCAAAAGCTGTCTTTAATCCCGCGGCAATCGATATCGGGGGCAAAGTTCGCATTCTCTACCGTGCCATGTCCAACGACAATACTTCAACAGTCGGATACGCGGAAAGCACCGACGGCCTGCATATTACAAAACGCCTTCCCGAGCCGATATATGTGCCGCGCGAACCTTTTGAAATGAAGCGCGTGCCGGGCGGCAACAGCGGCTGCGAGGACCCTCGCATCGTTAAAATCGGCGAACGGCTGTACATGACCTACACCGCGTACGACGGCATCGATATGCCGGCAATCGCCGTCACCGGTATTTCAGTGAAAGATTTCATCGCCCAAAAATGGAACTGGGACAAGCCGTATTTGATAAGCCCGACGCAAGTCGATGACAAGGACAGCTGCCTCCTGCCTGAAAAAGTAAAAACCGCAAGCGGAATAAACGGCGGCATGAAGTATCTGGTATTCCACCGCGTCGGCACGAATATCTGCGCCGATTACTTCAACAGCCTCGACTTCAAAAACGAGAAAATAAATAAATGCATCGAAATTCTCCGTCCGCGACCCGGCATGTGGGATGAACGAAAAATCGGTATATCCGCTCCACCAATCAAAACAAAAAAAGGCTGGCTGCTCATATATCACGGCATATCGGAAAGGAACATATACCGCGTCGGAGCGGCCCTCCTTGACCTGAAAGACCCTACGGAAGTCATTGCCCGGACCACCGACGCTCTCCTGTCCCCTGAAATGGACTACGAGCTCAGGGGCCAGGTCGGCAACGTCGTATTCCCTTGCGGCGCAGTCATCCGCAAAGACACTCTTTTTATGTACTACGGCGGCGCGGATTCGGTAACCGGAGTCGCGACGCTCTCTGTTTCAAAATTGCTCTCGGTTTTATGCCAGTAAAAAACGGCAACTTCAATTAATATTCGGCATCAATGCTTTTGTACGCGTCTTTCGTAATGATGACGTGGTCGAGCACATGCACACCCATAATTTTTCCTGCCTGAACAAGCTGGTTGGTAATTTCAACATCCTGATCCGACGGAGTGACAACGCCTGAAGGATGATTGTGTACCAAAACAATTGCAACGGCATTATATTCGACGGCTGGGCGGAAAACTTCGCGCGGATGGACGATATTGGAATTAATAGTGCCGATGGAGATGACCTCGTCGTGAATGATTTGATTGTGGGTATTTAAATACAGTCCACGGAGATATTCCTTCGGCAAATTATGCATGTCATTGACGTGGTCGTAAACGTCTTTTGCACTGCGGATGACGGAAAATCCGGACGCGTTTTTCTCGTAAAACCTCCGACCCAATTCCCCGACTGCGACAATCTGGCAGGCCTTGCCCAGAGGGATATCCATTTCAGCAGCTAATTTTTCGGGAGAACGCTCGGCAATAATGGCTTTTTCTCCGTATTCCCGTAACACGCGGTGTGACATTTCCAAGACGCCTTCTTTTGTTGTGCCGGTCACCAATACAATGGCCAAAAGTTCGTTTATGGATAAAGCCTCGGGACCTTGCTGAACTAATTTCTCACGCGGTTTGTCGTCAGTCGGCAAATCGCGGACCTTGAGGACATATTTTCGCTCGCCAGGTGCGACGTCCAGAAGCAGATCTGTGTCGCGAATCACGTACGGCGATTTAATGTTTTGCAATTTATTTTCCAATGTTTTTGTATTCATGCAGTGATTATAGCATCGAAAAAACGGCAATCAATGCCGTTTTTCACAAAAACTTTATCAAAACTTTATCTGTCGAGAAGGATACTCGACATAAGTGTTCCCTTATCTGTGGATAAGTGGCGCTAAAACGCAGATTTATATCGTTTCTACCAAAACCATGTTCGTCCCCTTCGCCTTTCCGACCGGCATTCCGGCGACAATGACGACTTTATCGCCTTTTTTGGCAAAGTGATGCCCGACTGATACTTTTCTGACAAGATCCATGATGTCAGCGGCAGTTTCAAAATGAGGCACAATGACCGGATAACAGCCATAGCTCAGGATAAGCTTGTTCGCGTCGCGCTGATTGCCCATGAGCGACAAGATCGTCTGTCCCGGCCGGTAGCGCGCAATCATGCGAGCCGTCCAACCGGATTTTGTCAGGGCGACGAGATATTTCGCACCCAATTCATTACCCAAACGCACCGCAGACTGTGAAATAATGTCCGTCATCTCGGTTGAATTGTCGTAATGGAACGGAGCACAGTATTTTTTAATGTCCTTTTCGATTTCGAGAGCAATGCGTGTCATCATTTTGACGGCTTCGACAGGAAAATCACCAAGAGTCGTCTCTTCGGAAAGCATGATTGCGTCGGTTCCGTCGATAATTGCGTTTGCTATGTCGGAAACTTCCGCGCGCGTCGGAACTGCATTTTTAATCATCGATTCAAGCATCTGCGTGGCCGTAATGACAGGTTTGCCGAGCGCCACGCATTTTCGAATCATGTCTTTTTGCGCAAATGGCACATTTTCCGCAGGGATTTCAATGGCAAGGTCTCCGCGCGCAACCATGATTCCGTCCGTCACCGCCAAAATGGCGTCCATGTTTTCAATAGCTTCCGGAGTTTCGATTTTCGCGATGATCATCGCGTCTGACTTTGCCTTCTTCAGCATTTCACGGAGTTCGATGATGTCGTCGGCGCGACGCACGAACGAAAGGGCGACAAAGTCCACCTTGTTTTTGATTCCAAAAGCAATATCCACGCGGTCCTTGTCTGTAATAGAACTCACTGACAAATATGCACCCGGAAGATTGACGCCGCGTTTGCTCTTGATTTCACCGCCAACGATGACTTTACAAACGACATCTTTGCCTTTGATTGAAGTGATCTGGAGCTTGAATTTACCGTCGTGAACGAGAATATAGCCGCCAACCTTCACTTCCTTTGGAAGAAGCGGATAGTTGATCCAAACGCGTTTGTCGGTACCGGTCGTTTTTTCAGCGGCATTGGTAGTGAATGTGAATGTCTGGCCGGCTTTCAACGTAATTTTGCCGTCAACGAATTCGCCCGTGCGAATTTTTGGTCCCGAAAGGTCCTGGAGAATGCCGACTGTCTTGCCGCTTTTTTTGATGACTTTTCGGATGTTGTCAACACGAACCTGGTGTTCAGCGAAATCACCGTGCGAGAAATTGAGGCGCATGACGTTCATTCCCGCTTCCACCAATTCCGTTAATTTCTGCTCGCTCTCCGTCGCCGGCCCTATCGTACAGACAATCTTTGTTTTCTTTCCCAAATTCATATGTTTTTTCGGTTATTCGTAAAATTAATAAAATAAAAAGTGAGATACGATTGTACCTCATTTTTTATTTTATTGCCAGTTGGGAATCGGTTTGAAATTAATTCGTGACGGGAGACGGAATGGGCTGCCTTGCGGGATATAGTTTCGGATTAATAATTCTGACAAAGCACGCATGGCCAGCCGAATGTTGCCAACCCGTCGAATTGCCCGAAACATCAACTGCGCCGACAAAACCATTACCGGGAATCATGGGCGAATCAGAAAGAGCTTGAGAAGCAAAAGACGGATCTTCCGAGGAAGGCAAATCAAACGTCGCGCACAGCTGAAAAGACGGTTCGCTTTGCCCGTCAAATTGAACGCTCGGCAACACAGCATATCCATACGAAGATGCGGTTTCAGGGTCAACTGGCGCGACGTATTCAGTAAAATGGTCGTTGAGATCGATCAACGACAACGGCAACTTGGCATTTGTCTGCCAATAATCCAGGACCTGATATTGAATGTTGGTTAAGTCGGTGATTCTTCCTTCATCAAAACGCAAAGCCCTTTGCTGGGCCGGAGAGCCGACAATGATGAATCCACCGACAATTGCGGCGAAAACTAAAACGGCGCTAATCCAGGCCAAAACAATTCTCCATGCTTTTTTCGGACCAAGCAATGCCCCGACGCGTGACAATATATAGTAGGCAAAAATAAGTGCGGAAACGACAAAGACAACCAGCACTTTCCAAATAAATCGTCCGGTTATTTCCCCGTTGAGATATACATTAATAAGTACGATTAAATCCCCTGCCATGGTGAGTGCCGTCAAAAACAAGGTCGTATAGATGCGCCATCTTCGGACCCAGAGGTCTTTTTTCTGCGGCATTCTGATGATATCGCGGAAAATAAACCATTCGGCCACATACAGCAATGGAACAAGAACAACCAGCACTGAAACCGGCCAGACAATCGAATTGGCTGCAAAAAACCCGCCTAAAGCATCAGGTAAAATTTTGTTCACGATCGCGAATACCAGATTCATCAGGGCGATTGCCGAAACATACAGCGCTATCGCGGCAAACATATGCATGAAAAAATCTTTTGGAGTTGTTTTTGAATTCATTTGATTTAAGGGAAGCGTACTCGCGGACACTTATGTCGAGTACCCTCGACGTGCTAATTTATAATTAAGGCCTCTTGTTCAAGCCGACGCCGAAACTTGTTTCCGCAGTATTGACAAATGTATCCCAATCCGGAGTAAACGCCTGCGGCGGCAATTCGGCACTCTGATTTTTCAGGCCGGCTACTTTTTTCACCGCCGTTCCAATTGCCAAAAATTCGATCAATCCGCTGCCGAGCTGATAAACATATGTCTTCACACCAACAACCTCGTCCGCGCCAATCGCATCGGCTTCCTTGTTGATAATGCCAAGTGCGTTTTCGCGTGCATCGTAAATCATGCGGGAAAGTTCGGGAATTTCGCCTTTGGTAAATGACTTGGCAAATGAAGTCAGTCCGCCGACAAGGCCGAGCGAATAGACCGACGTGCCAATCAAAATTTTCAGCGGCGCATACCCCATTTTATTGAGATTCCACATTTCCTGTGGAGTAAGATCGCTCGAAACAATGCTGTCCTTCGGCAGCGCCGGATTATATGACGCAGTTCCTATCATGAGCATTTCCTGCAAACCGGTTCCCATCAAGGGCAAAATTGTTGTCTCGATTCCTACGATTGAATTGGCTCCGTGTTTGGCTGCTTCTGCGGTTATTCGATCCAATGCCAAATGCCGCGTCTTGTTAAAAATATCCGAAAATTCGCGAATTTCACCGCGGGCCAGGGTTTTGAGCGACCCGATAATCCCGCCAGCCAAGCCGATCGAATACGCCACGTTTCCAAAAACAAATTTGAGGGGCTTGTAGCCCGCGTCCACCTGAGCAAACAAATCCTGTCCGTCGGTCGAAGTGCTGAAGCCGAGCTGTTCATTCGTCGTCGTTCCTTTCGTATGTAAAGAAGACCCGACCGACAAAAATTCGATGTTGCTTCCGTGGAAAACAAGCTCGCTCGTCACGCCGGTAATTCCGACTGCTCCCGCATCGGTCGCTTCTTTTTCGAGGCGCGCCAACGCGGCCGCGCGGCCCTCTTCAATCAGGCTCGTAAACTGAGTTACCTCTCCGCCGACCATGGCCCGAAATCCGGAACCGATGCTGCGGCCAAAACCAAGGGCATGCACGCTGTTGCCCACGACCAAATCCCCGGCCTTGTAGCCGATTTTATCCAAACAATATATTTCATTTCCCGAAAGTCCCGTTGTTTTCATGGCTTCATTATATCATTTATTTCATGATACAATCTAGCAATGAAAAAATTCACGGTTCTGGAGACGAGTATCATTGGAATTTTTATCGGCGTCATCGTCGCGGCATATCTCACGTTTGAAACGACGACGGGCGGTTTTGTCGGCGACCTGCTCGGCTGGATTTCACTGCAACCGGCCATAAATCTCTTTACGATTCCGCAAAACGACCAGCTGGCGGTTTCTTTTGTCTTTTTCGTCATTGTATACGCGGTCTACGGCGCAATCATCGGCTTGATAATAAAAACCGTCGATAAACCGATAACCATTGCCGCGGCAATGATTTTGACGATAGCGGCAACGGGCACGGAACAGGTATTCGGCTCAAAAATAAACATAGCCGTTCCCGAAAACGCCTTCCAACAAACGGCATCCGTCATCGCGGCATTGGCAAAACCGGCGTCGTCGACTATCACGCAAACCCAACAGCAGTATTTCGGCGGATTGGAAGCCGACGGCGATTTGAATGCTGACGGTATGAGCGACGTGGCATTCATCATCCCGCGAAACGACCCGCAGCTCGGCTCCGTCTACTATCTCACGGCGGCCATCGCCACATCGACCGGTCACATCGGAACAAACCTACTTTTTTTGGGCGATAAAATAAAGCCGGCTGCAATCACCATTGGAAACGGAGTCATCGAAATCGATTACATCAAAGGCGCGGCAACGACGACCAAAAAAATGTATGCCGACGTCAAAATGGGCGCATTACAATGGATAAATGCATCTTCATCCGTCACCACCACCGTTTCGCCGGTCATGTAGCACTATCTAATTTTCTTCAGATTCTTCGCAATGAATGCGTCGATATCGTCAATATTATCCTGAAGTTCCTTGAATATTTTTTCCTCTTTTTTGTTGAGCTCGCGGTCTCCTTTTATTTTTTCGAGCTGTTTTAATTGGCGATTTAATTCATCCTTGAATATCATGAGCGCGCGGTGAGCTTCGTTCACGGTCTGCTGAACTTCCTTGTTGAGGCGGCGTTTCAAGCCGAAGAATTTATGCCAGCCGAAATAGAGCGCAAATAACAGGGCGAGGAGCAGAAGCGTCGCGGGAATGGCGTATGAGAGCATATATATGAGTGATTTGCTGGTTTGGACTATGAGTCCGTCAGTGACGGCAATGCTGACCGTATTTGAAAGAGGACTCCGTACATCCCCGGAAAATGCCAGTTGCGACCAGGCGGTCGTTATCCCCGTATTGGTAATCGGGTCGGACAGCAGTGAATAGGATCCGTCGGCGAGAGTCGTTACCGTGTATTCTTTCGCCTCTGTTCCTTCGGCTTTGAGGAAGACATTGATTGTCGTATTCGGATACTGGGTCTGACCCGTCACGCTGAGGATATCGCCTCGTTTGAATTCGGAAGAAGTGGCATTGGCAGTCTGAGCGTTGGGAGCGGCAAGCGCAAGAGAAATAGTCGGGGCAACGATCGCCGGACTCGTAAATTGCGCGTCGGATGCCCTTGAATTGCCGGCTTTGTCGTATGCGTTTACGACGAGACTGTGCTCTCTCTCATTTTGCGTCGGCAAGACATAGCTATCGTTTGAAGGAAGACTCGACTCCGCGACATTGACGGGCGACCCATCGTCGATTTGCACCGAATAATGGTCGATGCCCGACATTGCGTCGATTGCGTCGAGCGTGACGATGTTGTGCGAATTCTGCGTCCCCACGTTGAGAGCGAAGTTCTGCGGAGGCGTCGAATCGACTTTGATCTTGTAACTTGCCGTCGGACCCCAGCCGTTTGCGTTCATGTAACGAAGATTGAAGTACCAAACACCGTCGGCGATACCGTCAACCGTCCGCTGGGAAACCGAATTGTCGTAAATCTGGGTCGGCGTCGCGTCTGGATTTTTGCTCAAAATGGTTTCGATCGACGTCACGCCGCTCGGAATCATCCAACCGAATTCGGCGGACGTATTCGAATACCACGCGTCTTGTTTGGGATCTGTCGTTGAAGTTATGACCGGCAACGGCGGCACACTGCTTGAAGTTTCTGAATTTGCCGGCTGGCTCTGCGCCGCGGATTTAATGACAATCGTTCCGGCTTGTGTCGCATCCAAAACATCCGTACCAAGGCCGTCGTTTTGCAAAACGGAAGCGTTGGAATAAATGAGCGACGCGCTGCCCGATTTTAATGCGCGGAAAATAATCGAGACGATTTCCCCGTTTTGCCCGGTAAAACCGGGAGTCGGAAGTCCGCCGGTAAAAGTCACCGTTCCGGCCGAATTTGAGAACGTCGGATTTTGAGCCCACAGTGAAAATATCGAGGAACTTTGGTCGATCGACATTACCTGAAGCAAATTTGGCGGAAACTGAATCGTGGCTACGACCGTATTGATGTCCGCACCGTCGGTATTGACGAGAACCTTGACCGAGACGATATTGCCGGCCTGAACCGCCGCCGTAACCGGACTGAACGTCAGCGTCGCGGCATGAACCGACGTCGCCGACAACGCAAAAAAGAACAGCCACGTCATGATGAATGACATAATGAGCGCTCGGCTATTTCTTTTTATAAGGGTCCTTGGAAACATGTGTTAAACGCCTATACTTTTCGTCTTTTCGATATTTTACGGAATATAAACCAGAGAATTGCCAATACGATTGCGATCAGGACAATAACTATGACAATCGCAATCAACTTGACCGCGGTCGGCGCCGAAGCAAACGTTGACGTGCTTGAAGAAATTCCGTACGTCGCCGCCGTCGAAAGTCCCGCCTTGTTGTAGGCAACGACGCTCAAGGTCACCGGCGTTGTCTGATCCTGCAATACATACGTACTGCCGCTTCTGACATAAGCTCCGCCATTTTCGGAGACTTCATAATGGTCAATTCCGGAAACATTGTCGACCGCGCTGAAATACGCGAATTTTGCGCCATTAAAAATCGACGGATCCTGGCCGAGAACGATGATGAACGGTTGGGGTGCCGTCTTGTCGGAGGCAAGAAGCGTCGTCCAATCATTGACCGGCACGGAACCCGCTTTTGCCGGAACCACCTCTATCGTCAATCCCTTTATTTGAGTCGGAACGAGCGTGCCCTTTCCGTCATTTGCATATACCGACATGTTTTCAGGCGTTATGGTGACGGTTCCGGTGCTTGTGGCCGTTACGACAATATTAAACATCGTCGCGCCCTCGATGCTGAAACCGCCGGGAACTCCGCCAACGAATGTTATCAAACTTCCATCGGTTGATAACGACGGCGTACGCGGCCACAAACCAAATGCCGAACCTCCCAGGCTGAATTGCTGGACCGCCAAAACCGGTTTCGTCGCCGAAGACGACTTCAATCCGATTGTGCCCGATACCGCGTTCAGCACTCCCCCGTCCGCGTCAATTTTAACGCTGACAATCGCCGTATCCCCCACCGACAGCGTCGTTCGCGAAGCCTGAACATAAACCGTTGCGGCCGAAGCGTAGGCTGGTATCGCAACCACAGCGACAGTTCCGAGAAACCCCATGATTGACGCGTATTTTATTTTTTGAATAATGTTTTTCATATGTTTTTAATTATTTATAATTTTACCCCGCTTATTTGCCCCAGTTATACAAGAACATCGAGAAGTCTATCGCATTCACCTTTCCGTCATGATTCATGTCGACGTATTTGTTGGCGAATGGCGGCTTTGTTCCCCAGAAATACAGAAGGATTGCGAAGTCGACTGCACTCACCTTGCCGCTACAACTAAAGTTTCCAGGTTTACCGCATACTCCGGTAACCGCCGGAGGTGAAGCGGCCGGAATCGATAATCCTCCGCCGCCCCCGCCTCCTCCACCCCCTCCGGAGCCGCCGGAACCACCAGAGCCGCCACTGCCTCCGTTTCCGCCCGAACCTCCGCTATTCGTAGGGGCTACCGCCGTAAACGACTGATACGATACGGAATCCTCCGTGCCGAAGTACACGACGAGTTTGAAGTAATAGGTGCCCGGATTCGGAACTGTCGCGGTTAACGTAGTATTGAAATCCTGGCCTTGATTGATGTATTTCGCCGCAACTTCGTCAAACACATTTCCCGCGGCACCGCACTGCTGGCTTGGATCGGAGACAACGCACCATTCGTACTGGTATTCGTTGCCGCTCAGGCCTTCATCGGTAATCGTGACGTTTGCCGCGATTGAAGGCGTGACATTGTTCGTAATGCTGTTGATCTTGACCTGCGCAGGCGTCGTCACGACCGTCCAATAATCGATACCCGGCAATGTGTTGCCCGTTGCCACCGTAGCCGAGAATACGCTTTCCCATGTTCCGGCCTGGGCATTTCCGGCTGTCGCGTATGAATATGTGTAGGTACCGGTTGCGATTCGGGTTAGATTTGCGGCATTGACGACAAGATTTCCGTTCGGATCATAAACGCTGACCGTCGGAAGGTTTGCCGAATCCGTAAGCGTTCCGTTGTACACCGTCGTAATTGTCGCGAGATAATTGCTTCCGGCTACTACTGATCCGAAGTTCGAAGTTGTTACGACCCATGGAGTCTGGGACGAGAGCGACAATGACGTGAGTGTTCGGTTAGCCGCATTCCATACGTCCGCCGTTATGTCCGTCGCGAGCGTTCCAAATGACGACAACGTTCGCGAACTATATGCCCAGATTGTCGCCGGCAGCGAAGCAAGCGTCGCACCAAGAGACGACGACGCATTGTTTACGATTGTATTTGTATTCGCATTCACGTTGGACGCAACTGAGGTCGAAGCGGTGTTTACGATGCTGTTGGTGTTGGCGTTAACCGCGGCTGTTCCTGCCGAAATCGCGGATGCGAGCGATGTCGAAGCGTTCTGGACAACGGTGTTGGTGTTCGAATTGACGCTAGCTGTACCGGCTGATATTGCCGCGGCCAATGACGTTGATGCCGAGCCGACCACTGAATTGGTATTGGCATTTATGACAGCCGCGAGCGAAGTGCTCGAATTTGAAACCGCAGAATTAGTATTTGAATTAACTGATGCCGTTCCGGCTGATATCGCGGAAGCAAGTGACGTTGAAGCGGCAAGGACCGTTGCATTTGTGTTTGCATTCACGCCTGCGGCGATTGATGAGGAAGCGTTAGCAACTTCGGTATTGACTGCGGAAATCGCAGTTGCAAGCGAAGACGAAGCCGACGTCACGTCAGACTGAAGCGCGAGTTGGCCGGAAGTGAGCGTTCCGGCGGTGAGCGTTCGCGTGCCGAATGACCAAACATCCGCAGCAGTCAAATTTGAACCGCCGCCGCCGACAGAACCGCTCGCCAGCACATTTCCAATGCTACCTGGAGTCGTCAATGTCGACGTCGCAATGTTCCAGACGTCAGACGCCAATGTGCCGAACGATGTCAAAGAACGCGTTGCGTTTGCCCAGACTGCCAGAGGAATTGTCGCGGCGAGGGATGTAGACGCAGTCAGCACGGTTGCATTCGTGTTCGCGTCGATCGTGCTGATCGCTGAAGTGATTTGGGAGTTCGTATTCGCATTCACATTTGTCGCAACCGACGTGGATGCCGCGGTGATAGCGGCGGCCAGTGAAGTTGAAGCCGACAATATGTTGCTGTTTGCCGTCGTCACGTTTGTCGAAACTGTTGCAAGGGATGCGCCGAGAGACGTTGAGGCGGCGAGAACTATTGCATTTGTGTTCGCATTCACGCCTGCGGCGATTGATGATGATGCGTTGCCGACGATAGTATTCGTATTGGAATTGACGCTGGCTGTTCCGGCTGAGATTGCCGAAGCAAGTGACGTTGAAGAGTTTGCGACTGCTGTATTGACTCCAGAAATTGCTGAAGCAAGCGATGTTGAAGCCGAACCGACAATAGAATTCGTGTTGGCATTGATCGTTGCGGCGAGTGAACTCGTCGAGTTTGCGATAGCTGAATTTGTGTTTGCATTGACACTTGAAGCCACTGACGTCGACGCAGCGGTGATAGCGGCGGCCAGTGAAGTGGAAGCGTTTCCGACCGTCGTATTGGTATTGCTGTTAACCGCCGTCGTACCGGCTGATATTGCCGCGGCTAACGACGTCGAAGCGCTTGTCACATCAGACTGAAGCGCCAATGTTCCGGAAGTAAGCGTACCGGCGGTGAGTGTTCGCGTACCGAACGACCAGACGTCGGAGGCGGTGAGACCGGTTGAGTTTGTTGCGAGGACATTTCCGATCGTACCCGGTGTCGTCAACGTAGATGTCGCAATATTCCATACGTCAGAGGCGAGGTTTCCAAATGTTGTGAGAGAACGCGTTGCCGACGACCAAACCGCGAGTGGAATGGTTTCGGCGAGTGAAGTAGACGCGGTTAGCACCGTAGCACTCGTGCTTGCGTTGATAGTAGTGACGGCGGCAGCGATTTGGGCGTTGGTGTTGGCGTTAACCGAGGCCGTTCCGGCGGTGATAGCGGCGGCAAGCGAAGATGACGAATTCGCGACCGCGGTGTTAACTCCGGAGATTGCCGAGGCGAGAGATGTAGAAGCCGACAACACATTACCGTTTGCCGTGGTCACGTTGGCCGAGACTGTCGCGAGCGACGCACCGAGGGACGTTGAAGCGGCCAAGACGCTGGTATTTGTATTGGCATTAATTCCAGATGCCAAAGATGACGAAGCGTTTCCGACCGTCGTATTGGTGTTTGAATTGACAGCTGTTGTACCTGCGGAAATCGCATTCGCGAGCGAGGTCGATGCGGAACCGACGATAGAGTTGGTATTGCCATTCACGCTCGCCGCGACCGAAGATGAAGCGGCTGAAATGGCCGAGGCGAGCGATGAAGAGGCAGACGTCACGTCAGACTGCAGTGCCAATGTTCCTGAAGTGAGTGTACCAGCCGTGATCGTTCGCACACCGAATGACCAGACTTGGGATGCAGTGAGACCGGTTGAGTTTGTCGCCAGGACATTTCCGATCGTACCCGCATTTGTGAGCGTCGAGGTCGCGATGTTCCAGACGTCAGAGGCGAGCGAGCCGAATGACGTGAGAGAACGCGTTGCCGTTGACCAAACTGCCAACGGAATCGTTGCTGCCAATGACGTTGAAGCGGTCAGCACGGTTACGTTTGTGTTGGTGTTGATCGTTGAAATTGCTGAAGTGATTTGGGAGTTTGTGTTGGCGTTGATACCGGCTGCGAGTGATGAAGACGCGTTCAAGACTGAAGTATTGACTGCAGAGATTGCTGAGGCCAATGAAGACGACGCCGATCCGACTACGCTCGTCGTGTTCGCGTTGATGCCTGAAGCCAGTGAGGTTGAAGCGTTGCCGACGACTGTGTTGGTGTTTGAATTAACCGCTGTAGTACCGGCTGAAATTGCAGCTGCGAGCGAAGATGACGAATTCGCGACCGNNTCGCGACCGCGGTGTTAACTCCGGAGATTGCCGAGGCGAGAGATGTAGAAGCCGACAACACATTACCGTTTGCCGTGGTCACGTTGGCCGAGACTGTCGCGAGCGACGCACCGAGAGATGTTGAAGCAGCAAGGA
Source organism: Candidatus Tayloriibacteriota bacterium (assembly GCA_003151615.1). Taxonomy (GTDB): domain Bacteria; phylum Patescibacteriota; class Minisyncoccia; order Phycocordibacterales; family PALSA-1337; genus PALSA-1337. The sequence goes on along the minus strand of PLXZ01000001.1, from coordinate 315,129 downwards.
CCGTTGCATTTGTGTTAGCATTCACACCTGCCGCAAGCGATGAAGATGCGTTCAAGACTGTCGTATTGACTCCAGAAATTGCGTTCGCCAGAGATGTAGAGGCAGACGTCACGTCAGACTGGAGGGCCAAGGCTCCCGAGGTAAGTGTTCCCGCAGTAAGCGTTCGCGTACCGAACGACCAGACGTCGGAGGCGGTGAGACCGGTTGAGTTTGTTGCGAGGACATTTCCAATCGTTCCCGCAGTTGTGAGCGTCGATGTCGCAATATTCCATACGTCAGAGGCGAGGTTTCCAAATGTTGTGAGAGAACGCGTTGCCGACGACCAAACAGCTAGTGGAATCGTCGCGGCGAGAGAGGTTGAAGCGGTCAGCACGGTTGCGTTCGTATTCGCGTCGATTGTACTGATTGCGGATGTGATTTGGGAGTTTGTGTTGGCGTTGACATTTGAAGCCACTGACGTCGACGCGGCGGTGATATCGGCAGCCAATGTCGACGTCGCCGTGTTCACGATGCTGTTGGTATTGCCGTTAACAGCGGCAGTTCCCGCGCTGATTGCCGAGGCGAGGGATGAAGATGAGTTTGCAACTGCTGTATTGACTCCAGATATCGCATTCGCAAGAGAGGTTGAGGCAGAGAGAATATTTCCGTTTGCCGTCGTCACGTTGGTTGAAACGGTTGCAAGGGACGCTCCGAGAGATGTTGAAGCGGCCAAGACTGCAGCGTTGGTGTTTGCATTTATACCTGCAGCCAATGATGATGATGCGTTTCCGACCGTCGTATTGGTATTGCTATTAACTGCTGTCGTACCGGCTGAAATTGCAGCTGCGAGTGAAGATGACGAATTCGCGACCGCGGTGTTAACTCCGGAAATCGCCGCAGCAAGTGACGACGACGCTGACGTCACGTCAGACTGAAGTGCGAGAGAACCCGAAGTCAAACTTCCATCCGTCAGATTACGAGTACCAAAGCTCCAAACTCCTGAAGCGGTAAGTTGGTTTGCGGAGTTTGTTGCCAGCACGTTCCCAATCGTTCCCGCAGTTGTAAGGGTTGAGGTCGCGATGTTCCAGACTTCAGAGGCGAGTGAGCCGAATGACGTGAGAGTTCGTCCTGATGAAGACCAGACCGCCAGAGGAATCGTCGCGGCGAGCGATGTTGAAGCCGTCAGCACGGTTGCGTTCGTATTGGCGTCGATTGTCGATACTGCCGAAGTTATTTGGGAGTTTGTGTTTGCATTGATGCCGGCCGCGAGTGATGAAGAGGCGTTCAAGACTGCAGTGTTAACTCCTGAAATCGCAGATGCCAACGAGGTTGACGCATTTGTAACATCAGACTGCTCTGCCAATTGTCCAGATGTCAGGTTTGCATCCGTCAAATCACGCGTGCCAAAACTCCAAACCTGAGATGCTGTTAGACCTGAACCGCCTGAACCTATTGCCAACACGTTTCCGATCGTTCCCGCAGTTGTGAGCGTTGACGTCGCTATGTTCCATACGTCGGAGGCGAGGGTACCGAAGTACGTGAGGGTTCGTCCTGCCGACGACCAGACCGCCAAAGGAATCGTCGCGGCGAGCGATGTTGAAGCCGTCAGCACGGTTGCATTTGTATTGGCGTTGATCGTTGAAATTGCCGAAGAAATTTGCGAATTCGTATTTGCATTAATACCAGCCGCGAGCGATGACGAAGCATTCGCGACTTCAGTATTAACCGCGGAAATTGCCGAGGCAAGCGAAGACGAGGCCGAACCCACCACGCTGTTTGTATTGTTGTTGACCGCCGTCGTTATCGTGGCTTCGGCCGTGTTCAAATCATTGACCGTATTCGCGTCGACCGCGGCGGCAATCGGAGTCGTTGACGCATTGACATAGCCGATACGAAACGACCGATCCTCATTTGCCAAATCCCCTCCAGCACTGCTTCCGCAGGTCATCGTCGCAGGATACAGACCCACCGCATACAACGTTGAAGTACTGTAATAATGCCAGCCGGTGGAAAGAGCCGTCATCGGAACGCTCGACGCGATAATAGTATTCGTCGGATCATAAATGGAAATAGTGCATGGCGATGTCGTCGCAACCATATTGTCGTCATAAAGAAAATCCCCGAGAGTAATCGTATCGCCCGGAGCATACTGATCGGTCGCAGCCGACACGGCCCGTATAAAAACAAAATTCGCCAGCACGATTGCCAGACCCAGAAATCCCCTTTTTGCGTATGTTTTGAAGGTTTTTTTCATCATGTGGCGGGATGGATTACATTCGTCGCCTTTATTTTTTCAGCAAGCGAAACTCTGTGCCTGGAATATCCGGCATTGGCGATGATTGTCAATTCATAAAGTACCAAAAGAGGCAGTGCCTGAATAATGGTTGAAAAAATATCCGGCGGAGGCAAAAAACCGACGAAAATAAAAATAATGGCGAAAGAAAAGCTGCGCTTTGCCTTCAAATAATCCACTTCGACCAATCCGATACGGATCAAAAACGTCAAAATAATCGGGAACTCGAAAACGAGGCCGAGCAGGCTCGACGCCCAAATTATTTGGGACATGAAACTGCTTACGTCCCAGATGTTTTTTATGCCAAATGAAAGATTGATGGCGGAGACCGATGCAAGATAAAAATACAATATGGTAAAACTGTAGGCGAAACCGAGAACGAACAGGCCCAGCCCTATCGGCATGAGTGTAAAAAACAATTTCTTCTCCTTTTTGTTAAGACCGTCCTTCAAAAAATCATACGTATGATACAAAATGAGCGGCAGACAAGCGAGCATCGCCACGTACAGGCCGACTTTTGTCGCAAGATCCAGAAACTGAAACGGCGACGTCGTTACGATAGTCGCATCGCCGAGATTGAAGACATGCAATATTCCCCGCAGTATCTTCCCCGCTTCAAAAAAGCCGGCCGCAAAAAAGACGATGAAAACAATCGACAAACTGTACAGCCGTCGTCGGATGTTCTCAAAGTAGTCGTAGTACTCCGAAAATGTTTGGTCAGTTTTTTCCATGTGATTTTGCAAATCATGTCGCGCAAGTCCTTTTAGCGCGACATTGTGGAAACGTTAAAATCCTAAACTCTTCGTCTTCGGATCGGCACGATTCTCATCGCCGTGCTCGATGACGTGCTCGACATATCCGTCGAAGGTGTCGCTGTCGACGTCGAACTTGAATCATCAAGCGTCGGCGTTGATGATGCATTGACGATATTTACAGTTGAAGTGGCATTCGTACTTGAAGCGTCGGATGAGTCGTCGCCGGAAGTGTCGTCAGTCGAAGTTGCCGTTGTGGATGATGCCGTTGCATTTGTAGGTGTTGATGTCGCATCAGTTGGACTAGTTGAACTTCCGGTTATAGTGCTTGGCGTTGAAGAAGCAAAAGCGTTTGTTGAAGTAGCGTTCGTGCTTGAAGCGTCGGATGAGTCTTCGTCGGAAGTGTCGTCAGTCGAAGTTGCCGTTGCGTTGGTCGACGACGCCGAAGTTGTCGGCGTAGACGTTGCGTTTGATGTCCAGTCAAGATTGGAATCCGGCGTGGAGGTAGCTGGGTTGATAAAAGGAGTAGAGGTTGAGACGGTTGGAATGATGAAAGCCGCCGTTGACGTTGCGGCGACAACCGGCGTCGTCGGCACGATGATGGACGGCGTTGAGGTGGCTGAGGTCATCGATGCATCCGCTGCCGGCGCGACGGGTGTCGTCGGCGTCACCACGCGATGATTGTTGAGCCAATTCGCGACCGCGCTCACTCCATCGGCCCAGCTTGGATATGACTGCGTCGATGTTCCGGTATTGCCGATGTTGCCAGGGTTAAATGTCTTCGCGCCTATGCCGAGCATACCAAAATCAGAATCGTTCTCCATAATAGCCATCATGAGCGGGATGTCGACGCTATATTGTTGCGCCGCAGCAAACACCATGCTTCCGGTCACCGGACTCCCCGGCGTAGTGGATTGAATATATGCATCAATATCGCCGACTACGCTGAAGGTAGGCAATGAAGTCAGAATAGTCTGAATTTTGGTCGCATACTGTGGATCGGTCGCATAGGCGGAGATGTCATATCCATTAAAAATCGCGCTCGCCGAAGGACCTTGGACTACAGGATCCGGATTTTGCAGTGCATCTATTCCGCTTGCAGCGACAGTCGTCAAGCTGACATTAATAGAGGAAGCGGCTTGAGCTATATTTGCCAAGGTTCCGAGCTGGGTTATGGTATTTTGAGTCTCCAAAAGCTCCGCGTCGATGGCGTTCAATTGATTCATGTCGCCAATCGAATACGCCTGCCCTCGCGCCGTCTGCAGCACGCTGACTTTATTCTGAAGAAGCTGGATTAAGGTATTTAGATTCATATTTTTTTAATAGAATAGCAACTGCTTGAAACATTCTATGTTGCTGTGACGATTGAGCCATAGATATTTGAGCCTATCCGCCGTAGTGTAAATTTCCATTCTGTTTCCGTAGATTGCCAAGCCGGCCGTGTACGGGAAAAGCCCTGCCGGGTGAATGGTGCTGCTGTCGATATCCAAATAATACACGCGCTGGGTCACGTTGAGCGTGAAATAAATCCTGTCTCCTTGATCATACGCGTACATAGATCCTTGCGTGATCTGCTCCATTCCAGGGCTTGTAGTAAGGAATTTCCAATCATCGGTCATAAAATCAAGTCGGTCAAATCCGGCCAACAATCCACCTCTTGCTTGATAAATGTATCTTCCGCGCGTGTTCAAGTTGCTCGTCCCGAATGTCCAAACGAGGTCTGTTCCCGTGCCGCGAACGACCGGCTGCTTGAAAATAGCATAGCTTTGTGCCGCAGTTGCCGATGCTGGAGTACCAAGCGTCGCACAAGTAAAGGAGTTATACGTGCTTGAAGTGACCAGAGATTCTGCGTTGTTGATTGCTATTCCAGAGATCATACGGACGCGGCGGTTGATCCACTGGTTTGTTATCCAAAATGAGGCATTTAGTGTGGCGTTTAAAAGCGGAACAGCCGGTGTTTGAGAAACAGTGAACGTTCCGCCGATGACAAACCCGCCGCCATTGGTAAGGACACTGGCGATGTTGGTAACTGTCACCAAGGTAAAGTTGGTTCCTGCATTCTGGAGGAGCGAACCTGTTGAAAGCACGTTCGAAGCCAAAGCCGTTCCAGTTGAAGTCACTGCCAATTTCATCCCGACGGCAAGCCCGCACATCGGGTATCCGTATACGGTGACCGTATTTCCGGAACTGCTGGCCACTGGAGCAAAGACAATCGTGGCGCTGTTTCCTGAACCGCCGAAATTCTGAGAAAACGTCAGAGTCGTTCCTGAAATACCGCTGACATATGTTCCGGCTGGCAGAGTGACCGTTCCAATCGTGATCGCGGCCACCATCCCTATAGTGATACTGGTCGTGGAAGCAGCGACACCTGTATTGCTTCCAACTGTGATTGACGACACAGCGATACCGGCAGTGGCTCCCGGCATGATCCATGCCTTGGTTACGTCAGTGACTGTAGTAACAGCTACCGCGGAAGCAGTCTGTGTCAAGCCTTGATCCAAAGCTCCCAGCATATTTCCGGAGAGTGCCGTAAAGGGTGCTGTAATCAAATACCTTGATATACCCGTCTGAGGAGCTGTTGTGTGAGCCCCGCCGAAGAACAAGGTATTGCTGGAATTGGCAATAACATGTGCCGTGTATATCGTCGGCTGTACCGCCGCCGCGGCATTGGTTATCTGGTTCGAGTTATAGGTCACCGTACATCCAAGCCCACTGGTTCGGCACCCAGTTTTTATTTCCATCAACCAGGAGGCTGGTGCTCTGCGTGGAGACGATCACTGGTCCCGCAGTCGCTGTCGTCGGCAGGACAAACTGTGTCGCCGGAGTCGTCGCGGCAGCTGGAATGAGGGGTATGATCGCACCCGAAGTATTTGAAGCAGAAGCTGTCGCCCCTTGGTCACCGGTGACAGTTATCGACTGGCCGTTTTGGAATCTGTAGCTGTTGACTGTCGACAGCAGCTGCGCATAGGTCGCGAGACCTACAGAACCGAGGACGGTAACTGCTGTGGACATCGGGCTTGCCCAGGTAACGGTAGTTCCAGCCGAACCACCAGTCACCTGAAACGTACCGTTATATGTGCCGGGCGTTACTCCGGTAACCACTACCCATGAGCCGACTGGGAAAATAGTCCTTGATGTCGTGAAAGTGACCGTTGTACCGCTTCCGGAGATTACTGTCGCTACCTGAGGCGTTTTCTGAACAACACCAAAAGTTGTCAGAGAACCCACTCCTGCGGTTGCGGTCGTGGCGAATGACGGATACACAGCTACGGTTGCGCCAGAAAGCGCGACTGACGGCGCGATGTTAACTGTAAATTGGTTGGTACTAATAAGCGAAGCTACGATCGTTCCAGCGGCAAAAGTTCCCGTACCGGCAATGACCGTAGGGATTTGACCGACAACAAGTCCGACGTTTGTTCCGGATGCCAGAGTTATCGTCGTACTGGAACTCGAAGCAGTAGTAGCCACGGATTGATACCCACCGTATGACGCAGTGGGGGCAGATCCGAGTCCTGCTGCCACGGTAACCGTAGCGTTCCATGCTATCGGATAACAACCGCTCACCACACACGTTGTACCGGATCCAAATTGAGTCCATGAGCCCGTATCGACTGTCGACCCCAACTGAAGACTATACGAGTTCGCTTGACCTATGGTTCCGGCACTTGACCATGAACCGGGAGTGGTGCCGGGAACATAAAACGAAACCGAGCCAGGGCTGGAGTTCGTGACTTGCCACGTACCGTTGTAGCCTGCGGGGAGCACACTAGCTACAGATATCCATGAGCCCACTGCAAGCGTGCCTACGGCAGCTGTAGTCGTATATCCAAGCGTGGCGATGTTGCTCGTCCATGAACCGCTCGTCACGTTCACGCCAGCGATATAGCCGTAACCTCCGGTGATATTCAAGACCGATATGGGTGGCGTTGCCGTAGATAATGCATGAGCTTCCTGTGTTCCGATCTGAGCGGCAGCGCCTCTGGCCACACCTCTTTCCAAGACTCGCCCCGTGCATATCGTATCGGCATCGACACTCTGGAGAAATAATGGCGTCAATCCGGACTCGCTGATGTACAGATTGTCTGAATTGCCATGAATAACATACGTGGAAGTGCTATCCGGTTGCGTCGTCCATGCCGGAGAGACGGCAAGCGTATCGATTGCATACGCCGTAACGACTGCGCTCGCGGATAGGTTCGTTGTCGGCGACGCCGAAGCTATAAATTGCGTGCTGCTCGATATGGAAACGACGTATGTTCCAAAAGCAAAAGCGCCAGTTCCCGAGGTAATATTGAGGATGTTGTTGACCGATAGATTAGTAGTACTGCCGACGGTGATCAGGGCTCCTACGTTCGTTGCCCCAGAAGCGGAGGTATATACGACAGCACCGGAACTAACGGTTCTAGTAATCGCTCGCACTTGACCCTTGCCTGTTCCGCTCTTGATCCTGACAGCATAGTTATTCCATCTCTCTTCCAACCAATCCTTCGTGTTGTCCGTGACCGTTCCTACTCCTGTCCCGGTTATCGTCGTGCTGGCGACCTGTTGTGAAGGAAAGACGGAATACGTTCCTGCACCGCCTGGCACTCCGGATAATTGAGCAGTGATGACTGTCTGTGACAGTGGAGTTCCTTGGATCCACGTGCTTCCGGCAAAGTTTGCCGACATGGCGGCAGAAACTTGAAACATTGTAGAGTTAATGATTTGCGTCACATACGTCTGCGCGACAAATGTTCCGGTACCGGTTCCGACAGTTAGCAACATTCCCGGGTAAAGGCCCGTCGTTCCGTTGCCTCCGGAGAGCGTAACGATTGTTCCGGCATTTGTATGAGCAGCCGTAGCAGCACCGGAGAACCATGCATTGGTGAACTGGAGCGTGACTCCGACCAGCTGTACAGAAACGGCATTGCTGACGGTGATATAACCAGGAGTGCTGCCTGACGGCGCAACAATCGTCGAGACATACGTCGGTCCTGTCGCCGCAGTGGCAAGAGTTCCGGTACCGGCACTGATGGAAGAGATCGACACTGCCATACCAACTGTGATTCCCATTGTTGACGGATTTCCCCAGGCAAAATAAATTGTAGTTACCAAACCGTTGGTATTACAGGCACCAAAAGGAGAAGAGAGAGTCGTTGTAGCCAAAACCCCGGTACCGGTCAAAATCTGTCCCGGACAATAATATCCCGTCGTCGATCCGGCAGTGAAGACATTGCCGATGATCGTGCCCGTCGAGGCGCCGGTTTGCGTCATCGCACCTACGGATGTAAACGTGCCATTGTCATCCCCTTCTATAAAATATTTCGTCGTCGAATCCGGAGTGATGGTCGTCCACGCGGCGACAGTCAGAGTGTTGCTTGTGTTGGCGGTGATCAGCCTGTATTGGTCTTCTCCCGTTCCGGACCAGATACGCACATAATAGCCGACCCATTGGTTGGCTCCGGCGGTACCGGATCCAGCTATCCAGTTCTTTGTAGCGTCTACCAGAGTCGTGGAGCTTCCGCTCGAGGCTGTTCCCCTCTCCCATATTGTCGCGCTCTCTCCGGTATTGATGATAGAGGCATCGGTGCCTACACCGGTCATTGGGCTGGTCGCTGCACCACCATTCCTCAAATACCATGTATCGGCTATAACATCGTAATACTGCAATACATACTCGGTGCCAGCGCTCAAAAACCAGATGCCGCCGCTTCTCACGATGAAACGACTCGTCGTATCCGGGATGGTCATCCAGTTCGAGTCGACGGTTATGACAGAGGATTCTATATGGTATACGGATGATGCTAGCACCGGTATGATCAAAGCCGAGTTGGCTACCGAAATCATCGGCGCTTCTGCCCATTGGTCTTCGGCAAATTTCGCCACATCGGCAAAATATATCGAGGTGGCCGTGTTGTAGAGGATCTTCCTTATCTGCGACTGTCCGTTGTTCGACACAAATCGCAGCTGGTATCCTGCCCACTGGTTCCATACCCAGTTCTTGGATGAATCAGTGATGTTACCGGTAGGCGTCGCTGCGACGGCTGTGATTGTCCCAACATCCCAGATCACGGGATCCGCGACTCCGGTGATGGTCCTCATCTGGCCGTTTCCCGTGCCGTCGACGATGCGGATTTCGAACCCTTTCAAGCTCTGGCCGGTCATTCCAGCGATTTGTAAAGTATTCGGACCTCCGCCGTTTCCCAAGACGAAGCCCGCGTATCCATGGTCTTCGGTAAACTCCATCGAGCTGTAGGTAGCGGGCGTGAACGGCGGTTGGTTGAGCTCCTGGTACGAATCCGATATCGTATCGTACCTGAAGAATCCGGTAGTCAAGACGTTACCCGTCGTTACGGCAAACGACTGCATAAAGTAGATGTACCTGCCGAACGTGACATGTAGCAAGGAATTCTTTGGCGAACATGTTGAGCTAACGCTCGACGATACCGCCGGCAACTGACGGCACCATTCCCATACTGGTGTGTCGACTTGTGGTTTTAGATTATTTGTTACAGCCATGGTTTTTAACTAAATTTCAATCCCTTTCTGATACCCCTCGCAAACGCGTTCCTGGATGAATACTGATACATTTTCTGATCATATCCGGCGATAGGGCTAAGGCCAGTACTTAACTGTATAGCGGAATTTGAAATTCCATCGGCATATACCCGCTGTCTTTTCGCGGAATCCATAGTAGCCTTTGACTCCAATTGTTTTACGATCTTCCGCAGATAAAAGAGCGGATCGGCGGCGTTGGCGATCAGTGTCGTCGAAGTATCGAACTTCATTTTTCCGAAAACCGAGACCGTCTGATTGTTGGCAACGGTGACCGGCATCGAGTTAAGCACCGTCGTATTGTGTTTTACAGGTATATTCGCCGCATTTGCCGCGAGAGTCGTCGTACCTGTCGCAAAAGTCGCCGTATTCGTGGCAAGAGTCGCGGTCTTTGTGTCGATGTCCGCGGTATTGCTATGAACCTGCGCCAACGTCTCCTGCGTCGCTGGATTTATCTTTGCATTATTTAGATTTTTAAAAAAATTGAGGCTCATTGATTTTTATGAAAATGCCAGGTTATTCCGTATGCCGTTCGCATAGGTGTTTCGTGCGACATCCTGGAACATCTGGTCGCCTTGGCCGGCAATAGTAGTGACCGCAGTCGTAGCCAATGTGAATGTCAAAGTTGCCGAGCCGTCGATATAAACTTTTTGTCTATTGGAGCTATCCACTGTGGTCAATGGTTCCAGCTGCTTTACTATCTTTCGCAGATAGAACAGGCTGTCGGCGGAATCGACGGTCATTTTCGACGTCGCGTCGAAGGTCATCGTGCCGGAAATAGGCAAAGCCGGCTGATCGCTCGCGATGGTGACCGGCATTGAGTTGACCATTGTCGTCTGGCCTTTTGCGGGAATGTTCGCCGTGTTCGCGGCGATGCTCGAGATATTCGAATTGACGGTTGCGATATTTGTGTTCACCGTCCCGATATTTGTATCGATATCGGAAGTGTTTCCTTGCACCAAAGCGAGCGTATCTTCGGTTGCCGGATTTATCCTGGTACCGGAAGCGTTCTTGACGCCCATAGAAGTCGCCGTAGGCGAACTGCCAAAAACGAGCGCTTCGGCCTTTTTTGGAATAAGCATAGTAGCGGCAGCACCAACACCCACCACTCCTGCTAGTTTGAGGAATGATCTTTTTTTGCTGTCACTCTCCGTAGAAGTCGCAGACTCTTGGTTTCGGGCAGATCGAGGTGGTACATCAAGATGCGAATACTGCGCTTTCCTTTTTTCGGGAGAGACTAATCTGAAAGAGTACTTTGATGCTATCACTTTATGTTTTAAAAATATGCTTTTTTTCTTCCGTCTCAAACGAATCTACTTAATCAGGGCTGAAAACTTCGCTCTGACTAGTTTTTCTTGTCGCTCGAATCATTCTGGCCGGCTTCCGTCTCGTCTTTGAATCCTCCGCGGATATGACGAACAGCCTGGCCGATTCCTTTCGCAAGTTCCGGCACCTTTTTCGCGCCAAAAAGAAGCACGATGATGACGGCAATTATGATGATTTCTTTTGTTCCAAGTCCAAACATATAAATGTATTGTTATTTTTTTCTAATAATGTATGTACGCCAAAAGCAAAGGACAACTCCATGTAAACAAGTGGCAACTTCGTTCATTATTATATCAACAGCGCCCCCGAGCCACAAATCAACATATGGGGACAACTTGAGCAAAAAAGAACCTGCCGCAAAACGCAGCAGGTTCATTGTGTAATTTTTCGTCACGGACGACCCTATTCCTTAATACCATGAACAGCAATAAGCCGCTTGGCGTCCTTGACCATGACGCCGGCCGTCGGTTCAAAACCCGCACCCGGACCCCACTTTTCCTGGGATCGTCCCAAATAGTCTTCGGCGAAAAGAGAGTTTTGTTCCTGGGCCGGAATAATTTTACCTTCATAATGTTCCGTTGGATCCAAAAAAGCGCCGACAATGTGCACGCCATTGACATTGGCGTAGACCTGCCACGAGCTTTGCATTCCGACCCTTTGTTCGGACATGCTGACCATGAAGCGCAATCTCGGATTGGACAAGAGCCGCAAAACTTCGCCTTCATACAGCATGAATGTGCTGAAACAGTCCGGAGTGATGGAATATTTTCCGCACACTCCCGAAACATTGACGAGCACGGCGAGCTTCATGAGAATGTCTCCGATTTCAGCATTGAACACCTGAAAAAAGGTCGTTGCCCCCTTTTCGGGCATGCCTTTTTCAAATGCGGCCGCAAGCGCCTCCTCCGGTTCCATGCCCTGTGACAGACACCATGAAAGAAAATTCACAGTTCCATTGACGAAGCCGTTTATTTTTTTCGGACGCGGCGCCCCGAGAGAGGAAAACATACTCAACGGTTCGCTGCCGCCTCCGACTGTCGCCGTGAATCCGATTCGAGGAAGACGCGGACGCAAGCTTTCGAAGTGATATGCCAAAGCGCCTTTTTCCGCAGTGACGACGCATTTTCCCGCCGCCAACGCATAGGTGATGTATTGATAGGCCGCTTCGCCCTTGTCCCTTGTGGGAATGCAGACAAAAACAATGTCAGCGTTTTCGACCTCTTTGACAAAATCAAACATCCGGTCGCGGGCTTCGGAAAAAACGACCGACCAACCTAATGCCGTCAACTGCTTGGCCAGCTCCCGGCCGATTCCACCCTTTCCGACAATTAAAGCTCTCAATGTTCTCATAATTCAGTACTCACTTCCATTACAATTGTTTACTGACCCGACTCAAGACTGAGAAAAGACTATCCCAACGGGTGATTTTGTCAATGAAAACAATGCTGTGCACGCGCCTGGACTCGAACCAGGGACCGATCGAGTATAAGTCGACTGCTCTACCAACTGAGCTACGCGTGCATTGTATGATCTATTTTATAACACAGAAATAACATTAAAAGAAGTTGTCCATAGAATCGTTTTTGGCTATACTTTTTATGTCGCCTTCGGGCTGCCCTTCTGGTATGAGGGGAGAATTTAAAAGATCTGCCGGGAATATAAAATCCCGTGCAGATTTTTTAATTAAGTTAAAAATATCACTCTTTAAAGTTCCTATCCTTTGTTCGAGTCTTTTTGAAGAAATTGCCTTAACCTGAGTAATGTTTGCATACGCCGGTTTTTCATCAACAATGCCGACGGATAAGGAAAACTCCGGTGTATGTTTCGACGACTGGGTTGTCAGGGGAACTACGTAACAACCGTGGTTATTGATTTTCCGGATAATGACCGCGGGTCTGGTGTAAAAATCACCCTTTCCGTCAATTTCAACGCCAACATTAACTCCAAAAATACACCACCAAATATCCCGTTCCTTAAAATACGGCGGAGGGACTAAATCTACTTTCTTTTTTGTTTCATTCCAACAATCAAAATTTTTATCCATCCCAATAGCCTACCAAACCGAAATGAAATTTTAATGAAGATTTTCTAAAGAAACGATAAAATTTCGGTTATAAAATATAATCACGAATTTGTATAGAAAACTTCTTTCGGCTACCATGTGCCATTGACGCAATCAAACTTTTAAAGTAATGTATTTTTAGCCCTATTCCACAAAGGAATCATCGCTATTTTAAAATTATGCTTACACTCGAAGAAACAAAAACGCTTGAATCCTACAAGAAAATCGCCGGACGGCGAAACAAAACTCATGCAGACCCGAACTTTTGGAAGCCTGAATTCGACGTCTTCAAGAAACTGCTTCCTCAGGGGGGGCAGATAATTGACATCGGCTGCGGGGCCGGACGGGACGCATTGATGTTCGCAAACAGCCGTTTCTTCAACTACGTCGGCATTGACCTGTCGGATGAAATGCTTGCGGCGGCGCGTGAACTAGTCCCCAGAATCCATCTCCTAAAAATGAATATGTATGACCTCGAATTTCCTCCCGGAATTTTCGACGGATTTTGGGCGGCGGCTTCCCTCCTCCATATTCCCAAAAAGAATGTGCGGACGGTGCTCAACCAGATCAAAAAAGTGGTGAAACCGGGTGGAACGGGTTTCATCGCTCTCAAAAAAGGGGACGGTGAAAGAATGGTGCGCGGCCAATCCGAGGATGACGAGCGGTTTTTTGCTTTTTATCAAGATGGCGAATTTTCAGAAATCCTCGAATCAAACGGTTTCAAGATTCTGCAGCATCAAATGGTAACCCCGGATCATAAACTCCATAAAATTCGTTCCGAATGGCTTACCTATTTCGTAACGGTGCTTTAATAAATAATCAGGGTATTCACATCCAACTCAATGACCGGCAAACAAGAAATTGTTTTGCCGGTTTTTTATTTTGGTAATTTCTACAATTGCGCTCATCATAAAATACTCGGAAACAAGACTTTCGCATAACGGCATGCAGTATGCTTTTGGAGAAACATCTGCAGTCGCGAAGGCGACGAAGCCGAAGAAATTTTTAGCAAAAAATTTCTGTTTTCGAGAAAAGCATACTGCATGCCGTTATGCGAGATGTCTATATCTCCAACTTCCTCTTCGGTTGAATCCCGTGCGCTACGATGATTTTTTCATACTCATCGCGTTCGATTGTCTCAACTTCAACAAGGCGTTTTGCGATGGCTTCCAACGCGGCACGATGCGTCGTGACGATTTCCTCGGCTTTTGCGAAAGCTTCGGCCATGATGCGGGAAACTTCGGCGTCGATTTCAGCGCTGACTTTTTGGGAATATTCGCCGTGTTCGTCGAGCCCTCGGCCAAACATCGCGCGGCCGCCTTCGTTGCCTTCGAACGCCTGGGCGCCGAATTTGTCGGACATGCCGTATTTGGTGACCATGTCACGGGCCAAGGCCGTCGAAACCTGGAGATCATTTGAAGGACCCGTCGTAACGTCGCCGAACATCATTTTTTCAACTACATATCCGCCGAGCGAAACGGCAATATCATCAAGAAACTGCTTCTTGCTTTGCAATCGGCGATCTTCGAGCGGAAGATGCAGGGTATACCCCGCCGCCCGGCCGCGCGAAATGATTGAAATTTTATGAACCGGATCGGCGTGCGGCAAAACCGATGAAATAAGTGCATGACCGGCTTCATGATATGCGGTAATCTCTTTTTCTTTTTTACTCAAAATATGGCTCTTGCGTTCAGGGCCGAGCATGACTTTTTCAATCGATCGTATCAAATCAAACTGCGCGACTTTGTTGCGATTTTCGCGTGCGGCCAAAATCGCGCCTTCGTTCATGAGCGAATAAAGATCGGCGCCTGAAAAACCGGGCGTGCGCTCCGCAATGACTGTTAAATCGACATCCTCTGCGAACGGCTTTTTCTTGGCATGTATTTTCAAAATTTCCTCGCGGTCGGCGCGGTCGGGCAAATCGATGGTAACGCGACGGTCGAAACGGCCAGGACGAAGCAGTGCCGGATCCAAAACATCGGGACGGTTCGTCGCGGCCATGACGATGACTTTTTCCGTCGGCTCGAAGCCGTCCATCTCGACGAGAATCTGGTTCAAGGTCTGTTCGCGCTCGTCATTGCCTCCCCCGACGCCGGTTCCGCGCACGCGTCCGACGGCGTCGATCTCGTCGACGAAAATAATCGCGGGCGCGGTCTGCTTTGCCATTTTGAAAAGGTCTCGGACGCGCGATGCGCCGACACCGACAAACATTTCAACAAACTCCGATCCGGAAACCGAGAAAAACGCGACGCCGGCCTCCCCCGCCACCGCGCGCGCGAGCAATGTTTTACCGGTTCCCGCCGGACCCATGAGCAGGATGCCTTTTGGAATAGCCGCACCGATATCCAAAAACTTTTTCGGATTTCGTAGAAAATCGACAATCTCGGCCAGCTCCTGCTTTGCTTCCTTGGCGCCCGCAACGTCTTTAAATGTGACTTTCTGTTTCGTATCGTCGGGCATGGTTACGCGCGCTTTTGATTGGCCGAAAGAAAGAGCTTGAACTCCCGCCCCGCGCATCTGCCGCGTGAAAAACCAGACAAGCAAAATCAAAAAGAGAATCGAACCGAGGAACGGCGAAAACTGTTCGAACCAGAACCAAAAGCCACTCGGGCTTTCAACCGTAATCTTCACCGTCGCCAATTCCGCCGGCGTCACGCCGTAATGAACGAGACTGTCGGTCAAAGAAGAATTGGGTTCAGCCTCGGTCGTTTTTACTTCCCCGTTTTTATATTGAGCGCTCAGATCGCTGTTATTTTGATCGATTGAAGCCACGGTTCCCGAGGCAACATCGGACGCGAGTTCGGTTAGTGAAATTTTGGCGACATTTGTCGGACCGCTGACAAAATACGAATACGCGCTGGTCACCACCAGCAACGCCAAAAAAGCGAAGCCCAGCATGGTCATGAAGCTCCAGCGCGCCGGCGGACGGCTATTTTTTGGGGATTGTTTTCTGCCGTGCTGTTTGTTGTTTTGGGGAGGCATTTGATTTAGTATACTATTATGGTATGGAAAAGAAAGAGCCGCCTCATTGCGAGACGGCTTGAAACTGGTTTGATGACAGTTATTTTTTCGGACTCACCTCGTGAAAGGGCTCCTCGGCTTTATGATCCAAGACAATCTGCTTTCTGAAAGTAAGCCCTGCCTTTGGGACTTTCGGCTTTATGCCGCGCTCCTTCAGAACCTTGTCAACATAACTGTTGGAAATAAGCTGTTCCGCCTTTACCGTATGGCGCAATTGCTTGAACCTGGTAAGACGGCTTCTGAAACCCCACTGCTTCACTTCGCTTTTTTCCGCAAAAGGCATGTTGTCGCCTTTTTTGACGCCAAGAAGCTTGTTGTCCGCAATGCATTTGTGCGAACATTCGGGATTGAGGCACGTCGCCTGCGTCTGGCAGAGATAATCCATGCGCGACAGAAGCCGCGTCAGAAAATTCCCCGTCAGATCGGGAGACAATTTCACCCTGACGTGTCTGCGGTCAAGCTTGCCGACATGGCAGTGATAGCAAATCCGTTCATATTTTTTTCGTTGAGAAAGGCGGCGGCACGCTTCATATATTACGGCGGCAAGAAAGACCGATATGCACGCAATGCAGGCCAATCCGATTGACAACGGGTGACGGTTTGAAGTCACCAGTTCGAATATTTTCGTTTTCATAGACAAAATTCAAGGTGCTGTTTTGGTTTGTTGCTGTTTTTTGCCCGAAACACACAATAACAGAAAGCGGTCTTTTGTCAAATCAAAAGCAATAACCGCTTGGAAATAAAAGGCCCTAATGAACTGTAGTATACTGAGGCGGTAAAAAAACACTAAAAAATGAAAAAGACAACAACAGCTATTTTTGATTTCGTAAAAAAATATAAAAAGACAGTAATCGTCGCCGTAATCGTAATTGTCGGCGGCTTTTGGTATTATCATTCGACGCATATCGCCACAGCCACCACATATACGGTAAAGCCCGCAACAATAGGGACCGTGGCAACTACCGTATCGGGCACCGGACAGGTTTCCAGTTCCCAGGAACTCGCAATCGACCCGCAGGTCAGCGGCACAGTTCTCACCGTCAATGTAAAAAACGGCGATACGGTTACGAAGGGACAAGTACTCGCGACCCTCGACAGCACCAATGCATATTACAGTCTTGAAAATACGAAAATCTCCCTCGAAAAGCTTCAGACTTCAAATCCGATTTCATTGACGGGAGACCAAAATACCCTGACGAATGCGCAAACTTCGCAGACGCAGGCGTACCAGAGCGCTTTCAACACCCTTTCATCGGCATACAATGATATGAATACGGTCGTCACGGGACTCAACAATCTTTTTTACGGAAAAAATACCTCTTCTTACTTTACCGATACCGCCGTGGGGAGTTACGGTTCAACGGCAACCGGATATAAGCAGACAGCCGGGTTGTCAGTCGACAAAGTGACAAATGAATACAATGCTTTCCAACAGGAATACCTGGCGACAAACCTTGCTTCGACGACCGGCATATCCGCCACCCTTTCGCAGGAATTGACGATAGCGCAGGATCTCGCGACTGCGGTGAAAAACACGTCGCTTGCACTCAATTATGTGATCAACCAGACTCCTTCGACGAGCCGCACCAATACCATGACAACCGATCAAAATAATGTTGCTTCGTGGCTTTCAACCGCCAATCAGGATAATTCCAGTCTCGCGTCAGCACAAACAAGCATCCAAAGCTCGGCGCAGTCAATTATTCAAGCACAGTCGAATTTTACGGCGGATCAGGGTACGAATAATCCCCTCGCATTGCAATCGGCGGAACTGGCCCTTCAGGAGGCGCAGACAACCTATAACGATTACACTATTACCGCACCTTTTGACGGAGTCATCGGAAATGTCACTTTGCAGCCGGGCGACAGCGCAGGGCCTTCGACTCCAATCGGAACGATCGTTACGAAACAGTATCAATCGACGATAGTTCTGAACGAAGTAAACGTAGCGAAAGTTTCAGTCGGAAATCCGGTCAACATTACCTTCAATGCCCTTCCGAATGTCACGGCGACGGGTACGGTTACTGATGTAGATGTCGTGGGTACCGTCAGCCAGGGCGTCGTCAGCTACAATGTCGTCGTCTCGTTCGGCAACGACAATCCGAGCATCAAGGCCGGCATGAGCATCAACGCAAACATCATTACGGCCGAAGCAAACAGCGTTCTCGTTGTGCCGAACAGCGCCGTGAAAACGGTGAACGGCGTTTCGTATGTTCAGATTCCCGCAGGGCCTGTAGCGACGAGCACTCCGGCAGCTGGCGCAGGTGCCGGAACGCGCGTTCGCGGAAACTATGGTGGTGGATTTGGCAGTACAACCGCATCGACAACAATTGCGTCCGGAACATATCCTTATGCGTTCGGAAGTTCGACACGCACGCGCACCGGTGCGGGAATTTCAACGTCAATCAGCGGCACGGTGACTTCGGTTGTGAATAGAATCGTGCAGATCGGACTGAGCGACAATACGAACACCCAGATTATCAGCGGTTTGAATCCCGGCGATCTCGTTGTGACGCAAACCGTTGCCGGTACGGCAACCGCCGCAAAAACAACAACTTCAACGAGTATACTGAGCGGTCTTGGAGGAGCAGGCGGAGCCCGTGTCAGCGGCGGCGGAGGTGGATTCGCGGGCGGCGGCAGGGGCGGTTAATGCAAAAACGCCAAGTCCAAAAATTAACAATGATTGAAGTAAAAAACATTACAAAGGTATACGGAAATGCCGGCATAGAAAAAGTGAAAGCCGTCGACGGCATCAGCTTCACCATAAAAGACGGCGAATTTGTGGCGATTATGGGGCCGTCGGGTTCCGGAAAATCGACACTCATGCATATTTTGGGTGCGCTCGATACGCCGACGTCGGGAACATATCATCTCGACGGCAAGGATGTATCGTCTCTTTCCGATGAGGAACTCGCTGAAATTCGCCGCAATCATATCGGCTTCGTGTTCCAATCATTTAACCTTCTTCCCCGCACGACGGTATTGCGAAACGTCAGCCTGCCTCTCATGTACGCCGGAGTGAAGCCCGAACTGCGTGACGTTAGGGCAAAATCCGCTCTCAAAAGCGCCGGCTTGGACGAAAGCCACTTTCTTCATTTGTCGAATCAACTTTCCGGAGGCCAGATCCAGCGCGTTGCCATTGCCCGCGCGCTCGTCAATGACCCATCGCTCATTTTGGCCGACGAGCCGACGGGAAATCTCGACACTCGGACCGGCGAAATCGTCCTCGGCACGTTTCAACGGCTCAACAAGGAAAAAGGCAGCACGATCGTTTTGATTACTCACGAACCGGATATTGCCATGCACGCCAACCGCATCATCCATATCCGCGACGGAAAAATTGTCGAGGATAAAATAAATCCGCATCCGACGAAGGCGCGGACGGACGTCGCCGACCCGATTTAGCCCATTATAAAAAATATGACAATATCAGACATTTACCACGAAACATCTTCGGCTCTGCTGGCAAACAAGGTCCGCTCCGGCTTGACCATGCTCGGCATCGTCATTGGCATCGGCTCGGTCATTGCCCTAACCGCCATCGGCGAAGGCTCGCAGAGTTCCATTCAAAACAGCATACAATCGATCGGCTCGAATTTGATTTTGGTAATGCCGGGCGCGACGCAGACGCCGGGTTCGATTGTCTCCGTTGGAAGAGGTACCGCACAGACGCTAACGGATGACGACGCTACGGCTGTCGGTCAATTGCAGGGCGTTGTCGCCGTTGATCCGGAAGTTCAAACTTCAAAACAGGTCGTATACCAGGGAATGAACACCCGCACGACGGTGATCGGCACGAGTGAACAATATCCGGCGGTGCGAAATCTGCAGATTGGCGACGGGTCGTATTTTACGGCGAGCCAGGTCTCTTCGCTCGCGCAAGTTGCAATCATCGGCCCTACGGTTGAATCGGATCTTTTCGCAACGGGAACGGAACCGGTCGGCCAACAAATCAATATCGGCGGAAATGATTTCACCATCATCGGGGTTTCCGTGGCGAAGGGCGGCTCGGGCTTCAGCAATCAGGACGATCAAATTTTCATACCGATAACGACGGCGCAACAGCTTTTTACCGGAAATAAATATGCATCAACGATCAGCGTCGAAGCGGACACGACCGCGGACATGGCAAACGTGCAGGCGGAAATTACAACGCTTCTATTGTCGCGGCACGGCATAAGCAATCCTGCGTCGGCTGATTTCAGCACCGTAAATCAAACCGACATCGCCGCTACGGCCACGAGCGTTTCCTCGACGTTCACTGTTTTACTCGCCGCGGTCGCCGGCATTTCTCTTTTGGTCGGCGGAATCGGCATTATGAATATGATGCTCACGACCGTCACTGAACGCACGCGCGAAATCGGATTACGCAAGGCAATCGGCGCAAAAAAAAGCGACATCAGCACGCAATTTTTGGTTGAAGCGGTGTCGCTGACATTCATCGGCGGAATAATAGGCGTAATACTCGGCGTCACGGCGTCATACCTGACGACAACCTTCGCCGGAATCACCACCAACATCACATCAAGTTCCATCATCCTCGCTTTTTGTGTTTCTGCCGGCATCGGAATTATTTTCGGATATTATCCTGCGAGACGCGCCGCCGGTTTGAATCCGATTGAAGCGCTCCGATACGAATAGTTTTCGAGTTACTATACACCCCTTGAATGAGATTTGAGCCGTGGTAGACTGTAATTAAGTTTATGACGCACAGAAAAGGTTTCACCCTCATCGAGCTCATGGTCGTCATCTCAATCGTCGCTGTATTGTCGTCGATTATTTTGGCGTCGCTGAGCAGTGCTCGAAGCGGCGCCAGTTTCGCTGCGGGTGAAGAATTTGCCGGTCAGACACAGAGTGCCCTGTACGATGCCCGTGTCGTTTATGTCGATTTTGACGATGCGGGAAATACTTTACCGACAAATGTTCAGAGCTACGGTACGGTGAGCGGATCATTTACTATCCCTAACTACACTTTTTTTTCTATCACTGCTGACACTGATCTTCATAAAACTGGAAAACAGTTGACGGTTGTCTATGCCGAAGCTTCCGGCGGGTTCGACTTAGGCGGCAGTTCAGACACTAAAAACCAGACGATAATAAACAACGCCATATCAGGCGGAAATTGGGCTATGTCAGTCTGGTACAAGCCGGCAGCGAGCCTCGGTGGAACGGGCGCGCCCATTGTCGGGCTTGGTAGCAACGGCAATCTTTTATTTTCGTCAATCGCTGGTAATTCAAGTGGTATTTGCAGTATATCAGCCAATCTCAGCACCGCGGATGGAGGGGCAGCAGCAACAACGCCAAGTTTCAGGTGTAAATCAGGCAGTTGGTATAACATCGTCGCCTCCGTGAAATATCCGAACGGAACTGGTAATTCGACGATATCTCTTTATGTCAATGGTACCTTCATAGGATCAGCGACACAAACACCAAACTATGCAGGCGTCGGCACATTCGGCATAGGCGGCAATTGGTACAAAACAGCCGGCGCTATTGATGACGCCGCGCTGTACTCGGCTTCGCTTACCGCTATGGATGTCTACAAGATTTACGCCCTCGAAGCCCCCTCCCACGGCATTGTCGCACTGGGGACGTCCGATAAATAGCCTCTACTCATACCTCAGCGCCTCAATCGGACTCTTTTTGCTTGCTTGATTTGCAGGGTATGAATAATTCATCAATTTCTAAGATACCGGAACAGCTTCTCTTAAGATATTTCCAATTTTTTTCGAATAGTCAGAGACGAGAAATCTTGACCACGCTTTGAGATCGGTTTTTCGAAGTTTTTCAGCAGCCATACGAGCGTTACTATCCACAAGATTCGATTTTGGAGTTTCTACCGCAAGATATCCGGCAACTTCGTCTTCAAATGTCATCCACAGGTCAAGCCAGACAAGCCTCGGCAAATGTCATCTCAAATTTCTCTGCGTACTTGATATAGGAAATAAGCATAGCCATAAGTCTCTGGGATTCGGTGAGCATTCGAAACGACGACTGATCCCTGAATTCCCCTGCCCGCAATTCGAGTCGCGCATTGCCACTCAATCGGGAATTGCGTTGCGTTTTAGGGCCTTTTTCGCTCGCAAGAGCATCATTTTTTATTTCAAGTGATCTGGTAGTCTTTCTAGCTAAAAGACGCTCCGGCGAAGTAAACGCGTAAATGATGAGGTCATTTAAGACTTTAATTCTTTCCTTATATTTTGTTTTCTCCAACATTTTTTCCGTAATTCCCTCCGGCATACCGAAATTGACATGCATCGAAAGCTGCTCATTGGAATCTACTTTTTTCGTCCCTTTATCAATAGGAATAGCGCCGAGATGCCCCAACTCCTGAATGATACGCGACTGCGTTGTGGCGCTGTAGGAATAATCCGGATTGACTTCCCAGAGATTGTCGAGGGCTTCTTCATGGTTTGGAATACTGAAAGATCTTAGTATGCTAAGCTTTTGCCCCGTCAATATATATCCCGGTATCTCAATCTCGATACCAATCGTCGGCAAAGGATTCCTCTTTTCCGCACATTTTTTTTCAAGGTCGGAAAGCTTTTTCATCCGATCAAATTCTTCTTCAAGCTCAGTCTCGCTCGACTCAGGTTTCTTCTGCAGGAAATTAAACATATGCAATCGAATGGCAGGTAGAGCGGTCGGCGCCACTTCTTCTTTTAGTGTCAGCTCATCGACTTTTTCAATGTTCTTTTCAATCTGCTCTCGGACTTCGGGTGAGATGTGTTCTTCTTCGACACGCGTAGATCCCATTCCGTAATTTCGATCTGCAGGATCGGAATCCCAATTATCCCAACCGTCATCGAAAGAATTCATCGAGTGGCCCGACCCTGTGCTCCTCGGAGGCGGCACCTCGTGCTCTACAAATTCAGCTTCAAACCTTTCCTCCAAATTTGAATTTTGTATTCTTTGACTCCTTTCCTGAATCCAGTCGGCAGTCAACGGCTTATAACCTTCGTCCATAAGGGCATTGCTTATGTCTCCCAATGTTCGATCAACAGCTTCCGTTTCTTTTTCATCAACAAGCCGATGTTTGATGTTTAGCAACGTATACGCCATATCAGTCGCGCGCATTTGGTCTGTCGGTGCATTAGACTCAAGATTTCTTCCGGCTTGAAGAATTTTCAAAGCGGCAAGTCTTAGTTGCTCAATGTTTTCCTTTCCGCCGACGCGATCCAAAATTTGAAGTAGATTACTTTTGGTCGAACCATCAGCGTCAAGACATATTGCATCGTCAAGAACAAGTTTGCCTATTTTTTCGGCATCAGCGAACGTGGCTGCGTACTCCATAACATCGTTGGTTAAATGGAAAATGGTATTACTCGGATTTCTTCCCCCGTTTTCCTTTGCATCTTTAATGGCAGCGTTGACTTCCCCAATGACGTAATCAACAAGTTCCGACCCGCCTTCCCTTAAAAGTCTTTTTATTTCAAGCTCATTCCGACTTTCTTCATCGTATCTGCTAAACGAAAAATAGCAGCGGCGTGCCCTATTCAAGAGATCCTTAAAACCTTCGCTTTTGTCGGCGATTTCCGGACTTGTCGTATTTTCCTTAGTCTCGGCCTCGACTTTAAAAGCTTCCAGAGTCATAGCCAAATTATATATCTTCTATGCACTTTTTCAAATGATTACTCATACCTCAGTGCCTCGATCGGACTCTTCTTGCTTGCTTGATTC
Source organism: Candidatus Tayloriibacteriota bacterium (assembly GCA_003151615.1). GTDB lineage: Bacteria > Patescibacteriota > Minisyncoccia > Phycocordibacterales > PALSA-1337 > PALSA-1337. The sequence continues at coordinate 291,482 of PLXZ01000001.1, read as the reverse complement.
GCCGGATATCCTCCGAACACAAGACCAATGACCGCGGAAACCGTCAAACCGAGCGCCGCGCCCGTCCATGGAAAAACAAATTGCCAATTCAAACCGAGAGCATGCGACAAAATGAATGCGACTAAAAATGCAAGCGACGAGCCGAGCAGAATACCGACAATTCCACCAATAATAGTCAGCAGCACCGCTTCAAGCAAAAACTGCGACAAAATATCGCGGTCTTTCGCACCCAATGCTTTTCGCAAGCCGATTTCGCGCGTTCGTTCCGTGACAGAAACGAGCATGATATTCATAATTCCAACTCCCCCGACAAACAGTGCGATCGATGCGACTGAAACCAAAAACCAAGTTAATGCGCTAGTAATAGTACCGAGAGTATCCGCGAGCGACTGTTGTGTCTGCACGGTAAAGTCATCCTTCGTCGGATCGGTAATATTGTGCGATTCTTCGAGCGTCAAACGGATGTCCTGCGCGGTTTCCGGCACAGCCGCATCGTTGGTCGCCTGGGTAATGATTCGGTTGTAATATTTCTGTCCCGTCACATACGTCTGCGCCGTGGTGTACGGCATGATGACCATCGAATCAAAATCGAAAATCGAACCGCCACCGGATTTCGGCAGAACCGCCACAACACGGAAATTTCGCCCCTTTATATTTATACTTTGATTGAGCGGATCCTGATTGTCAAAAAGATACGTAGCAGTGTCCGCGCCGATGACTGCCACGCTCGCGGCCCCGGCAACATCAGTCTGGTCAAAAAACTGTCCTTCCGATGGAACCAGATTGAAAATATTCGCGATCAAATCCGTCGCGCCGAAAATCGTCACTTGATACGTATTTGAATTATATGAAGCGGTCGATGCGCCCAAAACAACCGGCATGAGCGATACCAGATTCGGCACATTGGCTTTATTCAAAAGGGCCGTAACATCAGCCGGCTTCAACGAATCGCTGTACAGCGCCGAAACATTGGAAGGACTGGTCGAAATCTGTCCGGGAATTATGGCGATCGTATTCGTGCCAAGTCCCTGCACTTCGCCGAGAATCAAACCCTGCGCTCCGGCACCAAGCGACACCACCAGCATAATTGCAGTGATACCAATGACAATTCCGAGAATCGTCAGAAACGACCTCGACCTGTTTGTCGAGAGTCCTGTGAGAGAAGTTTTGAAAAGATGGCGGTAGGTCATATAAAATATAAAAAAATTGACATGCTATTTCACATACTCAGCATCCGCGCCGAGACGGTTGCGAACCTTCGTGTCTGTCTCAATCTCACCGTCGAGCAGTCGAATAATGCGCTCGGCATGTTCGGCCGTAGCCGTTTCGTGGGTGATCAGAATAATGGTCTTCCCTTCTTTTTCATTGAGACCCTGCAAAATCGACATGACATTTTTGCCGGACTTTGAATCGAGGTTTCCCGTCGGTTCGTCGGCGAAAATGATTTCAGGATCGGTTACGAGTGCGCGGGCAATGGCCACGCGCTGGCGCTCGCCACCGGACAATTCGCTCTGGTCATGATTGATGCGATGGCCGAGACCGACCGCCTCGATCGCCTTCGTCGCGCGGGCATTCCATTCGCTTTCCGGAATATTCTCCGAATAGATGAGCGGCAATTTCACGTTTTCCAAAACACTTGTTCTTGCGAGCAAATTAAAAGCCTGAAAAACGAAGCCGAGCTCGCGGTTGCGCAAATCCGCCAGCTGATCGCCCGAAAACGTCGTCGTATTTTTGCCGTTGAAATGATACGTCCCAGATGTCGGGGAATCGAGCAAACCGAGCAAATGCAGAAGCGTCGATTTTCCCGAACCCGACGGTCCCATAATCGCCACGAATTCACCTTTTCGCACATCGAACGTTACCCCCGCGAGAGCCGTCGTCGCTTCAACCCCGTCATGATATGACTTCTTCAGATTTTTCACGGAAATGATGTTTTCGATTGTTTCTGGTTTCATGGGCCTTCATATATTTATTAGCTCGGTATGTATGTCACGACCTTATCCCCTTCATTCAAACCGGAAATAACCTGAATCGTGCCGTCGGAACCTTTCAAACCGACAACAACCGGAACCGTCGTGAATGTTTTTCCGTCTGCGCTAAGCAAACGCACAGTTGTTGACGTTGCTGTCACAAGAACTGCACGATACGGAATTTCCAAAACATTGCCGGCTTCGTGGGTCAAGATTTCAAGGTTGGCCGTCATGCCGGAAAGAATTCGCGAATCGGGATTAACGAATTTAAGAGTAACTTTGTACGTCGGAACGCCTTCCAAAACAGTCTGCGCGGGATCAATCGCGGTTACCTGCGAAGGAAAATCAACATATGAACCGTACGCGTCGAGAGTATCCGAAGCCATGTCGCCAATCGCCACTTTTGCAATATCAGCCTCAGGCACGTATGCTTCAATTTTAAAACCGGTTCCCTGAACGCTGAATTCCGTCTGTCCTGCCGGCACAAATTCGCCGACATTCGGAATTTTCTGCGTTACGACGCCATCAATCGGAGAAATAATCGTGTCCTGATTAAGCTGTGCCTGGGCCAAAGCGACCTGAGCCGACTGCGCCGCAATCGCCTGCGCGGACGAACCTGCTACATCCAGAGCAAATTGGTTCTGTGCGGCCGAATATGAAGCGGATGCATTGGTCAGCTCGGTCTGAACTCCGGAAACCGTCGTCACAGCCTGATTGACTCCGGTCGCGGACGAATTCATGGATGAAACATACGTATTTATCGTCGCCTGAGAAAGACCTGAATTTCCCGGCGTCAGGGTATTTATGATTGTGGAAAGATCGGACACGAATTGCTTCACTGTCGTCAGATATTTGTTTGTCCGACTCAGCAGGGCTGAAGCCGCAGCAGTCGAAGTCGCGCCGGAAGCGTTACTTGCCGCATACGCATCCGATTTCCACTGAGCCAGGGCTGTTGAAACGGCCAAGCGTTCATTGTTTATTGAAATGCCCGTGGCCTGCGTCTGCGTATATACGTTGACGGTAGGGTTCGAGGTTTGCGGATTGTTGAAGAAAACGTCCGCGTAATTGGTAATCGCCGACAGTGTCTCCGCATAGCCCTGCTGTGCGGCATTGACTGCATCCTGTTCGGCATTATTGATGGAAGTCTGCGCCGTATTTACCGACGACTGATCTGCCGCCGATTCCTGCGGCGTCAGACTGCGGGTCAAATCGTCCAATTTCGCCTGGGCAGAAGCGAGCGATGCCCTATCCGTCGCATTGTCGAGTGACGCGATTGCCTGTCCGGCCTTCACCTGATCGCCGACGGCAACGTTGATCGCTGAAACCACTCCGCCTTTTTCAAAGGCAAGATCCGCGCGCGAAACCGGCGACACTGTTCCCGTGACCGAAACCTGCTCGACGACATTTCCATATGCCACAGCCGTTGACTGTATTCCGGAAATTCCGCTCTTGCCTGCAGCCCTTGCGACGAAGAATCCGATAATAACCAGAACTATGACTATCGCGATGACGGTCTTCCGGCGAAAAAACTTCTTTGCATGTTTGAAAAATGTTGTCATATATATTGTCATTATCGCACAGTTATCCACAAAAGACATTAACGAAAACGGTTTGACTGTGGATATCTTAACATGTTAAGATATCCACATGCCGCAAGCAAAAATAACGACAAGAGTAAAGACGTTGAAAACGCCGATACATTCCGTCATACGCCCTATTATGCAACTGCGCGCATGTCTCGACCGCGTGACCAGCAGCGTCCTGCGTAAAAAAATGGGCTTCGGAGTTTCGCAATTCCGGATACTGTACGTTTTGGCCAACAAACCCGAGATGACTCAGAAAGTCATCGCGGATTTTTGGGACGTAACGGAGGCATCAGTCAGCCGTCAAATAGGCATACTGATCAAGGGCGGTTTCGCGGTCAAAAAGGGCCAGAGCCCGACCATCACGCCAAAGGGCAAGAAGGCTCTCGACACCGCGATGAGAGAGGTTACCGCGGCCTTTGAAAAAATTTTCAAGGACATACGCGACGACGACCGCAGACACACCGCGGAATTGTTGGAGAACTTCATAGGAAAAATCAGAAAACACGCTCAATTTAATAATTAAAAAAATGAAAAAGGCACAAAAAATAATCATCTATTCTCTCGGCGGAATCGTGGCTCTCGGGGCAATCGCCGCCGCGGCATATTTGGCAACTCCTACCCCAACCTCCCACTATGTCACCGTTCCGGTCAATCAAATGAATATTGTTGAAACGGTTACAGGCACCGGGCAGGTTCAACCTGACCAGGAAGCCGTTCTCGCCTTTGACGGAAACGGCGGCACCATTGCGACCGTCAACGTCCAGGCAGGCAACAATGTAAAGCAGGGTCAAATTCTGGGTACATTGCGCTCCGACATATTGAACGCAAATCTAGAAGCAGCGCAGGCGGGATTGCAATCAGTCGAAGGAGGGGCGAAACCTGCCGATATCGCATTGTATTCGCAAAAAACGACCGACGCACAGACAACTCTCGACTCTACAATTCACGATGCGTATTTGAAAACGACCGATGCAGTCCAAAATCAGATCGACACCCTCTTCAATAATCCGGGTTCTGCCAACCCTACCATTAATGTATATACACAAACACAGGCTCAAGCCGCTTCCATCAATAATGAGTACGTAAATGTATTGGGATTCTTGGCGGCATGGACGAACAATACAACCAGCACCACGAGCGCCAGCACTACCCTTTCCGCAACAAAAGTATTCCTAACCGACCTTGCGGCCATAGCTACTAACTTGAACACCGTAAGTAGCGGCCTGACCCAAGCACAGATCAATGCCGACCGTACGGCTGTGAATACCGCCGCAACTGAAGTAAACGGTGCAATATCAGAATACACCAACGCTCTCGCTGGATACCAGGAAGCAACTGCAACCCTCGCCGTAGAACAATCGGGTGGCACCCTTTCAACAATAGCCGCGCAACAGGCGGCAGTGGATGCCATCCAGGCCCAAATAAATCACACTGTAATAACAGCTCCATTCGACGGCATTATCACCGACTCCGAACCGAAAGTCGGCGAAGTTTTCGCGGCAGGCACTCCCGCATTCACAATTATATCCACCGGGGTATATAAAGTTGAAGTCTATGTTTCCGAAACTGACGTGGCGAAACTTGCCGTCGGCGATGCGGCGCACATTACACTCGACGCATACGGTTCCGGTACTGTATTCCCTGCAATTGTCACGCAGATCGATCCGGCAGAAACTGTTACGAACGGAGTTAATTCATATAAAATCACTCTTCATTTCACGCAGACTGACCCGCGAATTATTTCCGGCATGACAGCGAACGTCAGCATCGATGCAGGGTATGCGTCTCAGGTTGTCGCCGTACCTTCCAGCGCCCTGGTAACCCAAAGCTCCGCCACATATGTCGAGCTGCAGAATGCAAATGGAAGCTTCACTAAAACCAAAGTCCAGACAGGCATTACCGGAATAAATGCTTCTTCGACTTCGGACACAGGCACATATGTTGAAGTGAAAAGCGGACTGTCCGCAAGCGATACAATAGCGTCATTCGGCAACTCAGCGAGACAATAATAATTTTAAATAACATCATGGAAAACCAAAAAACAGATAGCCAACCAAAGAAAACACCCATCCTCACGCGTCTGGCACGAAGCAAAGCCGCGCGCATAATTGGAGTAGTAATTCTGATCGTGCTCGCAATCGTCGGAGCAATCATCCTAAAAACCCTCAACAGCCGCGTATACACTGACCAGGCCGACATTGAAGCGCCGACCATTACCCTGAGTCCGACGACACCCGGCGTTCTTCAGAAAATATTCGTCAACGTCGGAGACCATGTCAACGCGGATACCCCTGTCGCACAAGTCGGCAACCAGCTCATCCAGACGCAGGTTGCCGGCATCATTACGAGTACCAAAAACAGCATCGGACAAAATGTCAGCCCGAGCGATGCAATCGTGACCATGATTGACCCGACCACTCTCCGCGCGGTTGCGCATCTTGATGAGGACAAGGGTCTTTCGTCGGTCCAAGTAGGCGAGCATGTCGTCTTCACGGTTGACGCATTCGCCGGAAAACAATATCAGGGCATCGTGGATGAAATCAGCCCGACCGCGCGCCAGGGCGATGTTGTCTTCAACATTTCGGACGCGCGCGAAACGCAGGAATTCGACGTGAAAATCCGCTTCGACGTGACGGCGTATCCTGAACTTACCAACGGCATGTCGGCGAAAGTTTGGATTTATAAAAATTAATACGTCGAGAGTACTCGACGTAAGTGTCCGCGAGTACGCTCCCCTTAAAAAAATATGGAAGAAAAGTCGAACCTCAGATGGTGGGTCCTCGCGACAGTCATGATGGGGACATTTCTCGGACGCCTTGACCAGACGATCGTGAATTTGGCGTTGCCGAAAATCATCAACGACTTCAGCATCACTGTTTCGGCCGCGGGGTGGATCGCCACCGCATACATTTTAGCCAATGCCGTTTTCGTGCCAATCTGGGGCAAGCTCGGCGACACCAAAGGCCGCAAAAAAGTCTACATCTTGGGCTTCGGAATATTCATCATAGGTTCGGTTTTGGCCGGACTGTCATGGAATCTGGCTTCAATGATCGTCTTCCGCATCATTCAGGCGGTGGCTTCATCGGCAGACTACCCTACCGCCATGGCCATTCTCGCGGTAACTTTTACGGGCAAGGAACGCGCGCAGGCACTCGGCATCTGGTCGGCATCATTCGCTGTCGCCTCGGTTTTCGGACCGCTCATCGGCGGGCCGCTCATTGATACGTTCGGCTGGAGATCGGTCTTCCTCGTCAACCTTCCTGTCGGTCTTATCGGTCTCGGCATGGCGCTGACCTTCGTGAAGGAATCCGTGCAGGAACGAGTCAGTCATGCCTTCGACTGGTGGGGCGCAATTGTTCTCGGTTCATCTCTTTCCGCATTGGTTCTCGTTCTTGACCAGGGACTTTCATGGGGTTGGACTTCAATGAACAGCATTCTCTGCTATATCGCGACGATTGGTTTCGGAATCCTCTTCGTCTACATCGAAAAACATCATCCCGAACCAATCGTCGACCTGAAATTCTTCAGCAATTCCCTCTTCATGAATACGACTATCAATAATTTCATCGTCTTCATGGGCATGATGGGAAGCATTTTCCTCATTCCGATTTTCGCGCAAACATTTCTCGGGCTCACGGCAACGCAATCGGGATATTTGTTCATACCTCTCGCATTCGCCTTCATGCTCGCTTCTCCTATCGGCGGACGACTCATCGGCAAAGTGAAACCCTCATACGTCATCGCGGCATCCACGTTCGTCGCGGCGGCGGGATTGTATCTGTTCATCGGCCTCGACCCGCGTTCCGGGCCGCAGGCCATTATCTGGCCGCTTTTCATTATGGCATTCGGCATGGGCTTCGGAATGGCACAGCGCACAAACCTCATCGCCGTCGCCGTGCCAAGCTCTGAAATCGGGGTGGCCTCATCGGTACTTGCTCTCGCCCGCAACATCGCCGGCGCCTTCGGCATCGCCATTTTCGGAACCATTTTGAATAATTCAACCAACAGCCATCTTTTGACCATCGCAAAAAATAGTTTTTCATCAAGCCTCTCATCCGGGCTCGTCAACGCCCACGAATTCGCCACGGCCGTCGGCCTCATGGAATTGAAAGCCCAGATCGACGCCTACAGCACGGTCTTCGTCACCGCCGCCACCGTCATTTTAATCGGCGGATTCTTCGCCTTTTTCATTAAAGTGGACCGGAGCAAGCTGACCCATGAACACGAGGTTGTGGTGGAATAATCATTGCTTTTTATAAAGAAAAAACCCGCAGAGCATTACACTCTGGGGTTCATGAATCAAAACTTTTTTCAAGTTTCAAGCCGTCGGGGCCGATGCGGCTTTCCGGCGGAAGGAACGAAGCGTGCCGATACCAAACGGCAACAACACCAATGCGCCGGACATGAGCGTCGAAGCTTCGGGAACGGGAGCTGGTGCACCCGTGCCGGCGATGATCTGCTCGCTGGTCCTCGCGAACGGTGCGTTATTGCCGATTGATGCGCTGAGCGAAACGTCATACGTGTCATTCAGATTCGGGTTGTAGCCGATGAAACTGGAGATGAAGTCGAGACTCTCCGAATTTCCTGCGCTTGACGGGCCGCCAACGTTGTCGCCGACCAGTAACGGGTTGTAGGAAAAACTTTCGCCGTTGCCCACATTCAGGATCGTCACCAGGAATGAATAACCGCTCAGGTCGCCATTGGCCGAACTGAAGTAGTAATCGTAATTCCATGTTGATCTGCCGCTGACGAGGCCGGTGCCTACCGTGAACGTGCTGACCCCGTCATTTCCTGGCGCCGGATTGAATGCGCCATGTGCAGTCGTGCTCAAGGCCAACGTCAGAGAGTCCGACGGAGAGAATACAGTAGGACCCGGTATGCCCGTGACCGTCGTTTTAACCGATGTATCCACAGGAATACCGGTTCCGCTATAGCTGCCTACCGGAACTGATCCGAAGCTTTGAGTAACCGTCAAACCAGCCGACGCGCTCGTTAAGCCCGCGGCGCAAATGCCCGCGGCCATTACTGCAACAATATATTGTCTCATCTTCTACTACTCCTTGTGTTTTCTGTTTTTTGAACCGTGTTCTTGCAAAAATGGGCTGAATTGCCCGTCTTTGCACCTACAAAAGACTTTAACACGCGTGCCAACGAGCGGTCAAGTAATCCCCCCCCTTAAACTCCTCACCCCGTTACCCTATACACCATGTCATCCAGCACCTTATACCGCGTCAATTTACCTTGGCGGACAAGGGCGGTTAGGTGCCGGGTACAGGCGGGTTTGGAACAGTTGAGAAGATTGCGGACGTCCTTGCGGTCGATCTGCCCTTTCTCATGCGCCAAAACCATGATTCGGTCCAGCTTGGCCTGCGTCCGCGCCCGGTGCGCAGCCCATGCGCGCGGCCCGAGTACCGTCCGCAAAAAACCAATCTCATCGGCCGAATGCGGATCAAAAACGGGCGGTGCGGCAGAAACAAACACAGGTACGGGTGCAGATTGAACGACTGGAGGTTCAGCGGAATCTTGTTGAACGATTGGCACGCCATCATCATCTGCAGGCGTCGACGACGAAACGTCGCTAACCGGCGGCGTGCTCGATGCAACATCGTCGTCGGTAACTGGGACTGAAAGATCGTCAGGATTCATATCAAAAGTATAGCATTATTCCTGCTTCAGTCCCTCGCGAATGGCGATGCGTGCTTCCATGCCTCCATGCTCTCACGTCCGAAAATATTTGCAAGGTTATTTTTTACAAAAACTTTATCAAAATTTTATTTTAAAATTGGCGTAATCCCCTGTTCCGCACTGAACAACAAAATTATATATTGTTGCACAATCTCCTTTTTGCGACACTATTATGCAGGATAAAAAATAATCCAGTTGTAAAAGCAGGAGTTCATGCAGCAACAAATGCAGCAGGAATTGGTGCAGCACTTCATCTAGTTCCTTAGATTCTACTCGCCACTATTAAGATATATATCCAGTATATAGCCCAAATGATAAATACAAACCAAGCCAGAGGTGGTGATATAACACAGAGTATTAAGAATACGATTAGTGTAAGCATGTTGTATTTAGTATCTAAAATGATTATACCTAATATCATATACATATATCCGTTGCACAATCTCCTTTTTGCGACACTATTATGCAGGACTCTAAAATTTTGCCCGAAGCCAAATTCCCAGCCTGGAGAGCCAAGTTTGGGAAATTACTCTGGGAAGAATTTGCAAAATGGATAAATGTTTAGTATAACTAATATAGACTATTAACAAACATATGAACACACGCATTATTGAAAACCAAAAAGCTCTTGCCAAAATTATCTATTCTCGTGACAGCTTTACAGCACGCGAGGTGGTTGTCGCATACAAGAGAGCCCGTCACAGCAACGTTGTTGATTTTTCAACGACTGTTAATGCTTATCTCGATCTGCTTGTCGAGTTTGGGGCAATACGCCAATCTGGCGAACGTTACATCGTGCGGGCACAGGGGGTTCCAATACGTCCCCATCTTTGTTCCTGCATAGATTAGCTGAAGCTTGTTTTGTCCCAACGAAATTTGATGATGTATGAAACGAATACATCACTTCACAGCCCCGCCTTGACGGGGCTTCTTCTTGGACGATTCCTTGGATATCCCACAGTCAAATTCAAGTTCTCACACTACTTCAAAGAAGATTCAATGAAAGCTGCAAAATCTTGATTTTGCAGCAGTTTGGTCGCAGTCCAAACTGCCTTTGGAATCGGCAGGGAAAAGAACCATGCGGCATCGCGACGTAATCCTTCCTGCTTGGTTAGTAGGTCGTCCTTGAGAGTTTCATAGACGCTGCTGATGTGGGAAACGACCAGAGAGACGAAAAATTCCTCGGCTGGAGTTGGCGGTGTCTTTGAAACGTCGGCGGAAGGGTCAATGACGCGCGCTAACTGTGGAGAGTGGAAAAACTCCTTCCAGATCTCGCGGTGGTTGGCGGTGATGGTGAGGAGGTTTGCGACGCGCCTTGTTTTGGCTTCAGAGCGGAGCGTGATGATTGCAACCCAAAGACTGCCGATGATCCCGATGATGCTGAACAGATTGAACCAATTTTGTGAAAGCGTTGCACAATCTCCTTTTTGCGACACTATTATGCAGGGTTATTTGGTTGTGAAGAACTGGTGCGGCTCGCGAAGTCGAACTGCATCCGAATGAAATCCTATCTTCCGCCGGGAAAATCAGTAGGTGGGCAAACGTGCCAATTCTGGCAAGTTTAAGAGAGTAACTATTTTACAGGAATATTTCACATTTTGTGCGCTATGGGGTGAAGACCCCATAGCAACCGTGCAATGGCGTGTTATTTTATCGGCCTATGAACCTATTACTACTCATGGTTGTTCTGCTTCTCTTGTTCGGCGGCGGTGGGTTTTACTTTGGTGGTCCCGTCATCGGCGGCAGTGGGCTTGGCCTGATTCTGCTGATATGCCTTATCATCTTTGTCGCGGGCGGATTCCGCAGCTCGAAAAGCTGACAATATCCGGTCGCGCGGATTTTCAAGGGGACTGCAGACGATTCTCCTTCGTGAAAGGAACATCTGCCACTTTTTACAATTTGCAAAAATGATAAATAAGCATTAAACTACTTAATAGAGACGTGGGACGCTTTTTAAGCACCTTATTAAGGGCAAAGCTTAAAATGGCAAATTGTTCTTTGAACTAAATTACGCATCTTAAACGATATGAAATCAATCAAACATCTATTCAGTAAAAATTACTGGAAGAAGCGGAGGGAATTTAGAGCCGCTTTTGCCAGAGATTTTGACCAAGCTCGACGGGCAGCCATGCTTAACGTGCGCAGAAATCAAAATCCTGTAGCTTCACAACGGTAAAGTGTTGAGTCGCCAGATTTTGCAAAACAATCTTCGTAAGAAGATTGTTTTTTATTGGGGAGTGCCTTTCTCCCAAAGATTGAAAAGCAACCTACCACATGCTATCAAAAAGCCGATAAATCCAAGCCACGGCAGCAAATAAATATAAAGCCAGTTATTAACAACGGCTTTGAATTCAAGGCGAAAACCGTCATTCGGTTCGGGTGCCGAAATTGAAGGCAAGTCACCAAACCAGAACTCATCGCGGCAATCAGTATTGGGAATGGGATCACTTCTAAAACGAAACCATTTTTTGGCTTGGGGTAAAATGTGATCGCATGGCGGTTCTACAATCTCTTTGGGAATTTTAATGCGCTGTATCCTAATTCGTTGTGCCCAATGTATAAACAATCGCCAATCTGTAACTTTTGGATAATTTGATTTGCGTAAAATTTCCAGCACGTGTCCAACAGCCGCCTTAAGGTGCGAATCTGGTTCGGTTTTTCTTCCGAAAATATTGAATTGATTATTTCTCCATTCCGCAAAGGCCTTGGGTGACATAAGAATTAATGGGAAACTCCATTGCCGGACTAGAACTCGTTGCCAAAATGACGGCCATGAAATATGCTGCATGCCTCCCCGTGGAACCTCGAATTCAACAGACATCCACATAGCTTCGGTAGGTCTTAAATATTGTTGCACAATCTCCTTTTTGCGACACTATTATGCAGGTCTTGATCCAGAAATGGCAAGACCAATGACTCAATATTCCTATACATATGATGTTGCACCTATTTTATCAGCAGAATGGCTGAAATACTTTCCGGAGAACAGCCAGGGTCTGCTTACGCAGTTCCGCATATGTGTTGGTATTTTCAATTTGTATTTCAGCAATCCGACACAGATTCTCAACGCCCCAAGAATTTTCAAGCAATGTTAAATCCTTGAACGAAGCTTCATCTAAAGCGTCCGACGGTCTTGACCTGGCAAGCAATCGATTAAAACGAACCGTTGCGGGCGCGCTGATTGAAATTATTAGTGGCTGTCCAAACGCCTTGGTTACACACGCAACATCTTCAAGGCGACGAAATGAATCAATTAAAGTTATTGGAAATTTAGAATCAATGAGATCAAAAACAATGGAAATATAATTTTCTCCTCTGTCTGCAAGAATCTCTTTTGTTATGGATTGGAGATTGTAATGATTGATTTCAATTCCGCGCCTATTTAACAGTTGACGAATTGCATCGCCAGTAGAAATGATCTGCACAGCGGGGAGACTTTCTCGGACAATTGCGACTACGCTGCTTTTCCCAGCGCCAGATCTTCCGCAAAGCCCCACAATTTTCACGGCTGAATCATACACGCATTAAAAGAACTTTTCAAGAAATCTAACAAATAACCAGGTCAGCGCTTTGACCATAATAAAGCCTTATGATAGCATTCGCCACAGTTGCCAAGCAGCTATGAGTGGAATCGTTTCAGCAGTCAGGGATTTGCGGCGAAGGATTTCTGACTGCTGCACCGATCCCACTTACGGAATCAGCAGCATATATCAAAACCAAAGGAGCCACCTATGTTACTAGACGATGCTGCTGATTATCTCATTGCCGTTTCAATCCGTAATGGAAAGATCGGAATTGCCCTTGAAGCCGCCAAGCTTGCAAAGCGTTCTTTAACAAACGAAGAAATCGCGAAATTAATTGATGCCTGTGTGACAAAGGGCTGGTTTAATGACGCTCTCGAATCGGCTAAACTCGCCGACCGGCCCTTAACACTAGAAGAGATTAACAAATTGGTTAATGCTTGTCTAGTTGACGCACGCGCAAGCACCGCTCTTGAAGCAGTCAAGCTTGCAGGGCGTTCTTTGACACTCGAAGAAATTGCCAAGCTGATTGATGCCTTTGCATCAAAAGGCCATTTCAATGATGCTTTGGAAAGCATTAAGCTCTTGCAGCCAGTTTGTCCCTGATTGATTCCTCGACCACCCGCATACTTGTTATGCGGGTTTTTATTAAATATTTACAAATCGGATTGGAGTTAATAAATGGAAATTAAAAACCCGGCAAGTTTCCTTGTCCGGGTTAATGGGATTCAATTGTAGAAATAACCATTATGCCGAGCTCGGCATAATCCCGTTAATGCCGAGTCGAAGAAATAAAAAAGGGGTGATTCTTCAGCGTTCTGAAGAATCACCCCGTGAACTCGGCATTACCCGGAGCTAAAAGAAATATCCCAACCCTCGCAACGAGGAATATTCAGGATTTCCCATAATGACATGATCCGTAACTTCGATTTTCAACAACTGGCCGGCGCGAATCAAATCGCGCGTGACCTTGATGTCCGCGTCGCTTGGCGTCGGGTCACCCGATGGGTGGTTGTGAATGAGCACGATGTAAGCCGCCTTCATCGCAACCGCCACGCTGAACACCTCGCGCGGATGCACCAAGATGGTGTCCATCGTTCCGATGGACACCAGATGATGCCCCTTGACCCGCCTGCGTATGTTTAGAAGCAGCACCACGAAACACTCGCAATCCGGGTTGAAATACGGATGTGTCGCAATGTGCATCCGCCAATAATCCACGACCTGCTGCGGTTCCGCACAGATTTTCATCTCGTCCGGCACCGGACATTCCCGCAAGGCGACGACCTTGAATTCCTTCGGATTGAAGTCTTTCATGGCGCAACCTCTGCGGGTTCGCTTTTTCCCAGAACAAAGTCCGCCGCCTTCTGCGCCTGCGCCGCCGCCTGCACAATGAGCATCTTGTCATGACGCAACTGTTCAAGCCAGCCTTTGAGATATGCGGCGGAATTGTCAATCGTCCGCTCGGCAATCTCGGCCTGTCCGCACAGAAACGCCGCACCCATTTCGGCAATCAATTCCTCTTTGCAGTAGGGATTGGAGCCGAAACCGGCTGATTCCGTGAGCGTGGATCGCTTCAACCGCTTTTCGTGACCTGTCGAATGAACAAGCTCGTGGAAGACGGTAGAATAATAATCCTCCGTCCGCTCGAACCGCTCCCGTGGCGGCAGGCTGACGCAATCTTCACGGGGGGAATAGTAGGCGTGGGTCATGCCGTGCTTCAGAACTGGCGGCTGCGGCATACCGGCCACAATGTCCTCCGGTTTTGATGTGGGACTCAACAGCGCCTCCGCTATGGCTGAATCCAGCTTCAATCCGTCACATTGGGCGGTGTTGAAAACGTGGTAAAAGCGAAGAAGATATTTTTTCTTCTCTTCGCCCGTTTGCTTGTCCTCAACGGTCGTCTGTTTCCAGAAAACAACTGGACAAGCCTTCTCGCCCTTCTTGACGCTGGCACCCAACTGATTTGCCTGACGGCAGGTGAGCCAGAACGGTGATTCATACCGCATGGCGATCAACAGAAAGACATTGATGCCGCGATAGGGATGTTTGCTGACGAAGTTCCGGGGCAACCCGGTTCGGGCTTTCCACGGCTTGTGCCATGGGACGGTGCCTTGCTCCATCAAGGCGATGATTCGGTCGGTGATACGGTCATACGTTTGATTTTTCATTGTGATGCTCCTGTGGTTGTTGGTTTATTGAAAGGAACTGCCACCCTGAATCGTATCGCCCCGTGCCGTTTCCATGAAGACGGCCAGATGTGCCGGAAGCGGCAACATGAAAAAAGGGCGATTCTTGTGAATCGCCCCTGTGATTTTACTCCGCCTTGAATTTCAACTGCTGGACAATGCACTCGCCGGGTTCAACATCATCACGGATTCCCAGATACACCGGCTGGTGCAAACAATGGCTTTCCCTGAAGGCGTAGAGATACCGCACCTCCACGACAGCGCCCACTGTGGGGATGTCGTGATTGGCCGGGATGGTGACGTTGCCGCACGAAATCAAGCTCCTGCCCTTGAACAAACTGATCTCCACGCTGCGCTGGACATTGATTTTGGCAACGATTGCAGACACCGTGGCGGTGAACTTGAATTTCAACTGCGGCCCGCCGCTGTTGGGCTTGCCCGGCGTGTAGGGCGCGTCCAGCCGCTTGAACACGATGCCCTCGCGGTTTTCCCACTTCAACCGGTGCCACAGTTCAAGCTTCTGCGCCGTCGTGAACGCCGTCCCGACCAGCTTGATGAACTGAAGCTGCGAACCGGAGAGCAATTCCATCAGGTGAGCGCGCCGTTTCCTGTAGGGCAACGGACGCAAGTTCTCGCCGTTCCATTCGAGGAGATCAAAGACGTGATACTCATCGCCGATGGATTCACCGTCGGGAATGAAGCTGCCGGACAGGTTGCGGATGTCGTCTGACACGGTTTCCGGCAATCCGACCAGCAATCCTTTCTTGTTGATGCCCTCGACGTGTTCGTCCTGCTTGCGGATGAGGATGTGTCGCCCGTCGAATTTCTCCTGGGCGCAATATGCGTCATCGTGCAGGAACTTCTCCACGTCGGCCATTTCGATGGCGTTCAACAATTGGGGCAAAATGCCTGATGCCTGTTTGTCCGTGTGCTCATGGTGTTGATAGGGCGTGCCGTTCTCGCCTTCGATGTAGCCCTTGGCCTTCTTTTCGCTGACGAGTTTGGTGAAGATTTTCTTCGCCGTGTCATAGTCCACTGGTGAACTTGTCTTCGTCCCGGTCGTCAATGTTGACCCGCGCCGTCCGTAGGCGAAGTGGACGACGAACTCGTCGCCCCTCGGTTCAATCGCGGCCTGATACACCTTGTCTGATGAACCTCCACGGTAATACAGGGTGACTTGATCTTTTGATTCCATGACTGCACTCATAATTTTCCTTTCTGTTGGTTGTTTGTGTTTCAGAGGTCGAAGCAATGATCTTCAACGGCCTCGCCATGAACTTTGGCGATGCCCTTGTAGCTCATGCCCGGTTCTTCGTAGTCGAGGAGGAACGTGAGCATCGGCCACTCCCGTCCCAGCTTTTCGAGAAACGGAATGGGCGGACACCACGGGGTTTCGAAGCTGTATTCGAGGTGGCCTTTCCGTCCGTCCACCAGTCGGGTATGACA
Organism: Candidatus Tayloriibacteriota bacterium; assembly: GCA_003151615.1. Classification (GTDB taxonomy): domain Bacteria; phylum Patescibacteriota; class Minisyncoccia; order Phycocordibacterales; family PALSA-1337; genus PALSA-1337. Next base: position 275,085 of record PLXZ01000001.1, on the reverse strand, counting down.
CGCGCCCCATTTGCAGCCCCAGTTTTGCCGTTCCCATTCGTAACCGGCCTCCCCATAGCCAGCCGATACAATCTCCGGCGGGACGGGCACGAGGCTGTGGAAGTTGAGGACGCTTTTCTTTTCTTCTTTCGTGTGCCACGGCGAATTGCCGATGGCTGTTTTCTTGAACCGTTCAACGTCCTCGTCGGGTCCAAGCACGACGAGCTTGTTGTTGCACCAGTTGGGCATAGTTTTCTCCTTTGGTTGTTGGTTTGAAATGAACTGCCACCCTGAAGCGTATCTCCCCGCAGCCTTTCGATGAAGACGGGCAGAATTGCCGGAAGCGGCAACATGAAAAAGGGGCGATTCTGGTGAGTTGCTCTCGTGTTATTTACGGTTAAGGATGGGAACTTGGGGTTGCTGCGATATGCCAACGGCGTCGATGGCAAGTGGAGAATTGTTTGATCAAAAAAACAGAAGGATTACATCACGTTATATGACGGCGGAAAACATTAAAGCGACGTTTACCAAAAAACCGGAGAAGCAATCATGGAGGACTCTTATTTTCAATGCACAACTACTATCGCAACATTGCGTCCGATTTATTCACCATAATTGCGCAAACTGTTCAAAACAACCGTCCGGTCAGTGTGGATTCGGAATAATCCTAGCCGCAACCCTCCTATAACTTGACGGTGATACTCATCGGGAGTGTTCCATTTATCGGCGATTGAGGTAGGCAGTCAATTGAAAACTTGTTTTGGTTATGGAATATCAAAAGTTCCGGCTGTTGTTTCGCCTTCTGTGCTTTTGTAGACGACGGCGTATTTACCTGCTTTTATGCCATCAAGAGGATAAACGACGGGCCATTGATTATTTACAATAATTTTGTTGAATGGATTCCATCGAACCAGACATCGGCTAACAATAAGGCGATTACTCGTTCCGTCAAAATCAACATTGATTGATTGAATTTGTCCGAAATAATTCATCGGCTGCCCTTCTATCATCACGAATGGCTGATCTCCAATCTTAAAGCTTTCAATTTTTAATGTTCCTGCCTGAATTGGCCATTCTGCGGGCGTGGCAAGTCGAAGGACAACTCCTGCGGCAATGATAATCAAAGTCAAAATCGTAAAAACGAACGCTACTAACAATCTCTTTTTCATTTTGACGGTTTCACTGGGCAGTCAATTGGAAAGCAGATTACGGGACATCAAATGTCCCGGCTGTCTGTTCTCCTTCTGAACTTTTATAAACCACGGAGTATTTTCCAGGCTTTGCACCTTCGAGTGGGCAAAAAACCGGCCAACCATCACCTAACACAATTTTGCTGAATGGATTCTTATAAATAATGCAACAAGTGACCGTGATTCGCTTGCTGGAATCATCACAATCCACGTTTATCAACTGAAACTGTCCCAAATAATTCATCGCTTCGCCATCAATTCTGATAAAAGGCTGACCTTCTATACTTACTTTTTTGGCTTTTATCGTTCCCGCACTCATTTGCATATAATGCGGCGTAGCCAGCGACAGAATTATTCCCAAGGCAAAAATTACGAGCCAAGATGTAACTATAATGGCTATAAAAATCTTTTTCATTCATTTCGTTGGACAACATCCTATTGAACTTTTGCCTCCATTTTTATTAAGAATACTGCTTTCCAAAACAGTTGGATAATCAACAGTCGGGGGGGTTGCACAATCTCCTTTTTGCGACACTATTATGCAGGCAAATCAAAAATCGCCGATATGAACGATAAACTTTTAGCCCAGCTTCAAAGCGGGGTGTCAAATTTGACGGTTCGCATTCAGGGGGTGATTGGGCAAACTCCGGCTCCGGCAGTTCAGCAATAAGAGGTGATGCGCCAAAATAGCCGCTGCCCACCTCCGACTTTTTGCAGATCAAAGCAGAAGCTTTCACCAAAAAGAACGTGTGCCGTTGCAATATAAAATCAAAAAATACAAAATGCTTGACCTCCGTATTGTCTGATGGCATTGATTTCCTGTATGACAGTGTCTAACCGAAATGAATCACTCGATCCGGTCTGGGTGACACTTTTCATTTTCATTGCTGATGGAATCCTTTGCTTGCTAGTATTTGCTGGAGAAAACACGGGGCTTGCTGGAATTTCTCCGCCAAAATCAATATGCACGCCGTGGCTGGATAATTTAGTTACTGGCCACGGTCATGAAGCATTGTTTTTAATCTTCCAAGCCACAACCGGTGTGGCTGCCATTTACTTCAATCAACGCATTAAACTTCGAGACTTCTTGAACGTCCTGTTTTTTATCGAAACCGTATCGATATTTGGCTGGTGGACAGCCCACACGGGTGGTCTAAATAAAAGTCTCTACGGTTCTGCATATTTGGTATTGTTTCCAGTGGCGACTATTGTGCCGCGTTCACCGAGAATTAAATTCATAGCCGCACTTTCTGTGGCAATTGTTGCTTTAATCATGGTTTGCTATACTCCTGACTGGGGGCGAGAATTATTTATTTGGATTAGCTCAATAGTTGGCTGCTCAATCGGTTGGGCAATTCAACATTTCTTGATTAGTATTACAGAACGCAAAAAGCCTGCCGAATCCCCTTAATTATAAATTTTATGACATCAACCAAAACACAAAAAGATTTTACGACCGAAACCATGACGTGCGTAGAGCATTTAGGGCAGTTTCGTGTTTCACTTAACCGAGAGCTTGCCAAGCGAATAGCAGACCTTTATTCGGATACTTTTCTGGGAAGTGAAATTTTGAAAAGAATTGAGAAGGGCAGGAAAATCAGATCTTACTTATTTCTTAAAACTGCGACGAACATTGCTGGAAATCTTCCTGAAAAAATGCTTCTCGACATCTGCTTAAGCATTGAGATGTGCCATGCCGCCTCCATATTGGTGGATGATATATTGGACGGGGATGATGTGAGGCATGGCCACCAATCATCTCAAGCAAATATAGGAACCCCGGCTTCAGCCCTTCAAGCGCACTTTCTATGTGCTGAAGCAATAAATTTAGTCATAGATCAACCAGAAATACTCAAGCTACTTCTCAAGACTTATCGCCAGCTAACAATCGGCGAGATGTATGATGTCCTAATGGTTGAACCAATAAACAAATGGATATGCAAGGGATACAACGAGCAAATTTATCAAAAAACCAGCGCAATGTTCGAGTATAGTTTTGCTTCCGCTGCCGTGATTGCAAACCGAAACGATCTCGGTGACAGCTTTCAAAAACTTGGTCATGCCATGGGAAAACTCTATCAACTTTCAAACGACTATCATGATTTGCAGCCTGACAATCTTCGCAAACGGCACGCCGCCGGCGATTCTTGGCGCATCACATTTTCCTTTCCATTGGCTATTTACCTTCGGCTTCATGGCACCTCGGATATTAACACAGAACTGGATCAACGAATGCTGACTTGCGACCAGTGGTTAAAACTTCTTGAGAAAATCTGGACAAAAGATGTCCGCGAATTCGCATTGAATACACTGACACAAGCGGAGGCAACAGTTGAAGAATGTATTTCACTTTTGCCGCTGCCAGCAGATGTAAAAATGCAATTTTCGTGTCTGGTTCATCTTATCGTGCAGGAGGATTTCTGGTATCATCCTTACGATGCACAATAGCAACCTCAAGCCGCTGGTTGCATACAGCCTGTTTGATTTTGCCAGCTCGGCCTTCACGCTCATATTTCATGCATATTTGTTCCCGCTTTACCTTTACCAGTTCGTTTTCAAGCCGGGAACAAACAGTGATTTGTCATGGGGCATCTTGCTTTCAGCATCGGCGCTAATTGCTGTTCTTGCTGGACCATTTGCAGGCCGATGGGCTGATCGAAACGGCAGATGGAATGTTTTTTCAATTGTAGCCGCCGTCTCTTTTATTTCAGGGTTAGCCCTGTCTCTCGTTATAGGTAAATCTTACTGGCACATTGTGGGTGCATTTATTGTTGCAAACGCTCTTTTTTATCTGACTGGAAACATTTATAATTCATTGCTAAATAGCCTTGTCACTGGAAAGGACAAGGCATCTTTTTCGGGCTTTGCGTGGGGGTTTGGCTATTTAGGCGGCATCCTGTGTTTTATGGTAGTGTTTTTTTTGCAAAATTCTTTCGGATTAAATTCAAAACTGCCTTATTTGTTTACGTCCCTGTTTTATTCTTTTTTTGGAGTCCTTGCCTTGATCTTGCTCCGGCGACCGCTTTTGAAAGCCCGCGGGCGGCCTAGAATAACTGTTCGTGAGATGTTTGCAGCGTTAAATAGGGATCGCATCGGCTTGTTGTTGGGCTACTTCCTAATTGCTGATACGATAGGAGCTGTCATTTCTTTTACCGCACTTTACGCTTCACAGGAATTGAAACTTTCCACAAGTGTCATTGGCGGATTCCTTCTCGGTGTTCAATTGCTTGCGTTTCCATTCACCTATTTCATGTGCCGGGCGGCGGCGCAGCGGGGAACAATTAGGATTCTCTCTTGGTGCATAGTCATTTGGATTTGCGTCCTTTTGCTATTTGTTATCAAGGTAAATCTGGCAGGCATGGTATTGGTGACTATACTTACGGCATTGGTAATTGGCTCGACCCAGGCTCTATTGCGTTGTTGCACAATCTCCTTTTTGCGACACTATTATGCAGGAAAATCTGCTGCTGGCTGCCGCCGATGAACGAAACAATGTGGTCGGAACGGAGAAAACGATGCCGGTGAATGAGCCGGATGATCTGGCGGTCGCGCTCCTCAAGCTGCATGGGGGCAACGATGGGCGCGCGGTTGAAACGGGGCAGACGTGATTCCATCGCGCCATTTTGCACGATGCCAGGCAGTCACGGTAGGCGTCAAGGTTTGCGCTTTGCGGCAAGCCAGTCGCGCATTCTTTTACAAAGGTAGAAAGTTCGGCCTACTATTGTTGCAATTGAATGTTTACGCTATTATTTCAACAATCATGGCATTAACAATTGGTAGTATAAGAGGGTCGTGTAACACCATGACGACTGCGAACAAAATCACCATTTTGCGCATTTTACTGATACCATATTTTTCCATCGGACTGATTTGTTATGTTTTCTATGGAGAAAATATTTATCATGTATTGGCAATAGCCTCTTTAATAGCCATATTAATTTTGGATTTGATGGATGGGTTTATTGCTCGACACTTCAATCAGAAAAGCGAAATCGGGGCTATCCTTGATCCGCTTGCGGATAAATTGCTACTTGCGGTAGGTATTATCATCTTGAGCTTTTATCACGGTATTTATTTAGACTATATTCCGCTCTGGCTCTTTGGTGTGATAATCGGACAGGACTTGTTACTACTCGTTGGTTTTACAATTATACGCACGATTGTCGGAAAGGTTTCAGTGAATCCACACATCATTGGGAAAATTGCGACTGGGTCACAAATGATTCTTATTTTTTTGATTTTGTTGAAATGGGATCGAAGTCTTAATATGCATTGGTTCCTTGTGTGCGCGGTTTGCACGGTAATATCAGCATTGGTTTACGCTTGGGATGGCATGAAACAACTTTGCTTCGGCCATGAATAAATAAACACTCTGTCATTGAGCAACCATCGAATCCATCCACCGCTTCAACTTTTCATCAATCTTCGCGCGCGGCATGGCAAACCGCTCGCGCGACAGTGTGATGAGTTTGTCCTTCCGGCCAACGCGATTTTCCAGCGGCGGCAGCATCTTCGCCCGAAACGGTTCCCGGTTCATTCCGTCTTCAAGCAACTTCACCGCCGCCTCATAGCGGTCAAGGTCAACGAGCACAGCCGCCGGGAATGCGCCGCCGAATTCCTTTTCCATCACCTCGGCATCGGTGTTGCCGATGCGAAATGAAATCAGAGTTCCGGCATTGCCAAAAACCGCCTGCCGGATCGGCAGCGGCAACTGGTCAATGTATTGGTGTGACAGCGTAAGACAGGAGCGGTATTTGCGGGCTTCGGCCAGAATCGAAGCAAAAGCATCGGTCGAAAAGTTCTGAAATTCGTCAATGAAGAGATAAAAATCACGACGTTCCTCCTCTGGCCGGTTCGCCCGCGCCATTGCGCCAAGTTGAAATTGTGTTGTCAGCAACGAACCGAGCAGATTCGCCTTGTCATGCCCAGTTGCACAATCTCCTTTTTGCGACACTATTATGCAGGTGCATACCACCACTGACTTTGTATTTACTCTGAGAGAATGGAACTAACACGAGCCTATATTCTTTGGAAAATAAAAAGCAAACATATTGTGGCTTGAGATCGGAACTGATGCGACAATCAGAAATAAATGAAGTCTCTGAATACGTTTCCCCGACAAACTCAATGTTTGCAAATTTTCTCACAGTGCTTTTGCCTCCATCACATGCAATGATAATGTCTGCGGTAATATATTCAAGGGAGGGAATCGTTGTCGCAATATCTGCCATCCAGCGGTCATTTTTCCGTCGTAGACCCACAAGACGCTTGCCCCACTCGATGACGCCTCCACCTTTCTGAAAGGTTGCGGCAAGCATTGCTTCGATTACACCTTGATCTAAAGAAAGCGAGTGCGAATTAGTAACTGGATCATAAAAGGACACCGTGGCAGTTTGGTTTCCATCAACAAATATCTGGCTTCCCTTCAGTGTGATAGCTCGCTTAATGACCTGATCCTTGATGCCAATATATTCGAAGATTTCTAAAAGCCTGGGTTGTAAACCGGTCGCTCGGCTTGGCCTTTGGCCAGAAGTCTCTTTTTCGATAATGGTAAATTTCAAACTTGTCCTGGCTAAAAGGTTTGCTATAGTCAAACCGGCTGGGCCAGCACCTACTACAAGGACATCATAATCATGATTGCAATGCGATTTCACGACAAAACGATTATTCTTCTATTAACTCGACACGATTGTTGTCTGGATCAAGCACGACCATTCGTCTTCCCCACGGAGAAATTTTTGGCGGCACCTGTAGGATTGCCCCATTTTTGTTCAGCGTGTCAAGAATCTCATTAAAGTGTTTGATGTAGAACCCAACGCGCACAACATTTTCAACTGACGCGGAACCGTTAGAAGGATATATTTCAAAAACATAAGAACCGTTATTTGCAGAATAGTGTTCAGGTCCTTTTCCATGGCACTCCTTCACAAAAATCAGTCCCAATAGCGAGTAAAACTGGACAGAAAGTTGAAGATGATGGCTCCGAATGGCAACAAGGTTTAATCGAGGAATGTTATGGTTTTGATTCGTCATAAGAATTTGAAGCTAAACTTGCACAATTTTAACACAAATTAAGTGGCAAGCACCGCTTTTGCAATTATACCCGCTAATTTTTCCGCGTCAAAATTAAAATCGTCTTCCAAGGCATCAAAACCAGGACTCGAATTGACTTCTAATACTATTGCTGGCGGAATATTTTGAGGGAGACAAACATCTATACCTGAAAACCGTAGGCCAAGAGCCCGATGAGCTTTCTTTGCAATTTCGATGACTTCAAAAGGTGCCTTTGCCAGTTCAATAGAAATGCCAGTATCACCACGCACGGGGTTATCATTCTCCCCCTTTTCAAGACGGCTTAAACATTTTTGATATATGATAATGGGATTTTCATCCAAAATGACAACACGATACTCTGGCCCATTTATGTATTCTTGGATTAAGCCATAATGAAACGATGTTAAAATATCTCTCGCGAATGACTGGATTTCAAAAAGAGTTTTGCAGATATTAACCATATAGCCGCACCTTCCCTGTCCGGGTTTAATAATCACTTTAAAATTCGCCGCTGTAATGTCCGGAAAGTGTTCGAGGATTGCTGAAGGTAAATTTTCGAGAAGTAATTGAGGTTCTGCTTGTGTTTGACGACGATGAAACTCGCTAGCAAAAAAGGCGATTCCTTTTGGAATAGCAATGCCTTCTTCAATAAGAACCTGATATGTTGCTAATTTGTCATGTGCCAGTGATACCGCTGAGGCGCAATTTAATGGAAGTGCATTCGCGGTGAAAAATATCTTTCTGCCGTCTGGGAACAAAATTCTTCGCAGGAAGCCGTCCATGGATGGAGAGTCCATTTTTACTCCCAGCTTTTCAAATGCAATTCGAAGATTCTCATAACCATCGGCAAGATCCGAGCTGATACTTTTTGTTCTAGTATATGATGTCATACGGATTCGATTCAAAGTTGTTATTTTATTTGGACTGAACTCGGGCCAATCGCCCCTTGAATCCGCACCGTCAAATTTGGTTGCACAATCTCCTTTTTGCGACACTATTATGCAGGGTCATCGTGTCGCAAATGGACATATCTAGGGGATTGGCATTCTCATCCAAGGCAAATATTGCCCAATTTGAGCGCAAAAGACATTCAAACTTTACATCGGATCGCACGGTCTAAAAAAGCCCGTATAGCCGCCCCTTTAATGCTACTCTCATCCGGGCAACCTACCGCTTGGAAACTAAACGTTTGGCAATGGCAGCCTGGAAAATTATTCAGGTCCAGATCACGAGCTGTGCCGTTAGCTGTTAAAGTGTATTAAAGCGTGGAGACGGAGACGAAGTTAAAACCTACGGCTACGAAGCGGAACGAGCAGCCGCACTCATATACGCTCACTTCAAAAAAGGCTCGAATTCCCTGATAAGCATTGATGAATGGTGTTTTTATATCGCAACAGCAATTTTTGCCAAAATGCCAGCCACAATACAAGTCCATCCTTTACATTCTAAAAAAGTTGGATATAATGGAGACAACGTATTTCAATGGCGACGTAATTTTAGAAAAATGAATTTTATGATGAAAAAGAAAATGTTAATTACTGGTGCAACATCTGGCATCGGAACTTATTTGGCACATCACTTCGCTCAACTCGGCTTCACTCTTTATTTGCATGGCCGTGATCAAAAAAAACTGGACGCCCTTGCAAAGGGGCTTGGGTCTGCTGATTTTACACTTCTTCGTTGCGATTTGGCAGATACAAAAAGCATTTCAATAATGTTTGAGGAGTTGTCATTAAAAACCAATGTTATTGATGTTCTCATTAGCAATGCATTCGGCAAGATGGAAAACGAGCTTGTTAAAATAGACGGTGATGCTCTCACCGAATTCTTCCGAATCAGTGTCGTAGGAACTGCTGATGTGATCCGTCAGGCAATCCCCTTTCTCAAACATAGCAAAGACGCGCGTATTATTAACATTGTAGCAGACTGGGGTTTTCCAATGCACAATGTGATGACTGGCCCGTCAGCCTATATTTCTGCCAAATATGCTGTGCATGGTCTTGGAGCGGCTCTGCAAACGGAAATTGCAAAATTAGGAATTAAAACCACCAACCTTTGTCCTGGCATCGTTGCTGCCGATATTGAATATGGAACTTCAGACGCCGACTTTATAAATTCCAAAGGAAATAGCGCGATACATCCAAAAGATTTAGCCAAGGCTGTTGAATTTATTCTTGGTCAAGAATTTTCATACGTTCGGTCGCTTGTGCTCACTCCAAGCAATCCTGAATACAACGGCCTATGAGATTTTATGAGTGGCGACAAAGTTCATCTTGATTTCGTTGCGCTGCACTTCAGCACTCGCTGCGCGGCGAAATGTTCGTTTTGCTATTCTGCTGATCCTCTTTTTGAAAAGGCAACACCGACTCCGTTGCCTGAAGTCAAACGCATCCTCACCAAACTTGCAACGGATGGAGTCACCGAAGTTTTATTTGGTTGCACAATCTCCTTTTTGCGACACTATTATGCAGGGCGTATTCCCTTGGATGATTGATTGGTGGTATCCGGAGGGCATACCACGAGGAGCGTCCGGCCAATGGTCGTTGGCCGGAACAATGATATTACCGCCCGGTATGCTTCTAATTAAAGCTATTTGAGTAGTGTCCATGGCCAAAATATATGGTCAGGAGGCGATGACATTCCTACAAAACGGAAATTCGAGTTACGTCAAGTCGCTGAGCGTTATAATTTTTGCGATCTTAGCAATTGTCTTGATAGATAATTCGTGATCTTCCTCATTTGCCGCTGCACAACAATCGGAAACAACTGTGACGGCAAAATCGCGATCATGTGCATCTCGAGCCGCAGCCTGAACCGCTAAATCAGTCGCCACGCCAGCGAGAAGAACTTCTTTAACTTGAAGATTCTTCAAAATTAATTCCAACGAGGTTCCGTAAAATGCGCTAACACGATGTTTTGTAATAATGGTTTCGCCCGAGATCGGGGCAACTTTTGGATGGAATTCAGTTGCCGAAGTTCCGAGTTGCAACGCCCCGAATTTCTTTGCTCCTCCGAATAACGGGGAGTTCTCCGGATGCTCTACATAGGAAGAAGAAAAACCCACTCGGACAAATAAAATTGGAATGTGATTTCTTCGGCCAAATTCTTGGAGTTTTTTTACATTGTCCAAAGTCCCATGCTTCGCATCAAATGCAGCATAGCCTTTGCCGGCGAGCTTCCCCTTTGAGTCAATGATTTCATTGATGAAATCAATTATTACAATAGACTTTTGTTGGTTATTCATAGTTTGGTTTGGTGTTTAGTATTTGTTAGTTATTCGCGGTTTTTCCGGCTGTTCCGGCAGATTTGTAGTTTGGAGGTAATACAGTTATCGTTCTGGCTTGGGTCACAATAAGTTCCCCGGACTCGGAAAACACAGCTTCGATATCCTGTGGTTTATGGAAAATGTGCTCTATTTCGAAGCCTAACGAGATAAGCCTTTCAATGTTGGCATCAGACAAGGAGAAGCAGTTGCGTTTTTTTCCCATAGTAACGGTCTTGATAGAATTGGTTGCACAATCTCCTTTTTGCGACACTATTATGCAGGAGCTAGCGTTTATTGGCTATTTCGGGAAATTGAATGAGTTCAAAGTTTGAAATATGCTCCGCATTGCACTTAATGGTATCATCGATTCGAGCCGCGGCAAAGCATGATTGGCATAGGCCTATAAATGCGAACTTCTCGGTTTTTTTGTTGAAAACCAACTGGAACTTTTTCTGAAGCAGCATCCGCTCCTTACCATATAATTTTCCGACATAAACCGTACGTGTGATCGGCTTGAGTCCGTAATTTTTGCACCAGACCAATGCTTTATCATTATGCCGCCAATTACGCGTCTCCCATGTGACCAAAGTAATTATCGGGAAGTTATTCATGCGAATTTTTAGCCAAAACTTCCGGCCGGAGCTGAAGCATTTCCGCCATGTCGAACGGAATATATTTTTCTTCCTTGCCCATAAAGTGCCGCGCCATGCCGCGAACCTGGTTTTCAATTACCGTCTTCAGGCTGTAGCGTTTGCCGTCGCCGTTCCAGACAACGCTTTCATTGAGGCGATTCACAACCGCTTCAATCAAAAACTTCTTCCCTTTCTGCGATAACTGATATTCTCCGGGTCCGGTTTTATCAAAACATCCTTTTTGGGTGATTTTCTTTTCCAAAAAAAGCGGAAATACGACCGAGTCGACGATCGGCACGCGAAATTCCTCCACGAGATCGAGGACAAGCGCAGGCTTGCCATATCGTTCGCTGTGATACAGACCCATATTCGGATCAAGGCCGGTATAAAGACACGCCCGGTCAACTTCATTGTAAAGCATTCCGTAACCGTAATTGAGGGCACTGTTGAATTTGTCGCGCGCCTCCGGTTTTCGTCCTGAAAATGTATGAAGTTTTTTGAGACAGCTGAAATAGCGCTCGGCCGTGTATCCTTCTATTCCGAGAAGCTGCTCCTTGCTTTTTTCAATATTCGGCAAAGGTTCAATGGTTTTTAAAATGCTTTCCATCTGGAGAATTTCCCTGCTGAAGTCTTTTTTATGCGCATGGCCAAGACTGCGAATGTATGAAATTTGGTTGGTGCACTTCCCCTTTACGAGAATTTTTGCAATTTCGAGCGACTTTTCAGAATTTGAGATTTCAAGCTGGGCACGGCGAAGGCCGGCAAGACCTTTTGGTTCGCTCGAAAACAAACGGCCGATCGGTTTGCCGAACGAGCCGAGATATACAATGTCAACGTCATGATCGAGTGCCAATTTTGCCGCGTCAGTCGACAATGAACCGGCACGAAGGATGAGAATTTTGTCAATACGATGAATCGGATATTCTTTCTTTTCCTTTACGTTGGGAAAAGTAAGGGCAATGCGTTCACCCGTTGCTCCGATTTTCGTTCCATAGGTGTCGATAAGAAGGTCCATGGTTTTTGTATATTAGCTGATAAACGCTGAAATAATATCACATATTGTGTTATTTGTCAAACAATGCTACGCTGAGTGCATGGCCACGCTGGTGGAGAACAAAAAAATACGCCTCGACTATGAAATCATGGAAAGCTATGAGGCGGGCATCGAATTGCTCGGTTTTGAAGTGAAATCCCTGCGCGCGCATACGGGGAGCCTTCTCGGTTCATACGTCATAGTCCGCGGAGGCGAAGCGTTTCTCGTCGGCGTGCACATTCCACCGTTTCAGGAAAAAAATACGCCTACTTCGTATGATCCTTATCGCAATCGCAAGCTTTTACTCCGAAAAACTGAAATAGCCGAGCTCGCCAACCTGAAGAAAGGTTTGACAATAGCCCCAATTTCAGTGTACAGTAAGGACGGTAAAAAAACGGGCGGCAAGATAAAAATCGACATCGCCATCGTCCGCGGCAAGAAAAAATACGACAAGAGAGAGACGCTCAAAAAGCGCGCATCGGAACGCGACATCGCGAGAGAATTTGCACTTTAACAATATAAATTATCTGGGGATGACAGGCATCGACACGTGACCTGCCCTTTTATGCGCATTGGAGAGCACCGTTAACTCTTTAATCTGACGGAATCGCAACTGCAAAATCAGTAGCAATGGCAAAATCTGTTGTGTCTCCATATTTTGGAGCCAACTCTTTCGCTTTCGCTTACGCTACGCAAGTAGCCTAAGTGACATCGGCCTGTTCACGTCTGCAGAACAGGTTTGGTGATATATCGCGGACTTGGATCCGGCACAGTCTCATGCCGTATCTGAAAAAACGGGACTCGCCCGCACTCTATTTCGTTTGCTGTGAGGAGCGCGGGTCAAACGGCCGGCAGTCGGACGAGGCAACTCTTCCGGCATGTGGCCGATAAAGCACCCTATCCAATGTAGAAGCGTTCAAGGAAGTCATGTGCACCGCGGTTCAATTCCGCGCATCTCCACCAAAACCTTCGTAATGTAATAGGAGAGTCCTAAAAACGTCACTACATTTGAATGCCATCAAAATATGTGGATAAACCATTGACTTTTGGGGGCGTTCGTATATACTCAACAGTGTCATTCGAAAAGGCCACTCTTACGAGGGGCCTTTTCATTTGTCTAAATAATAGGAGAAATATTCTTTTTTATCTGGTCTTTAATGTCTTTCAGAGGAACATAAAATACTTTCGCCGGTTTTTCGGCAATCAAATTTCTGAGTTTTGTCGAAAACCTTGAAATAGTCATACCGGCCTTTACGTATCTATCAGCACATGAAAATATAGAAACTTTACTTACTTCTTTATCCAAAGCCTTCCGAATCAAATATTCAAAATCGCCGTCCCCTGTAAATAATAACAACTCAACATCAGGACCCGACTTTTCAATGACATCCACGGTTAATTCAACATCGCAATTTGATTTTTTTGTGTACCCCATATCTACCATATGCACAGTCTCTAAAGCACATCCAGAACACTTAAGAGGAACCGTCAGATCTTTGTTTTTGTAAGAAAAAATTGATTTACTTTTTACCACACAACAGCTTGTTTTCGATAAGGCGTCGAATTCTTTTGCTGTTTCTAGATCACCATTATCTATGCCGGTATACAAATATACCTCCGTACAAGACTTCTTGTTTTTAAGAAGCTCGCAAAGTTTTTGCCAATCCACGACAAAACCAAGCATTTGTTGTGCAGTACTTGCTGTATTTTGAACATCAATAAAAGCATATCGTTTCATTCAGAATAATTTACCACAAAATCCAATAGAAGTCGCCCGTAACAAAACCCCCGTAACATCGTCACAACCTGTGATAGGGTGAAAATAAATTTAAAAGATAAACTAATTTTAAAAACATGACCCACAAAAACTATTACATAATTCTCGGGTGCGTCCTGGGAATCGTCTCACTCGCCCATCTTGTCCGGGCTGTCTTTGGCATCAGTCTCATTGTCGGCGGATGGTCGGTTCCAATCTGGCTCAGTTGGTTGGCATTTGTCGTCGCAGGATACCTTTCATATACAAGCTTCAGATTCGTTGCGGAAAAATTGCACCTCAACAAAATCTAATCTGTTTCATTGATTTCCCCGCGTTTTTTTGATAGCCTTTTGCCAGCGCTCTTCAACATAAACAAAGTGAAAGATACAATCCATCATGACAGCGAAATCCCCTCCGGAGAAATTCGGACGGGATTTTTTATTTTCATGAAAAAAATAAAGGGCGCCACGAAATACATCGTGACGCCCTTCCCAAGTTTGAGTAATTTATGCTTGGATAACACCTCCTCCGGAAACGATCCTGGCCGCGATGAGCGTGAGTTCGGACATGGCCGGATGATACAAGCCCTTCCGAAACATCTCGTTCCGTCGGGCAAGTTCTCCGGGCCTCATGACCTCTTCGTTGAGCTGAACGCTGTCCATGATAGTCGCCGCCTCAAGAGGGCTCATTGGCATGGGGGTTACTCCGCCGCAGGTTGTTAATTTTCGCGACAGAGGTTGGTTGATAACTATTGTTTTTACCATTGTGTGCTCCTGTTTTTTGTTGCTGTTGCTGTATTGTTGCCTGTTGCTGTTTTTGAAAAGAACACCTCCGTAAACGATGTTCCAAGCCAGATTGTACCATGGAAAGATGATAAATGCAAGTTTTCTTATTGTTCAAGTTTCGCCGTCACAACCAAACGCTGGTCATAGGTTTTCTGACCTGGGACCCAGGTGCCGCCGCAGGTAATCAGCTTCAATTCGGCACCTCCGTTGTCGGCATTGAATATTTCGCTCGTTGGCGCATTTTCATATCCATAATATTGGATATCCGTAACAACGAAATGCAATTTTTGTCCCGCGTAATTAGTGACATACACATCGTCCCCCGTTTTAATGTCCGAAAGATGTTTGAAAACTCCGACCAATGCCAAACCATTGTCCACGTGCCCGTCAATGACCGCGCTGCCGGTCTGCCCGGGAATCGCGCCGTAGGAATACCACCCAACATCGACGAAATTATTCGGTATTCCCATATTTCCCTTTGCTGTAATGCCGACATCCTGCACCGCCGCATTTATGTTGAGAGCCGGAATGGCAAGACGGACCGGATACCCCGGCGGAGTGACGGCGACATTTTGGGCAATGGTCGCGACGGTGGCGGATGCGGCGGGAGGAACGGATACATTGCTGTCGACGGCCTGAGAATTTGGAAGAGGCGCCACTACTCCGGTACTGCCAGGAACATATATGGCCGCCTCGACGAGGGTGCGCGCAAATATTGCCGCGGCAATGACAGTGGCGATGGTGACTGTATATGCGATGAATGTTTTCATGTGAATGTGTAAAAAATAGAGCGAATTTCCTCGAAACTCTTTCTGAAACTTATTGCAAGACGGATAGTACGCCGGGATATAGGTTTAAGCGCAGTCTCCGCCTTGTGCGACTTTATTTTATCGCAAAAATGGAACTCGTGAGCGGACCAGGTAGGTTGCGCCCGCAGCTACAACCAAACCTGAAGCTACAAGAGCCATCCATACGGAAGCCGCATTGCCGCCGAGACCCGTGTCGGGAACTCCCGGAGCACCGCTGCCGTTAATGACTACGCCTGCCGTACCGTTAGGATCGGCGACGCTTCCGCCGTACATGCCTGTCGTTGAATCATAGTAGGTTCCGTTGCCGTAGTAGTAAACTTCCGTGTTTGCCGATGCCCCCGGTGCAAGGAAGTAATATCCCGCAGCAAGAGGCGTTACGTTTCCGTTGTTGACCTCTACGCCCGCCTGATTATACAAAGCCGGCATCGTGGTCGTCTGAGCATAAGCGCTCAGGGCACCCGTTATGCTTACTGCCACGCCAAGGGCTGTCGCGACAAAAGCACTTGAAACAATTCTTTTGATCATATGTTTTATAGTTAAGCTATATGCTGATAATTTTACATTACGACCTTTGTTCTCTCTGACGGCACGGGGGACGAATTGTTACCCGAAATTATCAACAGTTTATGAACAAGCTTTTCCCCCAAGTCCTATTGACTTATATTAAGATAGTATTAAAATTGATGCAGGGTTCATTCTAAGGGAGAGGATCTTAAGAAACATAGGAGCATTTATAAAAAACAGGCCTTGCGCCGTTTTATCGCTCCGCCTTATATTTTCGCATCCATCTCCACGAAGAGGAGCTCTATATGATAAAACAACCCGCGTTACGCGGGTTGTTTTATTCGACCTAGCAAGGTCGCTCTTGGAGTATGTTTTTCTTAGCTGACCTTATTTATCGTCTTCCGATATTGTTTGGCAAGTTCATGCAAGCCAAGAGCGTTGACCGCGTGCGCAATCACATCGTCGGCATTGAGATGATCGGCGTCCGCATCCCCGCTCGCGCATCGCTCTTTCAACGCATCAAGCGCGTTCTCCTCGACTTCCTTATATTTTTCCATAGTCATGCCCATTCTGACGGATTGGGCCGAGGCGTATTACCAGACAAATTGCGGTCTATTTTTTCGAACGCTTTTTAAGAGTTTTATTCACGGTCTTCATGCCCTTTGTCATTTCTTTTGAGATTTTTGCGTGCGCAACTTTGACGCCCTTTTTTGCTTCCTTCACAATGTGCGCTTCGGCTTTTTTCATCCAAGCCGCGGCTGCCGCGCGGTTTTTCGCGGCGTTTTTGCTTCCGTATAAATAATATGCCCCCGCCGCGGCCGCTGCTGCAGCCGCCACTCCCGCCAACCCTATTTTCCCCGCATGCGATTTTTTCTGTGACATGTATTTTTTGTTTAAATCTTTATTAAAATTAATAATAGGAACCGTCCCTTTCATAATCTATTTATCATCCGATGGAAACCATTTTGAATAGCCCTTCAGGAATTTCTTGATGTGGCGAAAACGCATTCCCTCTTCCTTTATATTTGCGCGAAGATCCTGCAAATCGCCGGCCAGCACCTCGCTCCCCCGCTGGGCGCGGTCCGTTATGTCCCGGATATTTTTGAGAATGCCGAGAATATAGTAAAACGCGAAAATTGCCAGCACGCCTAGGATGACAACCACCACCGAAGTGATGAAAAAGAAAATATTCGCGTGAAGTATGTCGTTCATGGAGCTAGTATACCTTTTTATATGGACGTCGGGAATACCCGCGTAGTGAAGATTACTTCACATAAGTGTGCCCTTAAGTGTCCGCGAGTACGCTTTCCTTAAATGAAAAAGCACTGTAAAAAATTACAGCGCTTTCAAAAAAGAGGGGGATAGAACCCCGAAACGATGTGGGTGGCGGCGATCAGAAACCGGGCCAGGGGCGAGTAACAGGACGCGCAGTTCGTCGCACAATGCGCGAAACCTCGCCAACTGGCTTTAAAAGCGGTGTCAGCAAACACCTGATCACAGTCTTCCGGCCGAGGAACCGATGCTAACCGCCACCCACAAGATCAAAAATTCATAGAACTGGAGCTAAAATACAGTATAGCACAAGGCTATTTTATGTCAACTCCCATCGATCGGGCCGATCCTGCGATGATTTTCATGGCCGCTTCAATGTCGTTTGCGTTGAGGTCGGGCATTTTTTTCTCTGCGATTTCACGAATCTGGGCTTTTGTGATTGTGCCCACTTTTTTTGTGTTAGGTTTTCCTGAACCTTTTTCCTGTTTTATCGCTTTCAAAATAAGGGAAGAAGCCGGAGGAGTTTTGAGGACAAAATCGTACGAACGGTCGTCGTATACGGAAATTTCAACAGGAACGATATCCCCTATTTTGTCCTTCGTCGCATCGTTAAATTTCTTGACGAAATCTCCGATGTTGATGCCGGCCTGACCGAGGGCGGGGCCGACCGGAGGCGCGGGATTAGCCTTGCCGCCGGCAATCTGGAGTTTCAGTTTCTTCATTACTTTTTTGGCCATGTTATTTTTTGGTTTTTGTCTGGTTTATTGAATAAACCTCTAGAAGCTGAGGTTCGAACAGATTAACTTATTTTAAGGAAAAACACAAGCGTCTACAGGTTAGGATATACGACACGAAAGCACTCGTATCGAAGAGACTCTCGGAGGACATGAAGATGTCCGAGAGTGAGCCAAATTTTCAGTAGAAAATTATGGCGTTCTCTGAGATACGAGTGCTTTCGTGTTAGATCTTCTTGACCTGTAGAAAGTCCAATTCCACCGGCGTCTCGCGGCCAAACATGGAGACGAGAACCTTGATTTTGCCGCGATTGTCATCCACTTCATTAACTTTTCCTTCGAGATCTTTGAACGGACCGTCGCTGATTTTAACGATGTCGTCGATTGCGAGATCGATCGTGTGCTTGACGTCCGTTGCATTCATGCGGCCGAACAGAACATCGACTTCCTTCTTGTCGAGAGGCACCGGGTAGACGCCGGAACCGACAAAGCCGGTCACGCGCGGCGTATTTCGCACGATATACCATGATTCGTCCGTCACAATCATGTCCACGAGAATGTAGCCGGGATAAATTTTCTCTTCTTCCTCGACTCGCTTGCCGCCTTTAATTTTGATCTTTTTTTCAGTGGGAACAAGCACGCTGAAAATCTGGTTCTCAACGCCGAGCGATTCGATGCGCTGCTTCAAATTTCGCGCGACCGCGTTTTCATATCCCGCGTATGTGTGGATTGCGTACCAATTTCGATCTCCGCCGACCTGTTGTTTTGCCATGTGTTTTAGTTAATTAAATAATGTGATGAAACGGAAAAATTTAGAAGAAGAGGGTGAGCACTCGAGAGAAAACGTAATCGCAGATGCCGAGAAAAGCCGCGATGACAACGGAAACGCCAATGACAAGCAAGGCGTAATTGATGGCCTGAACGCGCGTCGGCCACGTGACATGGCTCATTTCCGAACGTGTTTCCTTGATATATTCGCTGATTTTCATTGGTTTGATTACTATTTTGTGCCGCTGGAAGCGGCTGATGTAACAGCTCTACTAAAAAACCCCTCCCGGGGCAGTACGGAATATACTATCGTATTGGATTGAGAAAGTCAACAGTGACCGAAACGCAGCCGCGACTATCGAATTTCGTAAGTGACTGAGACGTTTTCAGTGACCTGCTGTTGGCCTGCTGGAATGTTCGGAGCTACGGAATCCGCACCTGAAGCGTTCGAAGCCATGGCATACATTATTGGATATGGAGTCGGCGAACCGCTATTGTCCGTGAAGTTCACAACCGCAACCAGTTTGACGCCCAATTCTTTCGCGAGCATGTTCGCCTGTGTCTGTGCATCGGCAATCGCCATTGCGCGGGCCTCGCTCTGTACTGTTTCCGGATTGTCCAAAGAAAATTGCAGGCTGTCGACATTCTGCACGCCGAGCGATCCGATCGTCGTGAACAATGCGCCTGCTTTGCTCAAATCGCGTACCTTTACTTGTATCGTCTGGCTGACGTCATATCCGGTAAGCACCGATTTTGAAGGAGTACAAATGCCATTGGGGCCGCTGCATCCACCGCCCTGCGATTCGTAGTGAGGATTGATATTGTATGAAAGAGTCTTCACGTCAGACGAAGCAACTCCGGCCGAAGTGAGAGCGCTCAGTGCATTGTTGATCTGAGTCGTAGCCGCCGCCTGCGCCGCCGCAACCGTTGAAGCTGTCTGTGTCACGCTGAAGCTGAATGTCGCCACATCAGGAATGACTGTGACCTTGCCTGTGCCGTTGACTGTAAACGTATTTGTCGCCGTATGCGTTTCACCGATGCCGACAAGCATCTTTATCTGGTTTGCGAAGAGTGCGATAAAAAGAAGTGAGAGCATTGAAACCGCAAATAAACCCGCTTTCCACAACTTTATTTTTGTTTGTTCGATATTCATATGTGTTAGATTATTGATAAAAATTACTGCCAAATACTAATCATTTTCTTGATTATAACACGCGTCGACGAGGTTTTCAAAAAGGGCGAGCACCGTCATTTGGCCGACACCGCCAGGAACGGGCGTGATTGCTCCCTTTTCACCGAGGAGCGGCGCGACCGATTCATAATCGACATCCCCTACCAGCTTTCCGTCGATCGAAGTCGTGCCGACGTCGACGATGACCTGCTCCGACTTCTTCGCCGCACCCGCGTTCACGTATGACGCAGTAATAAGGCGCGGCTTACCGATTGCGACAATAATAATGTCCGAAGCTTTCGTAATTTCGGCAGTATTTGGCGTTTTGCTGTGGCATACAGTAACCGTCGCATTTGCCGCTTCGCACATGGCCGCAGTCGGTTTGCCAACGAGAGACGACCTGCCGAGCATCGCCACTTTTTTTCCATTAAGTGAAATGCCGTAAAATTTCAGAAGTTCACGGATGCCGCGCGTCGTCGCCGGCCAGATCGCGTCCTCACGACCATCAGTCCATTTTTTCACATTTTCGGCAGCCAAACCATCGACGTCTTTTTCCGGGTCAATTGCATTTATGATCGTCTCAGGATCAATCGAAAGAGGAAGCGGCAATTGCACGATGATTCCATGAACCGATGCATCGGCATTGGCATTTTTGATGGTTCGGAGAATTTCGTTTTGTGTGCTTCCCTCCGGCAATGTGATATGGGTTTCGAGCACGCCGATTTCCGCCGCAAATTTTTTCTTCGCATTAATATATGAATCGGAATCGCTGCGCGCACCCACTTGAACAATAACCAAATGTGGCTGTACCGAAAGCTCCTTCACCCTTTCGACAAGGGCTTTCTTTATTTCCGCCCGCGCCTTTTTTCCGTCGAGAATTAACATGGGTATAGGGTAACATGCGGCAAACAAGCATGCTATTGGGAATATGCGTAATTAAAGTCTTTACTTATAGGAAGCAAAGCCAAGAATAAATATAACTGCGATTAGGAGAAGTAATATCAAAATTAAATATTTTCTCATTTGCATCGTTTCAATGATACCCAACAGACAAATACTTAATATGAAAACTACGGTCGTCCAAAAAACTACTTGAGCAGGTAAAGATACGAACATGGATACAAGTCCAATAATGCCCGAAATACCGATGGCAGTCGCTATTATCTTTTTATAAATCATGGATAAATTCTATCACAACACCGGCATTTCCAAGGGAGGAATCGTCAGCGTCTTCGACTCACCTTCACTGCGAATGCCTTCGGCGATTTCGCTGAGGTTTGCTCCGGTTGCGGTTTTGAAAGTTATTGAAGTGGCGGAGAGCGCGATATGCGAATCGGGAAACGTAATTTTCGAGCCGTATTTGACGTCGCCTAAA
Organism: Candidatus Tayloriibacteriota bacterium; assembly: GCA_003151615.1. Taxonomy (GTDB): domain Bacteria; phylum Patescibacteriota; class Minisyncoccia; order Phycocordibacterales; family PALSA-1337; genus PALSA-1337. Next base: position 253,758 of record PLXZ01000001.1, on the reverse strand, counting down.
ACAGGATGGCCTTTGCGGCCGAGCTGGGCGCGGATTTGATGAAAGCGGCCGGTTTTGAGCTTGACCTTCAATAAAGTTATCATCTGCGCCGGTGCGGACGGACCCGCCTCGATCATTTTTTTTGCAACTACGCTGTATTCGAGCTCGGCCAATTTTGAGTCGCGGACTTCTTCACTATATATGAAAGCCTTGCGGCGGTTTTCGTCTTTTTTCAAATAGTTGCTAATTTTGCCGGGGCCTTTGACGTCGCCCTCGACCCATGCGTGATATATTTTCGCGGCTTCGCGGTCGCGGAATTGTTCGGAGAGGCGGGCTGCGCCTTTCGACGTTTTTCCGAACAAGACGATGCCGGAAACAGGCCGGTCGAGCTGGTGCACCATGCCGAGAAAAACATTGCCGGGCTTCGCATATTTTTCCTTCAAAAATTGCTTCGTCTGTTCCATCAAGTCATCAATCAAAACGCCCGACGGCTTTTCGACGGCGATGATGTGATTGTCTTCGTATAAAATGTGGGGTTTCGGAGTTATGGGCATGTATATATGTATGCGATCGATTTAATTTCGCGACCATCGCGCAAAGATTCCGGCCGGAAGGAGTCGGCCATTATTTGATTCTTTCATCGTCAGTTCCCCCGTTTCGATTGTGCCGCCAAATTTTTCCGTGAGCGGCGCCAAATTATTTCCGTATGCGGTCGAAGAATAGCCGGCCGAGTAACCGTTCATTAAAAAGAAAAGCGGACCGGCCGATTCGGCAGTCTTCGACTTCAAAATTTTCATGCAGTCGGCGACGAGCGGCAATAAGTCCTCTTCGATTTTCCAAACTTCTTTCTCCGCGCCATGGCCGAATGCCGGCGGGTCCATGATGATGCCGTCGTATAAACGTCCGCGCTTTATTTCGCGGGTCACGAATGCGCGAGCATCGTCCAAAATCCAGCGGACCGGCTTGTCGGCAAGCCCCGAAAGCTCCGCATTTTCGCGCGCCCACCCAATCGCCGATTTCGAACCGTCGACATGCACGACTTTTGCTCCGGCCTGTGCGCACGCGAGAGTCGCCCCGCCGGTGTAGCCGAATAAATTCAAAACTTCGATGTCATTTGCAGCATTTTTTGAATCCGCAATTTTTGCCGCGGAAATTTTCGCACGCAACCAATCCCAATTCGATGCCTGTTCCGGAAACAAACCGACATGCTTGAATGGCGTGGGCTTGATCCAAAATTTCAAACCGGAAAAATTAATCGGCCACTTTTTATAGTCTTTGTTTAAATTCGTAAAACGCCACTCGCCGTCCTTCGCTTTTCGGAAAAAGATTCCGTCTGCGTCAGCCCAGACGCTTTCCGGCAACCGCTTCGGCCAGAGGGCCTGCGGATCGGGGCGCGACAAAACGACGTCGCCAAAACGCTCCAGTTTTTCGCTGTCGCCCGAATCTATCAACTCGTAGCCGGTTTTTTCGCCCATTTTCGGGTCATTTTTCGCCATTTCCGCGTTCATTTCGTGAGTATAGCACGTTTGCCATATTGGGCCATATAAGCTATTATCTTAGCTACATTCCTGCCTTTTGGGCGTTTTTATGAATTTTTCATCGCTACTTCTCTATACGAGCATCTTTTGCGGCCTCTATTTCCAGATTTTCCTGCTGGTCACCTTTTTCAAGGCGCAACAAAAAGAAAAAACTGCGGGGAAAAAGGCTGGAAATAAAAATCTCACAGCTGATTCAAAAACTGCATCGCTCGCTGCGGCCCCAACTGTTTCCATCGTCGTTCCCTGCTGGAATGAATCAAAAACCGTTGAAAACACTTTGATTTCGCTTCTTAATTTGGAGTATCCAAAAGAAAAACTTTCGGTGCTGGTCGTTGATGACGGAAGCAAAGACGAAACGTTTGCGGTTGCGACACAGGCGGCCGCGCGACTGAACAAGCAAGAAGGCCTCGCCCGAATCGAAGTCGTTACGCAAAAAAACGGCGGAAAGTACACGGCGCTCAATCGCGGCATCGCAATCGCGCAACAAAATGGTACGCAATTCATCGGATGCCTCGACGCGGACTCATTCGTCGACAAATATGCACTCGCGCGGATGATTCCGTATTTCGACAATCCGGCAATTATGGCGGTGACGCCGGCAATGCGCGTGCATGAACCGAAAAATATTCTTCAATATATCCAGCGCGCGGAATATAACGTCGGCATTTTCACAAAACGCGTCTTCGGCATGCTCAACTCGATTTACGTCACGCCCGGACCATTCTCCATTTTCCGCACGAGTGTTTTCAAGCAAATCGGCGTGTTCAAGGAAGCGCATAATACCGAGGACATGGAAATTGCCTTCCGCATCCAGTCATTCGGCTATCGGATCGCCAACTGCCACAACGCATTCGTGCTCACGAAAACCCCCGAGACCATTCCGAAACTCCACAGACAGCGCACACGCTGGACCTACGGCTTCATCAAAAACGCCATCGACTACCGGCACATTTTCTTCAATAAAAAATACGGGCACATGGGAAGATTTGTTTTGCCGGCAGCCATTGTTGGTTTGATTCTCTCGCTTGCCATTGCTCTCGACTTCGTCTATCACATTGGAAATTCCGTCATCGCAACCATAGAAAAAATTTCAATCGTCGGAATCGGCATGCCGCAGTTTCACTTCAGCTGGTTTTTCGTCAATACGCAAACAACAACAATTTTGGCAATCGTTTTGGTGGCGATAACCCTGACCATCGTCATGTTCGGAAAATACATCGCGGAAGGCAGCATGAAACCGTCGCGTGACATGCTTTATTTCGTCGTGTTCTACGGATTTTTGGCTCCGCTGTGGCTGTCAAAAGCCGTGTATAATGTCGCTCTTTCGCGAAAAACACCATGGAGATAAAGGAACCTGGAATAAACCCAAAAAAATATTTGCTGGTTTTGGCAATTACCTGCGCGGTTTTTCTGACCGGCTTTCTGGCGAGCAACTATTTGAATGACGCGAAAATAAACAGCATTCAGGATACGGAAAACCAGATTTCATTGGATATTTTGTCGAGCGAGGCTCAGTACCAGCTTCTGGAGCAGTCGTCATGCGACATCGTCACCGGATCGATTCTCACCGATGAATTGAACACTCTCGCCGACAAGCTTTCCTACGCCGAATCGCAGGAAGGCTTCAATAGCGCGGACGTGAAGTCACTCAAGGAAAATTACTCGCTTCTGGAAATAAAGGATTACCTTCTGATGCAGCAAATTTATCAGAAGTGCAATGCGAGCCCGACTTCGATACTTTATTTTTATTCAAACAAGGGCGACTGCCCCGACTGCACCGACCAGGGATACGTATTGACCGCCCTGCGCCAGGAATATCCGGAATTGCGCGTGTATGCGTTCGATTACAATCTCGGACTCGGCGCGGTGAACACGCTCATCACCCTCTACCATATTCCTTCGGTTCTGCCTGCGCTCGTCATGAACGGAAGAGTCTACGACGGCTTTCAGAACATCGACCAGATAAAAGCCGCACTGCCGGCGTTGGCATTACAGGCTACGACCTCTTCTTCCTCTTCAAGTACAAATAAATAGCGATAATAAACAGAACGGTTGATGTCGTCGCTGACAGCAGACAGTATTGGCAAAAATGATGCAGTACGAACGCCTGAATTATGAAAAAGTAGAGCGATGCCAAAAATCCTACCGGCGTAATTTTGATTGCAAGGCTGTATGCCTTCTCGTTTTTTCTTCCAGTCGTTGCGTCAGGCGATGAATTAATGTATGCGAAAAGCAAAATTAAAATCAAAAGATAATAGACGACCCCAAAAATGGAAACGGGAATGCCGGCAATGGTGGAGTAGGCGCTCGTAAGCACCACCTCGCATGAGCCAACGAAACACGGCGGGGCAATGTTCTGATAATGATCAATCGTCAGATATGTCGCATCGGCAAAACCGATGAGAGCAAAAATAACCATGAGAACCGTCGCCCATTTCGGAGCGAACGTTTTTATCGGCGCAATGCCCGAATTATTATTTGCTTGCTGTTGAAGAGGCGGCATCGTCAATTAATTGTTTAAAGCCTGCGGCGCTTGTCGGATTGTCGATCCGCACCCCGTTTATGAAGAAGGTCGGTGTGTAATCGAGATTGTTCTGCTGTGCTTCCTTCAAATCCGAAATCACTCTGTTATATACATCAGGCGACTTCAAATCTTTCAAAAATTGCGTCGTGTTGATGCCGATTTTGGCGGCATATCCTTCGAATACCGAAGTTGGATCGCCCAAATTCACCCAATCGTTCTGGTTTGCGTAGAGCAAGTCATGCATCGCCCAGAATTGACCCTGCAGACCCGCCGCTCCGGCGGCCTCCGCTGCAACAAGCGCATTGGCATGCTGCGGCAATGGGAAGTTTCGGAAGGCAAAATACACGCGCGACGGACCTTCGTCGGAAAGAAGTTGTTTTACGACCGGAGAAAAAGCGGCGCAGGAAGGACACTCGAAATCGCCGTACTCGACCAAAGTCACCGGCGCGGTGCTGGAACCCATCGTCCAGTCCGAAGATGTTACGGGATTGTCGAGAGTAACCTGTACCCCGCTTGAATTTGTGATTCCCTGCGCTTTTTTATTCGCGGCGACCAATCCCCAGACAAGGAGAGCGATGATGACAACAAAACCGCCCCAGGTAAGTATTTTTTTTAATTTTGGACTCATATATATTGTACTAGTTTTCCCATTATACACTCGCGGCCGGAGTTGCACCACTGGGATTTGCATTGACAACTTGCTGGACGTTGGAGGCCTGCATCAATACTTTCTGCAATTCATCGGCGTATGCGCGTTCGACTTGCTGGAAAAAACCCGCGGATTCCTCCTGCGGAACTCCTGCTTCGCCGATTTTTGCATACCCTGCATCGGCATGTCCCGAAGTCAAAACGGAAAGTGACGCGACGCCGAACGACCGCTCGATATAACTTTGCTCGATATTGACGTCCTGAATCTGGCGATACGGAATGGACATTTCGGAAGTGTTGATGATGCCGGTGCGGATGTGAAGCGCATAATCGTCAAGCATGAACTGATGGCATGAATAATTGTATCTCGCCATTGAAATGGCACCAACGGCATAGAGAAGAAGCAGAATGAGTCCGGGGAGCAGAATGTTAAATCCCCCGTGCGAAAAACCGACGGCCGCGGAAGCTATGATAATTATGACCAGCCCCAGAAGGAAAATAATCCCGTCGCGCAGAAGCGAAAGATAAAAAACTTTTATGCCGAATTTATAATAGATTCCTTTGGTAAACATGCGACCATTGTAGCAAAAAGGGCTAAAAAGTGCGAAAATGGCAAATATGAAATCTCCCCGGCTTTTTTCCGTGATTTTTCTCCAAATGGTTGGCGTTCTTTTTATTCTCGTCATGATCGACATATTGTTCGTGCCGGGTCCGCACAACAATGCCGGTATGACTTTACCAAACCCGACCGCCGACGGTTCGCCTCAATTCATACAGGGCTTGAGCCGGCTCATCAATGTTCCGGCCGAACAGGGCGAAACGGTAACGCCCATATCGGAAGGCGAGGAATTTTTGCCGGATCTTTTGACCGCGATTGAAAACGCATCGTCTTCGATTGATTTTACGACATATCCCTGGTCCGACGGCGTCATGAGCGGTAAAGTAATTGCGGCGCTAACCTCCGCGGCACAACGCGGCGTGCCGGTCCGCGTCCTGATCGACTCGCTCGGCGGAAACACGATTTCCGACGCCGATCTCGCTTCACTCCGAAAAGCCGGAGCACAGGTCGAACGATATCATCAATTTTCAATCCTCAATCCCCTGCAATACGACGAACGCGACCATATGCGTTCAATTGTCATCGACGGAAAAATCGGCTTTCTCGGCGGCATGGGCATCGGCGACGACTGGCTCGGCGACGGCGTGGCAAGCGGCTGGAGCGATACGATGTTTGAAGTAAAAGACGAAATGGCCGAGAGTCTGCAGGGCGCCTTTGCCGCATTGTGGAATCAAACGACGGGCGAAGTACTGGCCGGTCCGATTTTCTATCCGCCCCTTTCAGCGGCGCCGGAAATTTCCGCCACCAGTTCGACCACAAATACATTTCTTCATATCATCAGCATCCCTTCGGAAAATCGCGAACCGATACGCGACACATTTTTGTTCACGATACTGAACGCGCAAAAAAGCATTTATATAATCAGTCCGTTCATCATCCCCGATCAGGACATTCTTGCGGCACTTGAGAACAAGGCCCGATCTGGTGTGGACGTTGAAATAATGTCGCCCGGCAACGAAACAAATTCGGTACTGCTTCGCGACGCATGGCGTTCCGATTATTCCGGATTGCTCGCCGCAGGCGTAAAAATCTATGAATACGAACCGCAAATGATACATACAAAAATAATGGTAGCCGACGGTGCATGGTCAATCATCGGCTCGGCCAATCTCGACAGCCGCTCGGAAATATTAAACGATGAAAACATTATGGGAATCGAAAATTCGACGCTGGCGGCACAACTTCAAAACATCTTCGCTCAAGACGCTTCAAATTCCGACCAGATAACGCAGGTGCAATGGGACAAGCAAAATTTCATCGTCAAACTCTGGTACTCCTCCATAAAACTTTTCGCGAAACAGCTTTAAAATCCAGCCCGCCACCATTGAACAATTACGGTTAAATGGACAAAAACTAAATATAATGATAAAGTATTTGCCGATACAGTCCTTCCGTCTGACGCCCAATCGTCAGGCGAACAAATCAACAACAATTCAGCAACAGCATCTATGAGCACAACAAACGGCACAAACAACGGAAACGGCAACATCGGTGAAGCAGAACCGGAAATAGAAGTCAGGGCAGGATTTTACTGCAGGGATGAAGGCCGGTCATTGAGGGTAATTCGCCCGGTTTCCGGCAAGCCCGGATACTGGTGGGTTCAGACAAGCGTCATGTCATACGGATTTCGCAACCGTGGATCGGGACAAAAACCACCCACTGAAATGAGCGAGGAAGAGCTCATTGAGCTGTATCTGGCTCATCGTGCCGACGACGCAGCCAAGACATTAAACACGGTTGGATTCGGTCCCAACGCGAAAGTCCGCAAACTTCGCGACACAAAATTGTTCACAAAAGAAAATGCCGGAGTTTCATTCCAAAAGATAAAATCAAGCCGCAAAAACCTGATTCATGCGGCCCTCCAGCGCCTCAAAATGCAAACTGCCAGCGAACAGGCAACGGTTTGAACAATTGCCAATCCCGTATTTCTCATTTTCCTCCCCCGTCGCGGCGGAGGAATTTTTTTATGCAAATTTATACAAAAAAACACCCCCGATCGTGGTACCGCGTACCGGGAGTGTTCATGAGATTCTTTTTCTTCATATGCCCGCCATACTGAGGCTGCACCGCACGGCCATGCGTCATCCCTGTTCGGGCGCGCTGGCGCGGTGTAGTTTATAAGTCATTAAAAATGGCGTGAAGAAAGGAGCGATGACGCATTAAACGCAATGTATCGTCCCTGCTCTGTGAGCTGGCTTTCATCCGTCGTAATCAAAAAGCAACCGAGGGATAAAACGAAAGGCAAGCGGACCTAATCTCAAACTGTCCGCTCAACCTCGCCGCGATGCGGTTATATGGCCGAAACGACGCCGGTTGAACCGACGGCGGCGGCACGGGACATGACAGTCGGGCCACGGGTGTGACAGGGAGAAGTGAAGTTTGGTTTCATTGTCTGTTGTTCCTTTTGTTTTTACCGTACCGTGTCGAAGTCGTTCGCCAGACGACGGATCGTCCCCTTCTTACAAACCGGAGGACTGCCTCGGAGCTTATCACCAACTGAGGTGACATCATCGACGTGATGATAATGAGAAGAGCGACCTGAAAAGAGGATACACCCGTATTAAAAAATGTGCAAATTGATTTATGCACCCCGCAAAATCAGGTATCGCGGACAAAAAAAAGACGCCCCGCATTCAACATGCAATGGCGTCTTTCATGAAAACTGCGAACGTTGGGAAAAATGAACGGCATCAGGCCGGACACTCTTCGATGTCAGGAATCAATTCCTTAATTGCCGCAACCACGCTTCCGACTGTGAACGCCTTTTGAAGAAACTTGTCCGGCCGCGCTTCCTCCATGTCCGGCTGGGTAATATCGCTCGACATGAGAATTATTTTTGTCGCGTTGGAGCGTTCCCTGACGGCCTTGACGACCGACAACCCTTCCCTGCCGCGCGGCATGCGGAAGTCCGTGATCACGAGATCGAACGGCGGAACATCTTCGATGATGGAGACCGCTTCCGTCCAGTCATTTTCCTTCGTGATTTCAAAGTGAGTCCAATTCTGCGCTATTATTGTCGCTATGAGACGGACAATATCCGGCTCGTTGTCCAAGATCAGGATTCTTTTCATAGTTAATTATGTGGTGTGCTGGGAAATGTTGTGAGTGTTGTTTCAAACCGACTCACCCCACACTAACAGGAAAATATTATAAGGTCAAATTATCGTGAATTAATGGTAATCCTGTTTGCCGTTTAAAATAGAGCGGGCTTCGGCAACCGCTTCAGCGGGTTCAATCTCCCCTTTGGAAAGTTTGTCCGTTATCTGTCCGATCAGAAAAAACTCGCTGTCATTCGCGCCCATCAGCGCAATCTGCTGGCGAATTTCGGCGATGCTCGCGAGCGCACTTTCGATACTGACGGGAATTCCCTTGAAAGTCTCGGTTTCCATGGGATTAGTATGGCAATTTATGAAGAATGAGAAAACACCATCTCATGATATGATTTTATGAACATAAATATGCAACCATCTACTTTCAATTTCAATAAGGAGATTCTCTTCGGCGAGTTCGGAGCTCTTATATTTGCAAACATCGCTGCACCGATTACAGCGAGTCTTACGCAAAATACCACACTCATTTCAGCTTCGGCGGTACTAGCAACCCTTTGCGGCGGCGCGTCATTTTGGTTGGCCACTCGCATCTATCACAGAAAAAAAGAAAACGATTTCGAGGTACGAAAAATCAGAAATGATGTAAATTACTTCACGCCCGCCGCAATAATTTTTGGCTTACTTGTATATGATCCGGCAATCTATTTGATCTCTAACTATCTTTTGAATTCGAAATACACTGTGGAGATTTCGGTTATTTCCGGACAAATCATAGCTTTTTCGTTTTTTCTTCTTTGCATGAACATCTATAGGCTGTTTTTATTGAAATACAAACTTAAGCACTTGTAAAAATAATCTGAAAAACCTGCAATTAATTTTGTTTTATTTTCCCAAGAACGGCCGTAAGCATCATCTCTTCGTCTGCCGGATCAAAATTATACTTTTCGAGCATTGTCCGATAATCGGGTAAATACTTGAAAAAAGACTCAATTTCGTCCTTTTTTACACATTCCGAAAATTCCCCGATAGAAAATTTCCTCAGAATACGGGCATTGTAAGCTTGTTCAAATTGATTCTTGAGCGGAACTCCAAAATAGGGCTTCTTCAAAAAGAAGGCATCGGCAATCAAAGAAAAACCAGTCGTAGCAATTATCGCCTTGCATGTCCTTAAATCCTCAAGATAATCATCGCCACCAGAAGCGCGGTATACAATATTTCCGTCAACACCGACCTTGCCGTTGCAATAGACAATAAATTTTTCAGATATTGTCTTAAGAATCTTGATCAACTCGGGATTGGGTTTTGTTAAGTACAAGAAAACATGGTCACCGGTAATTGATTTCAGTTTTCTTGTCTCAGATTGAATAATGGGAAAAACATAGTGCAGATTATTTTTGGAAGGATTGATTTTGTTGAATGACTTCACTATATAATGTGACGCACCCCATGTGCATGCGCGAGTTGACCACCGCGTCAGTTTGAAACTAAACCAATTGATGCCTTTCGGCCTTTGTATGTAGAGAAGTTCATTCTGATTGTCGATACTGACCAGTGGTTTATGAAAAATATGCGAAATAAGTGTTGTATAGGGTTCAAAAGCAGTGATAAAAACGTCCGGCTTGAAATCTGAAATTTCTTTTTTTAATCGGGTCCAATTTTTAACGTAAAAGCCTATAATATGGAGATTTTTTAAAAAAGTAAGCGGGAGCGAAAAGCCCCCTCTCGAGGTAACTTCAAGATGAACGCCTTCGATACAAAGGACATCGAAAGGACGAAGAAAAGCAAACGCACGTTCTCCGTATGTAAGAATCTTCACCGTATGCCCTTCGCTTTTTAAGCGAGAAGCCAACTCCATCGCCTCAAAAACATGACCCAATCCCTCGCCGGAAACGCCGTAAATAATCTTCATCGTTGATTTTAAATAGTCACGGGTATATTAGATTTTATTTCCTAATTGAATTAATCAAATTTTTTCAACAACAACCGCCGTGCCGTATGCTAAAACCTCAGTCATACCCTGCATTACCTCGGTAGCATCATAACGTACACCAATAACAGCATTGGCGCCCATATCCGTAGCGTGCTTCAACATAAGGTCGAACGCATCCTCGCGGGTTTTTTCACACAAATCTGTGAGTATAGTAATATTTCCTCCAAAAAGACCTTGGATACCAGCGCCAATATTACCCACAATTGAACGGGAACGGACGATAATACCACGAGCAAGACCGAGATTTTTAGTAATTTTATAACCAGTGAGCTCGAGCCCAGTAGTCGCCATAGCATGATTAATCATAGCTCCAAGTATATCAGATTTAAGCTAAAAATACCCTTATTGTTGAAGGATCAAAACGGCATAAATACGCTGACGTGGGTCAGTATCCAAACGCTATTATAAGTGTGCTCGAAAATACGAGTTACATGGATACTCTGCACACTCAGTTTTTGAGTATTAAAGCTGTCTGCGCACACAGGGTGTGATTTGCTTTATTGATTACCCCCGGGTGAACTTGTTAGAAAGTTTAGAGCCAGTGGGCAATTTAATTGGCAAACTCGAAAGTAGAGATACTTTGCTGAATCGGATTTACAACAATACTGTCATAATTTTTTCCAAAATCCAGGCATTCATTATATTTCTGATTATCAGGATCACTAGGATTAGGAGAATTTTGGTAAACACCACAACCATTTGAAGTGCCCACGGAATAATCTATCGTATAAGCATTTCCATTATGGATCGTCATATAACTGTAATCGGTATTCTCATGACCGGCACCGACACCTCCGTTTTTGGAATAACAAAACTTTATGCCATTGATAGCCAATACCGTTGATGAGCCTTGCCGGCCTGTCTCTTCGCTTATAACGGGATAGCAGCCGTTATTATCTAATTTCGAGTTATCTACCTTTTGAACACTTGTCTGAATATTAAGTGAAGCATAATCAGTATTAAATTTTACCGGATAATTGAATTGGATCCCATTATTATGGTATACAGCAATTCCCGTCGCCGGATCTTGCTTAAAAGCAGTAGCGCTATCCCATTTCAATGTAGAAACAATAGAATCAAAAATATTCTGTGGTACTGCTTGATAGTCAGCACCAAGATCAACATACGAACCGTTTTGAAATGGAAAGTATGCTTCGACATGGTATGGTTGACCTGTTACGGCACTATTATAAAATAGTTCTACGCCCCCTATACCATCTGCCGAAATATCTTTTTGCTGATAAATATACTGATCATTTGCCCTGAACCTGGCTATCATCTGATTAAATGTTTCACTCAGTAATCCAGTGCCTTCAGGGTTAGAATCTTGTTCTATAAAAACAGCGAACGGCTGGCCGGTCGATGAAGCATAGTTAAAAGAGACGGACCCGAGACCATTGCCGTAAAAATTTTCACTTGGAATTCCCCATTGGACAGGATACTGGAACGATATACCCAAATTATCATAAGTACTTAAGCTAGAATTGGAGCTTATCGGAGCTACCACTTGAGTAGATGAGCTCGAATTAGTACTACCAGTTGTGGTTGTTTGCGTTGCCCGAATATTTTGCGTACTTGAAGCTTGCGAAACAGTCGTCTGTTGTTGAGACAACTGATTATTTTGAAGATAGATATATGCACCGAAACCGACAACCAACAGTACGATGATAATTATTAACACCACTGTCGTAGAACCCTTTTGTGTATTTTTCATGTTGACACAATTATATACCAGAAAGTTCAATTCCTGTTAGTACTAAAAGTCTAACAGAATTAAGGGTTTTAGAACCTGCGTGGGTGACTATCGGGAATCGAACCCGAATTGAGAGCTCCACAAGCTCCAGTGTTAACCGTTACACCATAGCCACCGTATCTGAAATGGCTTCTGCCGTCGCCATTATCAGTGTGCTCGGGAGAGGGTTCGAACCTCCATAGCCTTGCGGCCGCTACCACCTCAAGGTAGTGCGTCTAGCCAGTTTCGCCACCCGAGCATTTTCAAATATTTTCGCCTAAAATACCTCACGAGTATAGCCGAAACTGACATGTTTTACAACTTTTGTTGCGCCAAAAGGACTCTCACGAAATGATTCGCATAATCAAAAAACCGCTTTCGCGGACTCTTTGGTTTTCGTATTTGAAGTGAATTACGCCGCAACCTCGTCTGTCGCTGTTTCCGTTTTTTCTGCCTTCACCGCTTTCGCGTCCTTGTGGGCTGTCGACATGTCGACTCCCGCAATTTTTGTGTCTGTGTTCTGGCCAGGCTCGAGGGCGAGCATTTTTCGCATGTTGTGTCGGATTTCCTTCGAAGCCTTTTCGCGGATGTAGTAAAGTTTCGCGCGGCGGACTTTTGAGCGTCGGATGACTTCGATCTTGTCGATCATCGGAGAGTAGAGAGGGAAAATCTTTTCAACACCCACGCCATCGACGACTTTTCGAACGGTAAACGTCGCGCCTGCTTCAGTTCCGTGTTTCTGGGCTAGAACGAGGCCTTCAAAAGCCTGGAGTCGGACCTTGTCCTTTTCCTTGATTTTCTGCCAGACGCGGATCGTCTCCCCTGCGCGGACGTTGAGGGCTTTTCGGTCTTCGATATTGACTGCTGTTATTGGGCTTTTTGCCATGATAATGTTTAATTTTCGCCGCTCTTTTGAGCGTTTTTCTCTAAGTAATGTTCGTGTAATCTATCACGATACCCAGTTCCTTGCAAGCTTTTTTGAAGTCCGTGGGTATCGGCGCAGTCACTGTGACGGCCTCGCCATTCATTTTATTGAAGGTTAAAGAGTAGGCGTGCAGAGCCGTGCGGCCAAAGCCAAGCGAACAGGGCCGTTCGGGTGCATAGAGCGAATCACAAATGACGGGATGGTTTATGGCCTTCATATGGACGCGAATCTGGTGGGTTCGACCAGTTTTCGGCTCCACCAATATATATGTATAGCCGTTCCCGCTTCTGCGTCCGGTTCCGTCGTCGAGACCCATGCTGCTGCCCAAAACCGTATACCATGTTTCGGCGTCGCGCATTTCCCCACGCGCCCCGCGCTGTGCTGACCATTTTCGGAAGTCGTTTTTACTGCGGCCAATGGGGCGATTGATCGTTCCGTATTTGTCTTCAAATTGACCGTACACGAACGCAAGATATTTTTTTGTCACAACGCGTTCCTTGAACTGCTCCTTCAGCGAAAGATACGATTTCTGATTTTTCGCGATCAGGATAACGCCCGAAGTCCCGCGGTCAAGGCGATGGACAATTCCTGGACGTTCAATGACCGTTCCGTTTGTCATGATGATCGGCTCCCCCACTTTTGCCGCCTTCGGATATTTTTTGAGAATCCAGTCGGTGAGGACCGGTTCTTTTTTTACCTTAGTTTTTGAAGCTTTGGCTGTTTTTGTCTTTTTCGCCATGGCCGAAGTGACTTCCGCCGGCTGAGAAAGCACCGCCATCTGTTTTCCATCGTCATGCACGACCAAGCCGGCCGGCTTGTTGACCGCCACAAAATCCTTGTCTTCGTAGAGAATGTCGCTTTTCTTTATGATTTCCATGCTATTTCACTTATGGTTCATACTATGCTAGTATTCGTAAAAACGCCAGAAAAGAAAATAAAAATTGCGCGATTAGCTCAGTTGGTAGAGCAGTCCCTTTACACGGGAAAGGCCGGGGGTCCGAGTCCCTCATCGCGCACAATCAGGGCTTAAGACAACTTTCCGAAATACCAAACATTTGCTGGGTATTTCATTTATGCCATTGCACAACTATTCAAAAAAATTGTGTACCCTAATAGAGGTTCGGAACTTTTGTATCCTTTCTTCTCATAGTTAGGTCTGTGGTACAATACAAAGATATAACACAAGCAAATGAACAAATACGTAAAAGTGGCTATTTTCTTTGCAATATTGATTTTGTTATTTCTCTTTTTCTATCCAATTCAGAAATACGTTGAGGTCCCGTGCCCAAGTTGTTCAACTGATTTGAACACAACGACAGACTGTACTGTCTATTTGGATGTAATTAAAAATAATGCGACTTTTGTCAGTATGGAAAAGAGTTTTGGTGTATCTGGCAACAACATAAACGTAGCTAAGGTGGTTTCTCTCAATGACAATTCTGTGCAATGCAAATACAGCAGCACCGCTCCTCTTTTGTAAACCGCAACCCATGGAAAAAACTATTGCAACATTGAAGACTGGCATAGATATGCAGACAAAGCGTTTTATGCCGACAAATTGGGGAGTTAAAGGCAATTTTGACGTCTCTTATCCTTTTGCCACAATCACATTTTACGAGTCTTATATGTCAATTGAAGTAACAGGACCACGCATCCTCATGCCTTCGACTCCTTTGATATACGAATTAAAATACACCAACATTGATTACCTTAAAAAGGGCATTATTTATATAAGAATATTCCACCACCAATCTGATATCAGCAAATATTTATATCTCTCTGGCATTGCCGGGGTGGGGTCTATATTTAGAGAGATCAGTTCAATAGTTAAAGAGAATAATTTACCGTTGAAAATCAAGTGAGTATAGATTTAACATCCGTTTCCCTCATGCCACACTTTTCGTCATGGCCAATGAAAAGCCATTATTCACCGGAGAAACATCCCAGTCGCTTGTAGAACTGAGTAAGGTATTGCGGCGCATCCACGAGCGCCTCATCGCGCACAAAATATCAGTAGACTCGATAATACTTTGAAATAAAGGCCTACGGGCGATGCATTAACATGTTAAGACCTTATTCGGAGTGTTATTGACATTTACGTCATGAAGTGCTATTATATGGCCTGCTTTAGCATGAGCGCGCAACGAATTTGTGGCTCAGTGACAACAAAATAAACAAACAAAAACAACAATAGTTTCGGGCATAAAAACCCGAAACTGAAAGGCACCTATAAAAACGAAAAAACTGACATTCGGAGCAACATTCATCATCACCGTTCTGGCATCGCTTCCCTGTTTTGGCCAGACAATAAATCTGGCGCGGACAGGAACAAACGACGCCATTTCATTCGACGGAATTCCGGGAATTGATTATACGATTCAATCCTCGACAAATCTGCACGACTGGACAAACGTATTCACGTTCGTCGGATACGACAGCGAGAACTACACTTACACCAACACCTCGGCTGCGGCGAGTCTATTCTACCGAACCAGCAGCCTGGTTGCGTCCAACAATAATGGAATCCTGTCATACGATCCTTCAAGCCCGCTTCCAGGAAGCGTCGGAGTCACCGACACGGTGAGCAATAATTACCTCGGCCTGCCGATTCTTGTTTTTGACCTTAACGTCACGAACGGACCGGCCCAGCTGGAAGGCATCACTGTCAACATCAGTTCGCCCGTCGGCGGTTCGGGAGGCGGTCTCTCCACCGCCTATCTGTATCAGGGTTCAACCTTGGTCAGCACGGCAACGGTTCAGCCGTCGGGAACGCGCTTCACAAACATTACGTTCGCCGAGATTCCAGGAAATGTGACAATTCCGTTTACCGTCAAAGTTGACGTGATTGGCGTTACTGCCGGTCCGGGCTTTACGGTTTCGGCAAGCGTTTTCGGTCCGGGAATAACTCTCGGGGCACAGGACGGCAAGACGCAAATCCTGGCTGAAGGCGCTGCAAACGGAAACGTAATCACTGTCGTGTCGGCTGGTCCGGTTTTTTCACTCGCGGGTTCACCCACGATTCAAGAAGTAAACGTAACCCCGGGAGGCGCGATGACGCCGACGTTCAAATACACGGCCACATTCAATGTGAACGTGACTGCGGTCGGCGAGGATGTGAACATGGGAACAACTCAATCGAGTTGGCCTGCATTCTGGACAAGCTCTTCGGCATTGGCAATCATTGTCAATGGCGGAGGACTTGCCGACGCAGGAACTTACGGCACTCTTCATGTCGGTTATTCGATACCGAACGATGTAACTGTATTGAGCGGAGCACTCAACTTCCAAATTGCGAAAAACCAGACAGTGACTATTCCTGTGACATATACATGGACAGTCACCGGCGGAGGGGCAAACACATACTCCGCCGAACTTCAGCAGATAAATTGGTATGAAACGAACGGAACGACTTACGTTGATCCTGTCAGCGACATTGGGAACTGGAAAACCTCCAGCCTCTGAAAGTTCCTTCGAAAATAATCAAATCGACCTTGCGCGACATTACAGCGCAAGGTCTTTTCTTTTTCCCTTTTTGCCGGAAATATGCCATTATGATTCGATACGACAATCTCATGAAACCCACACGCTGGAAACTCTATAACGATGCCCACGACACGTGGGAGGCCATGATTGCGGCCTGCGAAAAGGCCGAACACAGCATCGACCTGGAGCAGTTCATTTTCGTAAACGACGACATCGGCAAAAAAATAATAGAAGTCTGCGTGCGAAAAGCGGCACAGGGCGTGCATGTGCGCTTTCTCTGGGACGCGGCGGGCAGCTTCAATCTGTTCGGATCGGGCCTCGCCACTGACCTGCGAAAAAAAGGCATCGATCTCGTCTTCTTCAAAACCCTCATCCCCGGTTTTTTCAAGGTTCCCGATTACCGTTCCTGGTTTTTTCGCGACCACCGCAAGACCCTTCTCATTGACGGACGGATCGGCTTTACCGGCGGCGTCGGCGTCTGGGAAAAACTGCGCAACTGGCGCGACACGCATCTGGAAATAGAAGGGCCTGTCGTCTCGGACATCCAGGCGGCGTTTGACGCCATGTGGATGCGCGCCACGCACGACAAAAGTAAAGAGGAAAAAAGCGAGCACAAAAAGAACCGGAAGCTGCGGAAGGAAATGCGCCGCGCTGAAAAAAGAAAAATCGGCAAAAACGGAAGTGAATTTTCATACATAACCAACAATCCCCTTCCCGGAAAGCGCCGCATATACCATGCCTTGGTTGACGCGATCCGCGGAGCGCATGAAAGCGTCTTCATCGTCACTCCGTATTTCGTGCCAACCCGCAGATTGTCCCGCGTCATCCGCCTGGCGGCGCATCGCGGCGTGGATGTCCGCATTGTCGTGCCAAAGGCCAGCGACCATCCCGTCGTCGACATCGCCGCACGCTCATATTTTCAGAGCATGCTCGAAGCGGGGGTCAAGATATACCTGTACGAAGGCAATGCCGAAGACAGCGGCATGATCCACAGCAAGACGGCTGTCATCGACGGACGCTGGTCGACACTCGGCACTCTTAATCTGGACACCATCAGCCTTCTGTATAATTTTGAAGCAAACATCATTTCCACCAATCGCGAATTCTCCGCCGAATTGAGCGAGCTTTTCTGGTCCAGTCTCCGCCGCTCCGATCTTCTCGACAGAAAAGAATGGGAAAACCGCCTCTTTCTCCTGAAGACTCCGGAATTCGTCGTGAAGTTCATCCGAAAGTTTTTGTAAAAATCGCCTCCGAAATTATTTGTAAAATTGAGGAAGTCATGATATAAATAAAGTCTCAATAAACCTTTTTTAAACCTTTGAGCACCCCACGAGTACGAGTAAATCACTTCATAAAGTCGCCTGAAATGCGAGTCATCACCGAAGACGGCGAGAACCTCGGCGTTTTGACGCTGCAGCAGGCTTTGACCGAAGCGGGCAAACGAAACCTCGATTTGATCGAAATATCCCCTTCCGCCGTGCCGCCGGTTGCAAAAATCATGGATTATGGTAAATTTCAGTACACCGAGAAAAGGAAGGCAAAGGTGGCCAAATCACGCACCGTAGTCTCCGATCTCAAGAACATTCAGGTCAAAATAGGTACCGGCGAGCACGATTTGGAGCTGAAGGCGAAAAAGGCATCCGAATGGCTCAAGGAAGGACACCGCGTCAAAATTGACCTGTTCCTCATCGGCCGCTCCAAATATATGGATTTTAAGTTTCTGAAGGAACGGCTCGACCGAATTTTCAAGCTTATCACGACGGAATACCGCGTCGCCGAAGAGCCTAAAAAAGGCCCGAAGGGACTGACGACCGTCATCGAAAAGAAGTAGCAGAGGCGGCCGGCGCGCCAAAAGTGTCGAAAAAATAACCAAAAAATTATGAAAACAAACAAATCATTTGCAAAGCGTCTTAAGGTCACTAAAAATGGCAAAATTTTGGCGCGCTCGACCGGACAGAACCACTTCAATTCAAAGGAAAGCCGACGTTCACAGCTCGCAAAAAAGCGCATGAACGACTTCCCGATGAACAACAAGGACAAGAGCCAGTTTTTGGTCAATCTTTAATTATCAACCGCGAATTTTAAACCAATTTAAATAAAATACCATGACACGAGTAAAGAAAGGAGTTAATGCGCTGAAAACCCGAAGAAACATCCTCAAAGATGTGAAGGGTTACCGTTTCCGCCGTTCGAAAACGGAACGCGCCGCATATGAAGCGATTTCACACGCAGGCGCATACGCATTCGCACACCGCCGCGACAAAAAAGGCGATTTCCGACGCCTCTGGAATGTAAAGATCAACGCCGGCCTCCGCGCTCTCGACCCAAAAAATTCCTACAGCAAATTCATGGGCAAAATGAAGAAAGCAGGCATCGCCCTCGACCGAAAGGCTCTCGCGACTCTCGCTGAGCACAATCCGAAAGCTTTTGAAGCAGTGGTGAAGAAGGTGGCTTAAACCCTTCTTTTAAATAAGACCAAAAAGATCTCCGAACAGAGGTCTTTTTGTTTGTGTGATATAATTTTGGAATGAAAAATACACAAGAAGGTTTGACGACAGCAGCCGCGGTCATTTTTATAGTTCTTGTACTTTTGATTATCGCAGGCGGAGGATATTATATTTGGCAACAACAGCAGAAATCCAACGCTCAAATAAGTGCTTTTAATAATCAATTTTCTTCTTCATCCGTCTCAACCTCTCCAAATGTTTCTAGCGCCACATCATCAGTTTCTGAAACTGATCAGGTACAGATCAACAATAATGTAACCTCATTACTCAATGCATATCGTAGTGCCTCAGATCTTCAAGATATTCAGAACCTGATGTCGATGTATGCGTCAGAAGCCCAAATTCAGCAATTCCAGGCAGCTATAAGTAAAATACCAAGTTCATCAGTTGCTTCATTCCAGACTGAACTTATAACGATAGCTCATGCCTATCCCGATCCAACAAGTCTGCAATTTATAACTATTGTAAATGGAAATTACGCAACAACGACAGCGCAATTGCCGACTACAGTTTCAACTTCTACAGAGAATTTCAATAATAAGCCGGGAGGAATTATAACCACAACTTCTCACAATACCCTTTTTGTGAATCTCGACAAGGAGGATGGACAATGGAAGGTCAACCGAGTTACTATTTCCTCAAAAAGTGTCGGAGTCCAATCTAATAATCAATAAAATTATATGAATGATCAAAATTTCAACGAAGCACCTATGGCGCAATCAATTCCAGGAAAAATAATATCAACAGGATTCAAGGTTGAGGGCTGGGATTATCGTGGAAGAGTACTAAGGAACATATTCTTTGGTATAGTGATGATTCTTTTGGGTGTATATGTTGCGTATGAGGGGAATTTAAAAACATGCGGCGTGTTGTTTCTCTTTGGTATCCTTTTCTTTTTGGGTGCATGGTACTACTGGTGGAGAAGCAAGTCTCTCGTCAAAGGTAAGTTTTACGTTCCGAGTGATAAGCAAAACTAATAACTGTTTTTACAACTCATACCCCACCCCCCTCTCCGGATACAAAGCTTTAACTCCCAACTCATCGCGCAATCTCTGCGCCAAAAAGGTGGAGGCTTTCGGTTCGCCCATAACGACAAAAACTCGCTTCAATGATTCCCGCGCGGTAGCGACGAATTCGACGAGGTGGTCGGAGTCTTTGTGCGCGGAATAGCCGAGGATCGTTTCGATCTGGGCCTGAATGTTGATTGGCACAGCCGCGATTGTCAGATGCTTTGCCCCGTCGGCAATGGTCCGGCCAAGAGTTCCGACGCCCTGATAGCCCACGAATATAATGGTATTTTTCGGGTCAGACAAATACATGACTTCATGATGCAGCATGCGGCCGCCCGTCGACATTCCTGAACCCGCGAGGATAATTTTTGGCGCTTTTGCATGGTCGATGTCGCGCGACATGTCGGCCGTGACCGTAAATTCAAGTTTCGGAAAATTGAAAAGCGTTTCTCCTCCGCGAATTTCCGCCTGAATTTTGTCATTAAACAAATTTTCGCTTTTTCGATAAATGTCTGTCACCGCAATTGCGAGGGGCGAATCAACAAACACCGGCATCGATGGAATGAGCTTCCCTTCAACCAATTTTTCTAACTCATACAAAATGACCTGCGTGCGCTCCAGTGAAAATGACGGAATCAAAACCGTGCCGCCGCGTTTCGCCGTTTCATTGATGATGTCCTCCAATTTTTTGCGGCGCTGATCCTTCGGTTCGTGGTTTCGGTCGCCGTACACGCTTTCCATCACCAAATACTGTGCGCCGGTGACTGGTTCAGTATCGCGAAGCAAAGGCGTCGGCGAATTACCGAGATCGCCGGTGAAGACGATGTTTTTTGAAGGGGCGTCGGCGGGACCAGCCGGGTCTTTATAAGTAAAGCGAAACATGGAGGAGCCGAGAATATGGCCCGCATCGCGCAAAAACACACTCAGGCCGCTGTTTGTAGCGCCAGACCCTGTTGCTGAAACCGGAGTCTCGACATGATACGGGATCGTCTGCCACATCGGAAAAACATGGTTTACATCCTCTTGATTATACAAAGGCTCCAGTCCTTCCCGCGCGGCTTCTTTCGTGAGCAGACCGAGAGCATCCGCCAAAATCAATTTCGCGAGTTCGCGCGTTTCGAGTGTCGAATAAATCACGCCCTTAAAGCCGTCTTTCACCAATTTCGGAATGCGGCCGACATGGTCAAGGTGCGCATGGGTTATGAAAAGATAGTCAATACTCGCAACATCATACGCAAACGGTTGTCGATTTTCATCAGCTGCCATTTTTTCGCCCTGTGCCAAACCGCAGTCAACCAAAATTCGCAATGCACCCGCTTCCAACAGAAAGTTAGCGCCCGTCACCTCGCCGATTCCCGAATAAAATGTCACGCGAAAAGGATTGTTCATGGGGGGTATTGTAGCACGGCATCACGCGCCCTTAGAGCTTTAACCTAAGAGGATGACTGCTCTGTTATAACTCAACATCATGCAAATGCGAATGCGAATGGGAAAATTCCGATCTAAGTTTCAAGCCATATTTTCGGCATCAAAATGCACGTTTTCGCATTTGCATGATGGTGAAGAAAAAGAGGACTCCAATCCCCCCCCCGACCCCGCTAATCTAACATAGTATAGTGGCAACGCTAGGTACCTCGAATATTCAATTGTCCAATTAAAAATACCTCGCGGCATTGCGGCCGAAGCCGGAATTGCGAGATATTCTTAATAGGTCATCAGAGTATTATACCTAGATTAAATCTAGGTGGGTTTCCTCAGGGTCAACGCCAAGGCGCGACTCAATGTGAACCACGAAGGTTCGTTGGAATCCCAAAATATAAGTTAAGGGTTAATACTCCAATAACCTGTCTTAATTATAGTCTAGCCGAGCAGGTCATCAAGATTGACATCATACAAAATGCGTTCTTGAACGAGGGTGTAGTCGATGATTTTTGAAGGCGCAACGTCGCCGGAAGGTCCAACCGCAAACCAATGTGCGATTTCATCCTCCGCTTCCTTGACGGAACCAGAGGCATGCACCAAATTTCTGATGCAACGCGAATCCAAATCAGTCATCTGATATGAATCAATGACAAAATCGCCGCGAATCGTGCCCACATCCGACGTCAATGGTTCGGTTCCGCCCGTCAATTTGCGCACAATCGCAACTGCATGCGCACCCTGCCAAACCATGACAATGACCGGACCGGCAGTCATGTATTTCACCAATCTGCCAAGTAGAATTTCCGTCACTTTGTGCGGATCGGTGTGCGGCGGCTTCAGGCCTTTATCCACATAGCCTTTTATGGTCTTCTCGCCCGTGATTCGGCGCCATTCCGGATCAAGAGTATAGTGTTTCTCAATCAATTCCGCCGTCGGAACCGTCATTTTCATGGCAGTCAACTTCAAACCCGCGCGTTCATAGCGTCCGATGATTTCACCGATCAAACCGCGCTGAATTCCATCAGGCTTTATGATGACGAGCGTCCGTTCGTTTTTGATATGTTTCTTTGTTTCGGACATTATTTGTTTTCTACTTACTTTCCAAAGCTTCCTCGGCTTTTTCAGGTTCAGTCAACTTCGCGGAATATTCCTCGAGAGCATCCATCATTCCGACCACGTCATTTTGGTCATATTTTGAAAAGATTTTTTTGAACATTTCATCATTTTCGGCCAAACTTTTTGTTATACCCTTGAGCCAATCCGCATGTTCGTTCGGAGTGGTTTCCTTTTCCTTCATATGTGCCAAAAGCTCCCAGAAAGCTTTTATTTCCTGGGGGGTCTCCGGTGCTTCGGGCAATTGTTCTTCTGTTGGTGGTTGTTCGAAACTCATGCTGACATTATAATTTATTTCTTGTATTTGAGCAAAATCGCTTCTTCGACGGTTGCGCGGTCTTTGCCGTATTTGAGGTGCGACAATTCCTTTATGCTATCGACGGCATCGCGATTGCCATGCGGAGGCGGCATTGTTTCGATGTTAAAGGGCTTAACAGGGCGGCCGTTTGCCAGCATTTTCAAATATGCGTTGCGATTGTCGATAGACATAATGTCCTTTGCGGTAAAGACCGGAGAAAATTGCTTCTCCAAATATTCGGCATCCTCTGCACCGACGCGGAACGCCGCAATCGAACCAACGTTGCCGAAGACTGAATCACGGATACCTTCTTCCAATTGCGCAATAAACTGATGCGCGACCGCAAGTGACAATTTATATTTTCGGGCTTCGGACAAAATGGTAGAAATTGAATTAGTTGTGACATTCTGGAACTCGTCGATGTAAAGATAAAATGGCGGGAGCGAAGCGGCTGCTGATCCGCCTGCGCCGGAACTTGAACCGACAACATCAACACGCGACAATGCGGCCATCAGAATTTTGCCGACCAAAATGAGGCCGATGAGGTTCGCATTAATGTCGCCGAGACGTCCCTTCGACAAATTCACGAGGAGAATTTTTTTCTGGTCCATTATTTCGCGGAAATTAAACGATGAATGTTCCTGCGCGATAATCGGACGCATGATGTCGTTTGCCAAAAAGACGTCGAATTTGCTGGTGATATACGGCACGATGTTTGCCAGAGCCGCCTCGCCTCCGGCCTTTGCCGCAACTTCCGTCCAAAACTGCACGACAATTGGGTTGCGGCATTTCGACAATTTCAAATCGCGATAGGCTTTGTTTGCCAAGACGCGCGAAACATCGAGCAGAGTGTTGCCCGTTTCGGGATCTTCCATGACCAAAAGCACTGCGTTGCGGAAATACTGCTCGAACATCGGGCCACCGGCGGTCTTCATGTCGAACAATTTATTAAAGATAGAAAGCATCTCATTGACGACGAAAATTTTTTGCTCCGGAAATTTCGGATCATATTCGAGCATATTCAAAGCCATCGGCCGCGCCGTATATGACGGATCAAAATATATGACGTCTTCATAGCGCTCCTTCGGAATCATGGCCAAAATATCTTGAATATCCGATCCGTGCGGGTCAATCATGCAGACGCCTTCCCCGTTTGCGATGTCCTGCGCAATCATGTTTTTAAGCAAAGTTGTTTTACCGGTTCCGGTCTGTCCGATGACATAGAAGTGGCGAAGACGGTCCTCGGGAGACATCCAGACCGGCGTTTCAACGCCACGATCGCGGTTCACGCCGAGGAGTACATAACCCGGCTCTTTTGAAGCGGAGGACGGTCGTGCCAATTCCAAGGGCGCCGGAGCACTTCCCGCCTTTGCGGTCTTCAGATGCGGCGACGATTTCAAAACCGTAGCCGGGAAATGAATGATCGACGCTAATTCCTTTATATTGGGTAAAAGCTTGCTCTTTTCGTCATACAAGCGGAACGAATAGTCATAGAGAAGCGACTTGAGTGCGCCTTTTTTGACCCGCTCGAATTTCAGCCTGTTGCCGACGGTGTTTTCGAATTGATTGAAGGACGATTCGACATCTCCCAAAATGGCGTTCGCGGTTGCTTCATTTTCAGCCGAAGCAACGATGCGAATGTCAGCGGCCAGCGTCGGAGACGAAATTTTTTGCTTGATTGCTTCGACTGACATCTGATCGACAGTCGCCGCAGCTTCTTTTTTCTTGGCTTCGGCTTTTTCCTTCTGTTCTTTTGATTGAGGGGCGATAATCGAGGAAACTCCCTTGAAAAATCCTTCGACATATTTGCCCATCCCTTCGCCGTGCTTCGCAATCGCCTCGCTGATTTTCTCGCCCTTCATGATTTCATCGAGAGTCTTGCGATATCGTTTCGTATGGTCGTCGCCCGCGGGACGAATGATGATTTGCACCGCCGCGCCCTCGCCGTTTGTTTTTATTTTTGAAAAGCTATTGAGCAGGATGTTAAGCGGGTCATATTCGAACTGGTCATATGTTTTGAGGGGCCAGATTGAATTTTTTGCATAGGTCGCGTATGAGGCAACCGTCACGCCTTCTTCATTGAAAACATTGTAGTCGTCCTTTTTCTCGACTATTTTCGCATTGTGAAAAATAGCCAGCATTTGCTTCTCAAAAAGTGATTTTTTACTGTCGTGCACGGCAACATGAAAGGCGAAATCGTCGCTGTTGTTTGCGACCGCCAGTTCAATTGTGAAATATCCGGTGCCGCCCGCGGCATTGTCGTCCGCCACCGACATCATGCCGGAATAAAACTGCTCCATGGATGAAAGCACATCCTTCAACGCGCGCTCCTTGCCCTCATCCGTTTTTTCAGGCAATGTAATTTCATAGAGCGTCATGTTGAGAGCCTTAAACTCCGGCGCTTTCTCGCTCATGGCTATCGGAAATCCGGCTTTCAGATATTGGACGAGGAAACGTTCGAAATCGCGTTCGACATGCGGGTTATTCATTTTTTCGACGATCGCCAGAGCATTTTTAATGCCGTGCGTCTGCATAATGCCGAGCAATTCGGCAATTTTCTCGTCGTGGTCTTCAGGTGAAAGAGGCAAGGTAATCCCCTCGGCCTTTTGAGCAACCTGTTTTTCGGAAAGGGCGAAATCCTTGTGAAGAATCTGGTGGCGCGGTGTATCGCGGTATTCCTCCATCGTTTCCCGGGCAACCGTTTCAGATGATTTTTCCTGTTTTAGGCTTGCGGCCTCTGCCTCCTTTTGGGCAAGCCTTTCGCGCAAAAAGGCAATCTCTTCTTCCGGAGTTTTCAAATTTCGCGACTCTGCCGACGGTGAGAATAGTTCCATAAATGTCTGTATTGTGTATACTTGTAGGCATAATAATACCATATGGAACAAATCAAAAATACGGCTGAAAAAATACCGGAATCCCTGGAACTGGCCCGCGAACTGGAAAACACAGACGACGAAAATGTAATAAAGGAAAAACTTGGCCTTCTTCTCGAAAAAATGTCTTCGGATTTGGGCACCGAATATGTTAATAACGTCCTTAAAATATATGAAAATATGCGGTCGGAAAACTGCCTGGCCAGAGTCGAACAGCTTTCGCGCGTACTCGAGACAATAGAGCTCGAAACACCGCTCGCAATTTCTGATGAAACTGAATCTCATTATGCAAATGCGGTGATACCACTTCCTGAAGGAATGCAGATAGCTTTTTCTGAAGGACAGTCTCCCGGTCCGGTACGTACGGTAGTGGGCTTTGGTAAAACCGTCATTGGCTTCAAAACTGATAATTTGTCAGTTTCAGAAATTGATTTTAGCGGAGATAATTTCCGAAACCAGCAGGAACGAAAGTTTTTGTGTCGGCATGTCACGGGGAATCTTAAAAAAGAAGACATTCGATACATAGTAATGAGAATCCCAATTGGCATGATGCCTGAAACTCATTTGTCTGAACAGGAGAAAACCAAGAAACTGCCTTTTATATTCAGAAGTTTAAAGCTGTAGGTCTGATTGCTTCTTTTTCAAATGGTTTTTACGCCGTCAATATTTCCGCGGCGCCTTTTGTTATTAAAATAGTGTGCTCGAAGTGTGCGCTTGGCAGGCCATCGGCGGTGAAAATGGTATAGCCGTCTTCGTCGATGAATACATCCTTCTTTCCAAGATTGAACATTGGCTCGACTGCAATGGTCATGCCGGGCTTCAGCAATTCGCCTTTTCCTTTGCCACCGGAACCACCCTGAACGCCTGAAATATAGTTTGGAACATACGGGTCCTCGTGCACACCATAACCGACGCCGTGTCCGACAAGCTCCTCGACAATGCCATATTTTCCGCCCCTGCCAACGCGTTCAACTGCCATGGCAATATCACCAATATGTTTGCCTCCCTTTGCCGCCTTTATGCCGGCCATGAGGGCTTTTTTTGTGACCGCAATAAGATCGGCGAGTTTTGGTTCAACTTCGCCGACAGGTACGGTCACGGCCATATCTGTGAAGAGTCCGCGATGGACAAGACTGAAATCGAGACTGACAATATCGCCTTCTTGCAGTTGCCGGTTGCCTTCGGTTGGAATGCCGTGCACCACTTCTTCGTTGACGGAAACACAGATGCTCGCCGGATATGGACGCTGTGCACCGTGAGGTTTGAAGCCGAGAAGCGCCGATTTGTCGCCGTCCCGTCCGCCTTTTGTATTTTTATCAAACTCAGCAATCAAACGCACCGCGGCCGTATCAATGTCGCGCGTAAAAACCCCCGGCTTCACCATTTTCACCAGTTCGCGCATGATTGCCGCATGCCTACGGCCGCCTTCGCGCAATATTGCGATGTCTTCCTTTGTTTTTATCGTGACCATGGAAAATTAAAAAATATGCGTGAAATTATTTCTTTTGAAAAGCCTTTTCGGTCAGTTCCTTGAAAACGAGCTTGATATCCTGCTCCCCGTTTATTTCGATGAAATTATATGCCCCGTTGTTCCGGTAAAAATCGACAGTCGGAGCGACTTCCTTTTCAAACCAGTCCAGGCGCGAGCGGATATCCTTCTCATTGTCGTCGCGGCGGCCGCGGATCAAAAGATGCTTTCGCGACCAATCTTCGCTGACATTTATATATACGATGCAGGGATTTTGTATTCCGTAGAATTGAAAAATCGAATGGAGAACGCCCGCCTCGTGCGGCCGGCGCGGCGTGCCGTCAAAAATGAGGTGCTCGCCTCCGGTATATTGCTTCACGAGCATGTTCACCCACATATATACGGCCAGAAATTCTGGCTGGAGGCCGCCTTCGTCGTTGATGGCTTTTGAAAGCCGCGCAGTCTGCGTAGTTCCCATGACAAAATTGCGGAACTCATAGCCGCTTTGAATATAGAGAACGCTGCCCTCGCCGCTGCCGACCTTCAGAAAGTCAGCCAGCAATTTCGCCTGCGTCCCCTTGCCCGATCCCGACCGGCCTATGAAAATGAAAGCTCGTTTATCCATAAAATGAGTATAGCACCCAGAATGTCATTTATAAAGAAACAGAAGCTTTCTGGTGAAAGCTTCTTCGTCCTCGGGCTCTTCGCCCTGTGGATGTTCTTCATAAATGACATTCTGGGTGCCCCTAATACTCTCTCATGGATATCTGAGCGTCGACACGTTTCAACAAATCGAGAACCACCGAAACCACAATGAGGAGCGCCGTACCTCCGATTGCCAGCGTAGTGTTGTTCGTGACCGACTGCATGATGAGAGGAAGAACCGCGACGACACCAAGGAAGACTGCGCCGACGAGAGTGATTCGCGTCACGACTTTACCAAGATACAAAATAGTGGATTCGCCTGGTCGAATGCCGGGAATGAATGCGCCGCTCTTCTGGAGATTTTCGGAAATCATCTTTGGATCGAACGTAACGGCCGTGTAGAAGAAGGTAAAGAGAGCGACCATTATGAAATAAAGACTGTCATAGAGCCATGGATTAGCGAGGAACGCGCTGACAGCCGTCGCAATGACCGAGACCGTATGGTTCGCATTATTGACCAAAAAGTTGGCGATGACCCGAGGAAACAGCAATATTGAAAGGGCGAAAATGATCGGAATAACGCCGGCCTGATTCAAACGCAATGGCAGATACGTCGAAATCCCGCCGTAGACTTTATTGCCGCGAACCTGCTTCGCATAAGTAACGGGCACGGGACGTTCGGCTTCGGTCACATAGACCACCCCGACGATAACGATCAATGCTACGATAAGTGCGACGATGTAAATCGGCAATTGCGCAGGATTGAATGTCGCGACAAATTGTCCGATATTTGTCGGCAATGACGCGACGATTCCGGCGAAGATAATGAGGGAAACACCGTTGCCGATGCCGAATTCAGAAATGAGTTCGCCAATCCACATCAGGAGAATCGAACCCCCTGTTATTACGATAATGTTCGTGATGAGTGAAAGGCCCGAAAGAGGCGCAATGACGCTCTGGCTTTGCAAAAGTTTAATAAAACCGAGAGCCTGGATAACTGCCAAAGGAACCGCGAGTAGACGCGAATACTGGGCCAATTTGAGGCGTCCGCGCTCGCCTTCCTCCTGGAACATGGCCTTCATTTTCGGCGACATCATGGTCAAAAGCTGCATAATGATCGATGCGGTGATGTACGGGCCGACGCCAAGCATTACGATCGAGAAATGTGAAATGCCTCCGCCCGAGAAAATATTAAAAAGTCCAAGAAGCTGGTTGCCGGAAAGAAATTTCTCCAGAGCAACCGGATCAATTCCTGGAATTGGAATGGCCGCAAGAAGCCGGAAAAGAAAAAGGGCGAAAAAGACGAAACCGATTCTCTTTCGCATCGTCGGATCCTTGAGAATAATCTTCAATTTTTCCGTGAATTTTTGCATATTACTTTACTGCTTTACTTGTACCGATAGTGTAACAGAACCGCCGGCTTTTTCTATGACGGCTTTTGCACCGGCTGAAACAATGACGCCGGAAACGGCGAGTTTCTTTGAAACAGGGGCTTTTTTCGCATCAGCCTTGTCCAAAATCTTGCCCCCGATGATTTTGATTTTAGGAATTTTTCCGCTGACCATTTGCACGAGTTTTTTCTCGACGAGAGTTTTCGGGGTGACTGAATCGCCGGCCTTGAAAGCGTCTTCAATCGATGAAAGCGAAACTTCCCAGGGTTTTATGGCAAAAGACTTGAACGGGCTCACGCCGCGGCCGCGCAATTTTGGAATACGCTTGATGAAATCACGGACTTCGGGACGATTTTTATGTCCCGCGCGCGAGTTCTGGCCCTTTGTGCCTCGGCCCGATGTTTTGCCGCGCTTTCCCCCGCGACCGACGAGCATGACGGGCTTGTTCTTATGAATTGGTTTTACATCGTGTATTTGCATGGTATTTTTGAAATTTATTTGGCTGAAGCCGCTGATTTTGAAGCCGCCATCGGACGAATCGCGAATCGGGCCGGTTTTGAAGTCTTCGACAATTTTTGGAGGGCAACGATTGTGCCGCGGGCAATGTTCAATTTGTTTTTCGAGCTTGAGAGAAGTTTCGCGCATACATCCTTCATTCCGGCGAGTTCAATGACGTTTCGGACGGCAGAGCCGGCGACAACTCCGCGGCCCTTTGCGGGAATGATTGAGACGACACAGCTCGCGTATTTTGCATCAACTGCATGCGCGATTGACATGTTCGGGAGAAGGTTCAATTTGACCATGTGCTTTTTCGCGTCGCGGGTAGCCTTGTCGATTGCGAGTGATGTATCCCCCGCCTTTCCAAGACCCACGCCTACGCGGCCCTTCTTGTCACCTGAAACGACGGCAACGCTGAAGCTGAATCGGCGTCCTCCTGAAGCAACTCGAGTCACGCGTCGGATGTTGATGATTTTCGTATCGAATTCAGGCTTTACTCGTTCGCGTCCGCCATCTCGTGATGGACGTCGTCCGCTCATGGGTCGGCGCTGTGGAGCACCGTTGTTTCGTGAAGCAAAAGAGCCAGCCGGCGCCTGCGGTGTCATCGGAGCCGCAGTTGGAGCTGCAACAACCGGAACTACCGGTGCCACTGGCGCTGCTGTCTGATTTGTTTGTGTATTGTTTTCCATATAAGTATTTAAATGAGGCAAAAATTAAAAGTCGAGTCCGCCTTCACGCGCAGAATCGGCAACCATCTTTATTTTGCCGGTGTACAAATATCCGCCGCGATCAAAAACGACCTTTGTGATTTTTGCGGCCTTGCCCTTCTTTGCAATCTCAATGCCGACAGCCTTTGCGTCAGCGGCATTCGCCTGGGCAAGTGTATTTCCCTTCACATCGTCAATGAGCTGGGCATAAATGAATTTGTTTGAACGGAAAATGGAAAGACGAGGACGTTCCGCGGTGCCGGAAATGGTCGAGCGGATTCGCTTGTGGCGTCGGGCAATTTTCTGTTGTTTTAGTTTGCTTGTGTTCATGGTTTTGGGTTTTATACCGACTTCTTGCCCTGCTTGCGGCGGACAACTTCGTTATCGTAGCGAACACCCTTGCCCTTGTAAGGTTCAGGCTTCTTCAACGATCGGACTGCCGCGACAAACTGACCGACTTTTTCAATGTCGATTCCGGAAACAGTGATGATGTTTTTGTCGGCAGTGACCTTCAAACCGTCAGGAATCGGAACCTTCACCTGGTGCGAGAAACCGAGAGCGAGCTGGAGTTCCTTGCCTTTTACGTCTGATTTGAAGCCGATTCCTTCGACGATGAGCTTTTTCTCGAAAAGCTTGTTGACGCCGTTCATCATGTTGTTGATGTGCGCAGAATATGTTCCCCAGAGAGCCTGGAGGTCAAGAGATTTTCGAGTCGGAGCAAGAGTAACGACCCCGTTGTCGATTTTGATTTCGATGTCTGTTTTGAAAGTTCGAGTGAGTTCCCCCAATGGTCCCTTCACACTGAAAACACCGTGAGCGATGGTCGCTGTCGTTTTTTCAGGCACTTTTAGTTCTCTTTTTCCAATTCTTGACATGTTATTTTATATTATTGAAATTATGCGTCGCGATTGCGCGTCGCCTCTTTGTTACCAAATTTTGAAGAGGACTTCGCCGCCGACCTTTTGTTTTTTCGCCTCGACATCGAGTAAAATACCCTTTGGAGTCGAGAGAACGACGTTTCCGAAGCCGTTTTTGAATGGGCGAATGTCTTTTGCCTTCTGATAAATGCGGCGCGATGGCTTTGAAACGCGGTCAACGCCTTTTACGACCGGTTCGATGATTGAGATGACGCCGTTTACTTCCGCGACGCCTCCGATGTATGCCAATTCGATTTCGAGGGTCTTTACGACTTTCTTGCCTTCCTGAGTAACGGCCTTTACATAGCCGGCCTTGTGGAGAGCGTGGGCGATTGATTCCTTGAGCGCAGAATATGGCATTGAAACATTGGGTTTCTTTGCGTCGCTCGCATTTTTAATGCGCGTTATGAAGTCTGAGATAGGGTCGGTTACCATGATGATTTTTTAATGCCGGGAATGACGCCTTCGTTGGCGAATTCGCGGAAGCAGATTCGGCAAAGATCGAAATCGCGCATGTAGCCGTTTTTTCGGCCGCATCGGAAGCAACGTCGAACAACGCGCGACTTGAATTTCGGCTTTTTCGCTGCTCGTGCTTTTACTGATGTCTTTGCCATTTTTAAGCGTTTTGTTTGATTTCGGCGATTTTTTAAGATCGCTTTTCCTCTATAAAAAACAAAATCTGTTGGTTAGCTTCCTTTTTGATGCTTTCGCATCGTACGGCCTGCTTCCAACGCACTTTGCTATCTATTGGTTTATTCTGCTGTGACCTGGTCATATTAGCAGAGGCCGAAAAAGAAGTCAAATTATGCATTTTCCGGTGCATTTGAAGTTGATCATTACCGTAATAGACAAACTTACAAATTAATGGTAACGTCCAACAAGTTGCAACAGTAAAAATTTAAAAGAAGGCTAGCGTATGAACACTGAACATGACGAGTGGCGATTCATCGCCCGGTTCGTGTCTGAATCAGACGCAATCGAAAACATACAGACGGATGAAAATAAAATTTACAAATCGTTGTGCGAAGGCAAAATTCCAAGCGACGGACACGTTCGGGCAATTATGACGCTTCGGGATGAAGCGGCAAAAAGAACCGGACTCGCCGACGAAATAATTTTTCGGACTCAAGCGCTCATTGTCTCCGACCAGGAACAGAAGGGTGAAAGAAAACTTGATCCCCGAGATTGCGGAGCATACCGTTCCGTAAATATTGAGGTGGTAAGCGGCCACATTGTCATTCAGAAAAACCCGGAACCCGAAGACGTGCCTCTCAAAATGGCTTCATGGATTGAGCGGGTAAACTTCTGGCAAAAAGCCGTAGAGCAGACTGCGCCCCGCGACAATTTGAAGCAAATCGCCAGATTTCACTTCGAATACGAACGGATTCATCCGTTTGTTGACGGGAACGGCAGGAGCGGACGTGCTTTGGCCTATTGGATGCTCAGGTTCGCTTCAATTCCGCCAATCATCTTTACCAGCCGAGACAAAATCATGAACTATTATCGCTGTTTTAAAGATCCAAAAATGATGATTAACTATTTTGAGAACCGCCTCAAATCATCACACTGATCGGCAAAAACTCAAACGCCGTTTCCTTTCGGAAACGGCGTTTTTTATTTTATCTTCAAAGTAGAAATAATTTGGTCGCCGAGAGGCTTCATCAAATCGAAGTCGGCCACATCATTTTTGTACTCGACATCGTAAATAAGGTTGTTTTTAACAAACAGAATGGTTTGCGATTGCTGAGTGACGAAAGTCTGTCCATTGTCAAAAGTACGGAGCTTTGTCGTTGAATATTGATACGCGGGCAACCCAAGGAATGTAATGCTCTCTTTTGAAAGAATGGTCCAATCGTCCTTCAATGTCGTTGCTTCATAGGCAACTTCAGATTCGAATTCCCTCGAAACTTCTTCGAAATCCTGCGGCGCGGGACGCTCCGTAATATTTACAACAACCGAACCGCGAAGACCTTGCGCAGGCGAAGCATTTTCAACTACTGGAGCGATGAAAAATATGGAATACGGTGAGTTCGTGTTCTCCGGATCAATCTGCCAATCCGCCGGATACTTGATGCTAAAACCATAGACTGAATCGGTATAGGTAAGCATGCTTGAGGATGCGTCATTCGCAACTATGGCTGCTTTTGAAGAAGCTATGCCCTGCAGACTGTCATATTTGTGACGGGCCGCGGTAAAGGCGCTTATGACAACTATTATAATAAGCGTCATGAATATAAAAATTCCGGCGACCAGTCCCCAGATCGACAATCCCATGAAAAATCCCCTCGATTTTTTTATCTCCTCTTCGGCAAGAAACCCCTCCTCTTTTACCTTCAAAACGGATCTATAGAGAATCCATACGTAAGGCATGGAAATCGCGGAATAAATCCATGACGATATCGTGAACGCCAACGAAATAATTTCGACATGATTTTTGGCGTATGCAACGAGCGAAACTCCCGGGTGGGCGAAAAGATATGAAACCGTTACGGCGACAGTTATAAAAATCAATCCGAGAATTATATCCACCAGGGCAAGCAGAAGCATGCGGCCAAAAAGGCTCCACCAATTCCCTTTTACCAGCTGGAAGCTCGCCGAAATCGCGGAAAGGCCTTTATATTTTCCGTCCATTACCAATGGTAATGTGAACTGGAGATAGATAAATACAATAATTCCGGGTATGATCAGAAAAACGGAAGCTCCGTAAACGCACAAATCCACGAGAATGAGAACCCAAATAAACGGGAAAATGTAGCGGAAAGTATCCTTGTACGCCTTACCCATGCTGTTGATGCCGTCAAGCGAATTCTTTATGTACAAAATGACGACGGCAACGCTATAGAAGAAGAACACAGGAAGCACTACCACAAGCAACAAAGTAAACAACAAATAAAGAAGCGCGAACCCGACATGCGCATTTCCCAATGCAGGTATGACTATCGAGTTTGCGTAGGCATACAATTCCTGAAAACCAAGCGGCAATCCCATGATGAAGAGCAGTTCCTTCCAGTGCCCAACGGAAAAACTAAATGTCGAACGGAAGAGATTTGAAATTTTCGGCAAAACAATTTTGTTTTCCATGAATGGAGTTTAGTATGGCGACGAACTCGTCATTTGGCATGAGGCCTTGGAGCCAGTGTCAACCGCCACGCCGTTGCCAGTGACTCCGGTGCTGTCAACGCAAAAACTGGAGCCTGTGGCGTTTAGCGGAGCGGATATTGCATAACTCGTACCTTCTGCGTAACAAATTACGTTTTTATTCGCAAGACCGGAAAGGTCTGACTGAATATTTGGATCCGAAAAAACGCCGGAGGAACAATTTTTTGCAAATGAATAAGATTCCTTGTTATTGTCATAATATATCTCGGCAGCCGGACGCACCTGATACAAAATCTCCGTGACTTGGGCATCCTGGCCCTTTTGTCGGGCGCTATTGAGCGAAACCAAAACTACCGACGACAAAATACCAACAAAGACAAGAATTGGTACTATAACTGCAAGAATAATTCCGACAACCAAACCGGCACCGTGAGGTTTGGCGGGATTTTTGTAAACAACGACACTGTGGGCGATTTTGTCGTGCAATGCCTGTTTTTTTCCAGTAAATGCGGCCATTATGTAACCGATGAGAATAATCAGGCCTGAAATAAATTTCCCAATTGTCTCGCGAAGAAGAACTTTGCCGAATGAGAGTTTTCCGAACGAATCTGATTGAACATGAACCCCGACGAGCATTTTACCGAGAGTTGCACCGGCATAGTATGTCATCAAAACGAAATAAATCCATATGACCAAAAATTCGGCAATGTACTGAACTATTCTTGCCGCTGTCGGTCCGAAGATTGACAGAGCCAAAAGACCGACAACCAACGAAACAATCAAATTCGGAATAAAAAGAATCAGGGAATCGACAACATACGCGACATATCGAACCCAAAAACCTGCATACTTTACGGGAGCCATCGGAACTTCGTTCATCGGAGCGGCACTTGCGGGAGCAGTATTCATATTCATATCAGCCATGGTTTTATTGTTATTTTATAAGTTGTAAGTGACGGAATAAGTATACCTTACTCGTTGAAATGTTCAATGACAAAAAAGAACACCTTGTGGACGATGTTCTTCGTTGTTTTCATTATTTTATAGACAATTTTCATGTTACTCGCCTTTCTTTGCCTTGCCGACGCGACGTCGCGAAACGATGAAGACGTTCGAGTATTTCTTCGGAGTACGGGTCTTCTGGCCCTTTCCTGCTTGCTTACCCCAGCGGGTCTTCAAGCGTCGGAGACCTCGTCCTGTGCGCTGTTCTCCTCCTCCGTATGGGTGGTCAACAGGGTTCTGAGCGGATCCGCGAACTGTAGGTCGAATGCCGAGCCATCGCGAGCGTCCTGCCTTTCCGATATTAACGAGACGATTTTCGTCGTTTGAAACGGTACCGATCGTCGCCCATGAAAGTTCGTTGACCTTTCGAACTTCTGTAGAAGGCATTTTCACGTGAGTATATCCTGCATCGTTTGCGATGACCTGAGCGAATGATCCTGCTGAGCGGACGAGCTTTGCGCCACCGTTAGGATGGATTTCGATATTGTAAATGAATGTACCGACTGGAATTTTCTTCAAGGGAAGTCTGTTTCCGGGCGCGATTTCAGCGGTTTCTGAAATCATGAATTTATCGCCGACTTTCATGCCCTTTGGAATCAAAACATATCGTCGTGCACCGTCAATATACTGCGCGAGAGCGATGAATCCCGTTCGGAACGGATCGTATTCGACAGTCATGATTGTCGCGGAAACGTTTTTCTTGTCGTACGTGAAATCGATATCGCGATAGAGTTTTTTGTTTCCCCCACCCTTGTGGCGGACCGTGATGCGGCCGAAAGCGTTGCGTCCCATGTCGCGCTTCATACCCTTCGTGAGAGGTTTGTACGGCTCATTCGTCGTCAAGTATTTCTTGAACGGAATGGTCGTCATGTGACGTCGTGATGGTGTTGATGGGTGATATGATTTCATATTTTTTATTTAAATTTGGTCAAGATTTACGCGAGGTCGATCTTGTCGCCTTTTTTCAGGCTGACATACGCCTTCTTGAAGCCTGACTTGAACGCATATCGTCCGCGATAGACGATGGTCTTGCCCGGCATCGTGACAAAACGAACATCGGTAGGAGTTACTTTGTGGTCACGCTTTATTGCATGAGCAACCGCGTGTTTTGTTGCAGTTTCAGCGACCTTGAATGTGTAGACATTATTTTTTTCGTGCTGCATGTTCGCCTTTTCAGTGATGTGTGCGCCGAGAATGACTGAGTTTGCAGCAACAGGAGCTGAACCCGCAATGGCCGGAGCGGCAACAGCGACTTCTATTTTCGCGACTTTCGGAGCTTTCTTCATTTCCTTCGCAACAACAGGAGCTTTTGTCTCCATTTTCTTTGCTTTCGGCGACTTCGAGACTTTTACAGGCTTAATTGCCGCCTTTTCTGAAGGTTTCTTGCTCTCGTCTTTTCGTGTTGTTGATTTTCCAAATAAAGCCATGTGATTGTTTTAAAATTTTGTTTTTGTCGTTGCTTCCGTTTACTGTCGTCGCGCCTCGAGTGCCGCGAGCGATTCCGCCGGGTTCGTGATCACAATATATTTGTGATTCAAAGCCGAAAGCGGGTTAATCGTTCGCAAATCCTCGATCTGGACGTTGCCGAAGTTGCCGAAGCTCTTTACGACCGAAGATTCCTTCTTGTCCAAAGCAATCAATGCCGCATTTTTTGGCTTTGTCGCCAATTTTTCGAAACCTTTTACTTTTGAAAGTGCACCGAGGACTACTTTTGCATCCTTTGCCTTTGGGGCTGCGAATGAAAGAGAATCGATGAAGAGAATTTCTCCGTCACGGAATTTCTTTGAAAGAATCGTGTAAAGTGCGTGCGTTCGGGCCTTTTTGTTGATTTTTCGGGAGTAATTTTTGTCGTTTCTAGGACCGTGTGCGACACCTCCGCCAACCCAAATCGGTGATCGGGTAGATCCGTGTCGGGCGCGGCCTGTTCCCTTCTGCTGCCATGGCTTTTTGCCTCCTCCGCGGACTTCGCCGCGAGTTTTCGTGTGGGCAATCGGATCGCGTTCGTTTGAGCGCATCGCAAGCATGACCTGGTGAACAAGGTCGGCGTTCCATGATACGCCGAACACAGCTTCAGGAATTTTTATTTTCCCTGCTGATTCGCCTTTCTGATTGTAAATTGGTGTTTCCATGTTTTTGTGTGGTGTGTTGTCCGGTATATCAGAATTATGCGCCGATGACTTCGACAAGCGTTCCGCGTCGTCCCGGAATAGCTCCAGAAATATACATTTCGTTGGTTGCCGCGTCAATATGAACAACCTTGAGGTTCTTCACCGTGATGCGGTCGCCGCCCATGCGTCCGGCCATGCGCATTTTCTTTGGAACTTTGTTTCGAAGTCCTCCGCCGATGGAACCCGGTTCGCGTTCGGAATGCTTCTGACCGTGCGTTCGAGGACCTCCGCCGAAACCGTGGCGTTTAACGACACCCTGGAAGCCCTTTCCTTTTGAAATAGCGCTCACTTCGACGACATCACCCTCCTTGAACTGGCTCAAATCAACCTTGTCGCCTTTCTTCAAAGCGGCAAGAGAAGTATCAGCGGCGTTGTAAGAACGGAATTCCTGAATCTGGGCAAAGTTGCCGAGGTCCTTTGTGTGACCCTGGACTGCCTTGCTCAATCGGGAAACTCTTCGCACGCCCTCGCCGACCTGAACGGCATCATAGCCGTCAACTTCCTTGTTTTTGATCTGCGTGACGACGATAGGGTTGGCCGAGACGATAGTGGCAGGGTGAACAACCCCGTCCTTATCGAAGATTTGAGTCATATTCAGTTTTCGTCCAAGAATAAATTTCATAGCGGTTTGTTAAGTGTGGCGCAATTTAGTAAGAGTGGCAGTGGCGCCACCCTAAATTCGGTCAATATTACATCATCTTTACGTCGATGTTGACGCCAGATGGGAGACTTAGGTTTGTCAGAGCTTCAATGATCTTCGGATTCGGATTCAGGATGTCAATCAGTCGCTTGTGCACTCGCATTTCAAACTGTTCGCGCGCATTTTTAAAGATGAAGGCCGAGCGGTTGACGGTGTACTTTTTAATTTCCGTCGGAAGCGGCACCGGGCCGTAGAACTGGACGTCGTATCGGATCGCCGTGTCCATGATCTGCTTGAGCGATGCGTCGAGGATTTTATGCTCGTATGCCTTCACTCGGATGCGAAGTCGTGGCAATTCCCCTTCCGGAGCCATCTTTACTGACTTCGCCGCCTTCGGCGCTGATTTTTTAACTGCTGTAGCCATATATTATGCGACAATTTTCGTTACGACTCCTGCGCCGACAGTCTTGCCTCCTTCGCGGATGGCGAAACGCTGCTGTGCGTCGAGGGCGACCGGAGCAACCAATTTAACTTTGAAAGTAACCGTGTCTCCCGGCATAACCATTTCCACTTTCTCCGCGAGCGTTACTTCACCAGTCACGTCCGTTGTGCGGATGTAGAACTGAGGCTTGTAACCTGTGAAGAACGGGGTGTGGCGTCCACCCTCTTCCTTCTTCAAGATGTAGACTTCCGCTTCGAAATCTGTGTGAGGCTTGCATGTTCCCGGTTTAGCGAGAACCTGTCCGCGTGACACGTCATCCTTTGCAGTACCTCGGAGGAGCAAACCTGCGTTGTCTCCGGCAATACCCTCTTTCAACTGCTTGTTGAACATTTCGATACCGGTAATAGTAGTCTTTGTTGTGTCTTTGAAACCGACAATTTCGACTTCTTCACCGATTTTAACCATACCTCGTTCAATACGGCCTGTTACTACAGTTCCGCGACCTTCGATAGAGAAAATGTCTTCGATTGGCATGAGGAAAGGCTTATCAACCTCACGAACCGGCGTTGGGATGTATGTATCAAGAGCATTCATCAATTCCTTGATTTTAGCGCTGTATGCAGCGTCGCCTTCAAGGGCTTTCAGGGCAGAACCGCGGATAACAGGAGCGGCCTTTCCATCGTAATGGTTCTTTGTGAGGAGTTCGCGAACTTCTTCTTCAACGAGGTCGAGAAGGTCTGCTTCAGGAACCATGTCACACTTGTTGAGGAAAACGACAATCTTTGGAACACCGACCTGGTGAGCCAAAAGAATATGTTCACGAGTCTGCGGCATAACTCCGTCTGTTGCGGATACCACGAGAATAGCACCGTCCATCTGAGCGGCACCTGTGATCATGTTCTTAATATAGTCGGCGTGTCCCGGGGCGTCGATGTGAGCGTAGTGACGATTTGGAGTCTCGTATTCTACGTGAGCAAGGGAAATAGTAACAATCTTCGAGTCGTCTCGAACTGTTCCTCCTTTTGCGATATCAGAATAAGCCTTGATCTGAGCCAAACCATCTCGTGATTGAACAGCGAGAATAGCGGTCGTCAAAGTAGTTTTGCCGTGGTCAACGTGTCCAATGGTACCGACGTTAACATGCGGCTTTGTGCGGTTGAAATCTGCCATATGATTTTATTGCTTTATTTCGCAGACCCTTGCGAGTGCGCCAGACCCCGCGAAATGAAGTTAAATTTTATTAATACTTCTTGATAAATAACAAACAGCCAACGCAAAATGCGTAGATAAGATAGTAGCAGATACGCATTTCGAAGTCAAATCTACGTCACTTCCACACCCTGCATACACATCTTTCCCAGGAATGTCATCTTTTCTGGTAATGAAAAGTTGCCTCACTCTCGGACACCTTAGTGTCCTCCGAGAGTTCCTTTCTAAGGCTCATATTGTGGTGTGGGAGTGGGTAAAGTGAATTGGAAATGAAGGATACCTACTCTTGTATTTTTTGCTTTTTTATATTTTTACTCAACTTCGTAGATAAAGCGACGCTCCAATTTTTAAAACTCAAAAAATAAGTAGTTATTAACAATAATAATGTTTGATAAGAAATTACCGTAAATTCATATCTACGCGCTAGAAACGATAATATCAAAAAACCTACTGATGAATAGAAGATAAAAACCATGATCTCTCCGGTATATACAAGTGGCTGTTCCGGATATTTATCCTTTATTCGATTTCTTACGTAATTAAAGAAAATAGATGAATCATTCTTTTTAAGAGAATCCATTGCGACTTTTATACCTTCGTCTGCCACTTTTTTAATTGCGACATTTGTTTTTCTATCTTGTTCACGCTGTAGATCAATGATCTCTCTTGTGTATGAAACAGAAAATATCAAAGTGAGTAATGCAAACCCAACAGAAATAAGTAAATAATTATTATCAAAATTACTGCTAAAAATATACCCAATAGCTGTGATACCAATAACTAAACTAGAAATTACTTTGAATAAATCGAGTTGCGCAAGTTGTAACTGAAAACTATTATTAATTTCAAATTCTGAAACTTTTTCCATCAATTCGAAAGTTTCATCAATGTAATCTTTTATAATTTTTGTATGTTCATCGGTCATAGGTTTTTAAAATTTATTCGTATCAAGTATCTTAATAAGATGTTCCTTGAAATTATCCTCAGTCAAAACTACAATATGTTTTGACAATTGATTTCTCCTATTTTTTATTTTTACATCTATATCTTCTTGTTTAAGATTTTTATTCCCTACAAGTACAAAATAAACTAGATACTTAACCTCATCATATTTTTTCGATTTGATATTAACGACTCCTCCTAAAGAATGCATATCGACTGCATAAAATAAATCAACTACTATGCCGTCCCTATCGGATGTATAAATGAAAAAGTCTGCTGCAGTATCACCGGGTCTGATTATTTTATGCTCATGTATTCTCATTTCAGGAATTTTTGACACAAGATAATCATAGAATTCCTTTTCATATTTTTGAGCTCTAAGATCACCATCGCGAGCAACATTTGATCGTGAATCCCCAGTAGTAAAATCAGAAGGTCCACTTAATCCCAGGGTTTTTCTTAAAGACACCATTCCGCCGAATGACCGTTGGATGGTTCGACTAGTTGGTAAATAATCAAAAATACCAACTTCTTTTACAGTAGGGTATCTTCCATGTATTTCAAAAAAATAATTTAGTCCGTCTTTTAAATTTTCGATTTTCCATCCATTAGTGGGTGAAACTAAATCTTTTTTCTTTAAGTGCGGATATTTTAAATTTAAATCTTCCATAAATTTATTAAATTAAATATATTTTTAATCTAGAACATATCTATGGTTCCTCATTTACAATGACCCTCATATTCTGGATAATTATCTCTGATGATTTTCTTCCATTTATCCGTTTCATTCTGTCCGCTCAAATCTGTTTTACTATAAACAAGAAGAATCGAGACTTTTCGTTTGTCTGAATACCATGCAACAATACAACGATTACCCGAAGTCTTGGCAGATTCCATACTTGCAGCAATCTTAAATTTCGTCTTGATAAGTTTTACACCACCAACATCTGAAATAATTTCCGCTTTGTCAGTCAATAAAAAAGCTTCAATGCGTTCCAATTGACCAACTATTGCTTTTAATGTTACATCCCAATGGGATTTATGTTTCTTTGTAAATGAGTCGATATAGTGTTTGCCAGCAAAAGCTCTTATCTCGACGAAATTGTTTTCTGGCATATATTTTAATAAACTTGATCAAAATCTTCTTGGGTAATAAGTTCATACGGGATAAACTCATCATTTTTACAGAGAAGATACGGCATCTGGTTGTGAGTAAAGTTAACTATTTCGTTAGTTCTTTTGTCTTTCCATTTTTCAGCAATTTTCTCCATCAAATTAATTTCCTCGGAAGAAACCTTAATTAACTTTTCATTTTTATTGCTTTCAGGTTCACTAATAAGAAGCATTTCCTTTTCGCCTTCAGTCTTTGGTTCAATATTGATTTTACCATCTGAAGCAAGCTCATCTATCGCTCGAAAGAATTCATCGGGCACAGGGCCATATGGTAACTTACGATATTGCATACCACTCATACTTTTCAAATTATTATAAAACCAAGCGAAATCAGCTAAATACAATAATTTAGCGAGTTTAGTCTTTGGCACCTTTCCACCCTCTTTATTGGAGATATCCATACGTAAATATGCAAGAATCATTTGCTTGTACTTTTCAAAGTCTGATATTTCTCCTGAAAGAAGTTCATCGACACTAATCGAATAGAATTTCGCCAATTTCTGGATTTCTTCAGCACTTAATTCCTGTTTTCCTGACTCAATTGCGGTATATGTTGGTCGCGATACCCCGATAACGTTAGCAATTTGTTCTTGTGATAAACCTCCCTTTATACGATATTCTTTAATTTTTTGTATATACTGTTTGGCCATGCCAGACAGTATATACAAATTTTGTAAAAAAATCAAGCAAAAAGTGTTGATAACTTGACATAATAAATGTAAGCCTTAGAATATAGTTATTATTAGAAATCGAATTAGTCGATCGATTATAATTAAATAAAAAAATGGCAAAAAATAAAGTTCATGTGCATTTTGAGGCTCATAAGCCGGTAAGAGAACCCGCGACCATTGCTTTCCAAACTAAGAAAGGCCCTGTTTCTTTCGAAGGTCACAAAATAGTCAAAGAACCTGTCGATGTTGATTTCGATGCAGAAAAATAATGATTTAGTATCAGAACTATTATTGTTCGATAACTAACTATGAAATCAATAACGAAAATTAATTAAAGGTGCGTGCGACAAGCACGCACCTTTAATCTAGAAACATAAAAAAGTTAGTCTACCAAGTACAACCCACTAATCGCCCGGGTCAGCGCAATATATAGCAAATCCCTATCAATCTTCTGTTTTTCAGCCTGAAACTGCTCGGGGAATTGTTTGTAACCGTCGAAATAGGTGTCTTTGTCGAAACCAACGAGACAGACGGTGTCGAATTCGAGGCCTTGGGATTCGCGGGCTGTGATGATGTGCACGAATTCGTTTGTTTCGATTGAATTGCGGAGTTCAGTCAGACTTTCGGTGTCGATTCCGAGAATACCGATCGATTCGCGTTCCGAACGTTTTGCAATCAATTCCTGTATGAAAGCAATTTTTTCTTTGACGGATGCGAATTTTTTGTTGACGACTTCTGTTCCCTCTTTTATCGAATCAGGAATGTTCACCGAATATCCGAGAGTGCCGATGAAGTTCAAAATCTTTTTTGTGTTTCGGTAGACCTTGTTCAAAATGACGTGTCGGTCGGAAGGAATGAATTCGCCGATCTCGTTCCAGTCACGAATGGCGCCGGGATTGATCTGCTGGGCGATGTCGCCGACATAAATGACCGATTTATGCTCTTGATTGATGCAATCCTTCAAAATCGTGAGCTGTTCGGGCAAATAATTCTGAAATTCGTCCACAACCATGAGCATATATTCGAGACTTTCGCTTTTTCGCTTCTCGACCAAGGCGCCGTCATCGTCCGGAACAAACGTACGTTTCGTTATCGAAAGTTTTTTATGTGAAAGCCGATACAAGGCCAGAAGCAGAGTGAGATCAATCCGATCGAGAACATTTTCTTTTTTTTGTTTCGCGAACACAGCTGCATTTTCGGCGGAAAAGAACGGCTTGTATATTTTTTCGAGGCCGGCGAAATAATTTTTTGAAAATTTAGGCTTTTTACTT
The DNA here is from genome assembly GCA_003151615.1 of Candidatus Tayloriibacteriota bacterium. Classification (GTDB taxonomy): domain Bacteria; phylum Patescibacteriota; class Minisyncoccia; order Phycocordibacterales; family PALSA-1337; genus PALSA-1337. Next base: position 209,804 of record PLXZ01000001.1, on the reverse strand, counting down.
TCATCTGCGGCCGACAGAACGCTTCTCATCGCCAATATTTTCTCCTGCTCGTACAAAAGGTCCGGCAAAAGGTTGGAAGAGAACGAATTGACCGCGCTCGTATCCATATCATCGAGAATTGCCAACGCCCATTCGGTGAATGTCATGATTGAAACCGTCGTAATGCCAAGCTCGGGAAGTAGGTGTGAGAAATAGTCCTTTGAACGCTGATCCTGAACGAAAACGGCAATTGAACTATTTTTGTAAATGTCGGTGCTGGCCGGAGCCTGCATCAGATACGCGATTCGATGCAGAGCCAGCGTCGTTTTTCCCGATCCTGCAGGACCCGATACCACAAAAGGATTGTTGTAATGAGCCCTGATAATCGTATCCTGGGCTTTTTCCATTTTCGAAACGATTTCGGGAAGAAGGAAGCCGCTTTTCTTTGTCGAGAAATATTCCTGATGGACAAGTTGTCGCGGACTTCCCTCTGATTCGGTCGAGTAGAAAAGAATTTTACCGTCGACTATCTGATATTCGTCTTTTTCATGAAGTTTTCCGCTGCGAATTTTTCCGTTTGGCAACGGATACGATATCGGACCGGGCACATCGAAACGAATCGACGCAACCGGAGCCACCCAGGAATAAATCGATTCTTCGGTCAGAGAAAATTTTCCGAAATAATAATCCTTGGTTACTCCCTCAAACGTGGAATTGCATTTGCTGAAGTACGGGGAGTCGTGCATTTTTTGAAGCTGGACGAGGCGATCCCTGTTGAGAGCTTTGACGTATTCTTCCGTCCATTTGTCTTCCACTTTCGCGCCGGAAGTTTTCGTATTTATGAGTTGCTGGACCTTTTTTTGTTCGTCTACCAAAAACTCCTGTATTTTCGCAATGTTCCTTCGAGCATTGCTAATAAAGGTATCTTTGGTCTTTTGGTCCATAGATGTACATCCCAATATAACGCATATCTACAAAAATGGCCAGTACCTAATCTAGATAGAATTCATCTGTGTATCCAAAATAGAATCGGCGTCCCAATATTTTAAAGCGGGACTATATAGTTGAGACGTCCACAAATTATTACCACTTAAAATGTCATTAATTTTTAAAACCTCTTCCTCTTTGGTCGTACCGCGAGCAGGATAAATAATATATTCTTCTTCAAGACAAGAATTTTGAGTTTCACTGTATGAAACTCTGTAAACTAATTCTAATTCAATTTGATCAGATTCCTCATTATCTATTAATTTTTGTAAATACCCCGCGCAATCTGCCTTTCGGGCAAAAATTTCACTCGCAGACATATTTCCAGTAGATGACGCTGATAAGATTGAGGTCGTAGAGCTATTTAAATTACTTGATTGCTTGCCGACATAGTAAGCAATCAATGCTATAAGTAATAGCGCGAAAACACCTAAAATCCAATAATTATTTTTATGAATTTTTACCATTTGTATCCTCTCTTTCCTGTATAAGGATTTATATTTCCGTGATACGAATAATTATTTGTTTTTGTATAGTCCCGATCAGAACGCATATAAGAACTTACGTGTGTGCCTCTCTTCGTGACATATGAATGAACACGCGTAGCTGCACTTGCTGTTGATGTCACCAAAAAACTTGCTACTAAGAGAAAGCCTATGATGTATTTTTTCATAAATAATTATGTATGTATTGTATATAGTGGCATGATTATATTAGATGCGCAAGCGCAAACCAGTAAATATCTACGTCAACTGAAAATACAAAAAACTATTATTTTTTCTTATCGAAACCAAGAGTTCCTTGTCCTTCTATCTCCTCTTCAGAAGCTCCTTTTAGAAAGTGTTCACCTTTAGACGTCGTCCTATACTGTTGATTTTTACTATTTGGCTTATCAGGAACAGTAAGCTCTAATAATTTTTTAGAAATTAAGTGACCTGCATATCTTCCGAAAGTAGCATGACTATTTGATAGACCTAACTCAGTCATAATCTCTTTACGCTTCTTTGGTCTTAAACAATACTTAAGTATAAGCTTATCAACTTGTATATCATCTTGTACATCAACTTGTATATCATCTTGTTTTACCCACATTGGATGAATCGGTAATCTCACTAAGAAATAAGCCAGATTATCGTCAGTATCGAATAAAGGTTCGGGTGAACCGTTTTTCTTCATTGATTTCTTAATTTTTGGGATTCCAGTTCCCCTCCCCTCAGTAAGATGGAGTTCCTTTAAAAAATCACCAATTCTTCTGTTTCTATATTTTCGTGCAACTATGTTACCGGCAAGAAGTTTAGCTTTTGTTAAAGGCGGTAACGGACCAGGATAACTAAGCATTTCTATATAGTTAGGAAGGATTCTAATTTCAATTGGACTGTCATCTTCATAACTCCTGTGATAAACAGTATTCACAAGTGCTTCTTCTATTGCTTCATATGGATAATTGTAGAATCGAATAGCCTCAGCTCTTGTCTTAACTTTCTTTACTTGCTCTGCAATTATATTATTTTTTATATACAAGAGTGCATCTTGTAGTTGCTGTTGCAATGGTCCGCTAAACAACTTCTCAGTAAATTCATCACCTGATTCATCTTTAAATTGAATAAGGTCAATCCTTGCGCATGAAAAAAAGTTTTGTGGATCATCATTAAAAAGCAACAATCCAATATTTTTTGGCCTAAGATACTCGTCTGGACCAGAAGCAATGTTCATTTTTCTACATAGATCAGCAAATGCCATAGAAGACGTATGCGATAATAAATTACTACCAATTTTAGCAAGGTGCTCTTGGATTAAAGGAAGTTTAATATCGGTGAGCTTAGCATTTTGCTGAACACGATCGTCAAAAGGAATATGTGCCGACATAACTAATAAATCTCTTTCTTCCTTATCATTTGCTTTCTTTGTCGACGAAAAACGTCTTACATAGTAAGAATAATTTCTAGGTTTACCAAATGAATCAGGTGCTTTATAAGGACGTACCTCACCACCAGGAACCCAAATTATCAATACTTTTTTCCCATATAAATCTACAGGCTCAATAATTGGGAAATATTGCGGCCGCATCTCATGACAAAGTTGGAGCATTTCTTTTTGAATTGAATCGACCTTATTTATATCAATACCTTTCGGAGGAAGGACTGGACGACCTCCTCCCTCTTCAATACCCAAAACGATATATCCTCCGCCCCAATTATTAATGTCATTTGCAAAAGCACAAACAGATTGGATTGTATCGAGAGGATTCCAACCTTTCTTAAATTCAATCCGTTCCCATTCAACGGTTTTGCCAGTTATTAATTCTTCTATATTTATAGGAAGTGCCATAACAAAGTATTATACAATTTTTTAATAAAATAGCTAAAGGTTTTGTTTGATTACTTAACGAGAAAAAACCGGCATTTCGCCGGCTTTTTATTTGAAACTTCGCTCTATCTGACTAGCTTTTGCGTGCCTCAATAATCTCCGCCTCCACATTCTTCGGCACCACTTCATAGTGATCGAATTCCATAGTTGCGCTTCCCTGACCTGAAGTCATAGATCGAAGCTGAGTTGTGTAGCCAAACATTTCGGAGAGAGGAACCTTTGCGTGCAATACCTTGACCTGACTTCGTTCGGTCATTTCTTCGATCTGGCCGCGCTTTGATGAGATGGAACCCGTAACGTCACCCATGAATTTTTCAGGGAACAGAACTTCGAGCTTCATGATCGGTTCGAGGATGACAGGACGTGCGCGCTTGGCCGCATCCTGGAATGCCTGTGAAGCGGCGATTTTATAGGCGATTTCAGATGAGTCCACATCGTGGTACGAACCGAATGTCAATTCGCAGGAAACGTTTACAATCTTGTAACCAGCGAGAATACCGCGGTCCATGGCTTCGTGAACGCCCTTTTCAACCGCAGGGATGAATTCGTTTGGAATGACGCCTCCTTTAATGGAGTTAATGAATTCAAAATCGTCGTAACGGCTGACGTTTTTTGGAATCTTCGCGCCTTCAACGAGAGGCACCATCGGACGGATCGTAATGATGACGTGTCCGTACTGACCCTTACCTCCGGTCTGCTTGATATATTTGTGTTCAGCCTCTGCTTCGCCCAGAATCGTTTCGCGATATGCCACCTGAGGCTTGCCGACGTTTGCCTCGACGCCGAATTCGCGCTTCATGCGGTCAACCATGATTTCGAGATGGAGTTCTCCCATGCCGGAAATGATAGTCTCGCCCGTTTCGGAGTTTGCGGAGATTTTAAATGTCGGATCTTCGTTGCCGAGTTTGCGCAATGCCATACCCATTTTTTCCTGGTCTGCCTTTGTCTTCGGCTCGATGCGGAGCGATACCACCGGCTCGACGAATTTGATAACTTCGAGGATGATCGGATTGTTTTCATCGCAGAATGTGTGCGAAGTGAGGGCGTCTTTGATGCCCACGGCTGCGGCAATTTCTCCGGCAAAGACTTTCTTCACTTCCTCGCGCTGGTTGGCCTGGAGGCGGACGATGCGGCCGAGGCGCTCCTTCTTGCCCGTCGTTGCATTATACAAATAGGTGCCTGCCTCGACTGTTCCCGAATATACGCGAAAGAATGTGAGCTGTCCGACGAATGGGTCGTTCTGCAATTTGAATGCGAGAGCGCAGAACGGATCCGTGTCCGATGCGTGGCGGAGAACTTCTTCGCCCGTGTTTGGATTGATGCCTTTTACCGGAGGAATATCGAGAGGTGACGGGAGATAGTCGACAACGGCATCGAGAACGAGCTGAACGCCGACGTTTTTAAGAGCCGATCCCGTGAACACCGGGAACATTTTATTGGCGATGACGGCTTTGCGGACGGTTGCCTTCAAAACATCGAGGGCGATTTCCTTTCCGTCGAGATACTGCTGCATGAGAACATCGTCGTTTTCAACGATCTTTTCAATCAGCTCCGCGCGGTATTTTTTTGCATCTGCGAGAAGATTTTCAGGAATTTCCTTTTCGATGACTTCGATGCCTTTGTCGCCCTGGAAGAAATACGCTTTCATTTTCAAAAGGTCGACGACTCCGTTGTGCTCGCCTTCAAGACCGACCGGGATCTGGAAACGGACTGCGCGTTTGTTGAGGCGTTCGAGGATCGACGCGTATGAGCGTTCGAATGATGCGCCTGTCCGGTCCATTTTATTGATGAAGCAGAGGCGGGGCACATTCGATTCGTCGGCATAGCGCCAGTTTGTCTCCGACTGAGGCTCGACTCCGGCCACTCCGTCGAATACGACGACAGCACCGTCGAGCACGCGAAGAGATCGCTTCACTTCCACCGTGAAGTCAATATGTCCCGGCGTATCGATGACGTTGAAACGCACGCGTTTTGAAACATCGTCATGCGGCATGTATGTTGGGTTCCAGAAACAAGTAATAGCCGCGGCTGTGATCGTGATGCCGCGCTCTCGTTCCTGTTCCATCCAGTCTGTTGTCGTCTCGCCGTCGTGAACCTCGCCGATTTTGTGCTTCATTCCCGTATAGAAAAGAATGCGCTCCGATGTCGTTGTTTTTCCGGCGTCGATATGGGCGATGATTCCGAAGTTTCGTACTCGTTCAAGTGGATAGTCTCTGTTCATAAATTAAATGATGATAAATTTGGCGGATAATTGTGGCTTTTGGGGCCGGTTACTATTACTGTTTTTTGATAAAAATGAAAAAAGCGTAAGGGCTTTTAGTAGGGGTATCGTACAGGAAAAGCGGGAAATAATCAAATATCGAAGCCAATCTTCCCTACAGATTTGGCCGGTGTATCAATAAGTTGCTTCACTATTGAATATACCGACGCGAGCAGATTTCCCTGATCCTTTTGTTCAAGCTCTAGCTTATCCATCCTTTGTGCCAAATCTTTGTTTGTTGCAAGCATCTCCCGAAGTTTTACGAATGCACGAACTATAAAAATATTCATCTCAACCGCGCGTTCGCTTTTCAAAACAGAGGAAAGCATGGCAACGCCGTGTTCAGTAAAGACGAGCGGTAAATACTTGATATTTCTGCCTTGTTTCAAGATCACAAATTGTGATCTTGAAAGATATCCCTGCCATTGCGTGGTTTCTTCCTGATTCAAACTAAACATAAAATCATCAGGAAATCGCTCCTTGTTTCTTTTGACTGCCTGATTGAGGATTCTTGTTTCTACTTCATATATTTCTGCCAGATCCTGCGCAAACATAACTTTCCTGCCACGAATAAGGAAAATTTTCTGGGTTATGTGTTCAGGTGAAATCTGAATTTCTTTATTGGAAAATTCTTTAATACTCATTCACAAATCTTATCACCAAAAAAATTTGTTAATTACAAAAACTTTATCAAAATTTTAGACTTCTGGGGATAACTTTTCTTTAAGGTCACAAATTGTTACCTTAAAGAAAATCTTTGCCACTATTTGGTTTATTACTTGTCATAACTCCACCAATTCATCGTTTCAAGCTATACTAACCTGATGCAATACACTTCCCTTATCGCACATCTTATAGACATCGCCTGGACCGTGATGATTTTGGTGTGGATCGTTGGCATGTTTTCGGCGAAGAGAACAGCGCGCCGGGTGGGCGGATCGTGGCTTCTCTACCGGTTTGTCGCTCTCGCCGTTGTCTACTTCGTCTTGCGCTATGCCGGCCTCTCAAATACCGTTTTTACATATTATATACAGGCGCCGGTCGTTCAGTGGATCGGCCTTGTGTGCGTTTATGTCGGTGTCGCCCTCGCCATTTGGGCGCGGTTCTATCTCGGCCGCAATTGGGGAATGCCGATGTCGGAAAAAGAAGGCGCGGAACTCGTGACGACCGGACCTTATGCCTTCATTCGCAATCCGATATACAGCGGCGTTTTGCTGGCAATTACCGGGTCGGCGCTCTGCCTCGGACTTTTGTGGGCCATCATCCTCGTGCTCTACGCGGCATACTTGATCCCGAGCGTTTTCACCGAAGAAAAAATCATGGCCCGTCTCTTCCCCGAAACCTATCCCGCATACAAAGCCCGCACGAAACGTTTGATTCCGTGGGTGTGGTAAAAAATTATTATTCGTACTCGATCGTCGCAGGAGGCTTTTGGGTAACGTCATAGAGAACTCTATTTATCCCCTTTACCCTTCCGACAATTATGCTCGAGATTTTTTCCAGAAGTTCATTCGGAATCTTGTGCCAGTCGGCGCTCATGCCGTCGACAGAGTCCACCGCCCTGAGTGCGAGCATATATTCATAGGTACGGGCATCTCCCATGACGCCAACCGTTTTCAAAGGCAACAGCACCGCAAAAGCCTGCCATATTTTTTCATATTCTTTTGCTTTCTTCAGCTCTTCAAGAAAAACCGCATCGGCTTCGCGAAGGATATGAAGGCGGTCCGGCGTGATTTCTCCGACTATGCGTATAGCCAAACCCGGACCGGGAAATGGATGGCGCCAGAGCATGTCCTTTGGCAGGCCGAGCAATTCTCCCAATCTTCTGACTTCGTCTTTGTAAAGATCCCTGATCGGTTCAATGATTTTGAAGCCGAACTTTTCCGGAAGAGTGAGATTATGGTGACTTTTTATCTTCGAAGCGTGTTTTGACCCTTCCGCCGATTCAATCCTGTCCGGATAGATGGTCCCTTGCGCAAAATATTTGATGGGATATTTTTTGAGTTTATTTTTTATCGTATGTTCAAACACTTCTATGAAAGTATGCCCGATGATTTTCCTTTTTCGTTCGGGATCGGTTACACCTTTCAATTTATTGAGAAATAATTTTGAAGCATCGATAACATGCAAATCAAATTTTTGTTTTCTCAAAAGCGCCGCGACGTTTTTTACCTCATCTTTTCGCAGAAGTCCCGTATCAACAAAGACAGCGTGGAGCTGTTTGCCGACGGCTTTATGAAGCAATGTCCCGGCCACCAACGAATCGACGCCACCAGAAATTCCGACAATCACATGACTTTTGCCTATTTCATTTTTCAGTTCAAAGATAGTCTTCTCGGCCACTGAATCAATCTTCCAATCTTTTGGTGCGTGACAAATCGAAAAAATGAAACTTTCAAAAATTTTCGTGCCATTTTTTGTATGGGTTACTTCTGGATGAAATTGGATTGCGTAAAAATCAGCGCTTTTGCTTTTATATGCAGCATATTTGCAACCAACAGTGGAGGCCGTCGCCATAAATCCTTTTGGCAATCGATTCACCTGATCGCCATGGGAAAACCAAACCTGTTCTTTTGCCGAAAGTCCCTTAAACAGATTTGAATGTTGCCTGACCGACAAAATTTCTTTGCCAAATTCGCGATGTTCACCTTTCTCAACCTTGCCGCCGAGCATACGCGCCATTACTTGATGGCCATAACAAATACCGAGAATCGGAATGCCGAGATCAAATATTTTTTTGTCCGGTCGGGGACTTCCTTTTTCAAGCACTGATGAAGGACCTCCGGAAAATATAATTCCGGAAGGGTTCATTTCTTTAATTTTTGACGCAGAGGTATCGAAAGGAAAAATCTCGGCTCTTACTCCAAGGTCCCTCACTCTTCGGGCGATGAGATGGGCAAACTGACTGCCAAAGTTTAGTATTACAATCATGATCCAGTATAACATAATCGGACTGAAATCAAATTGACTTATCCCTAAAACTCCTTTAATGTTCCGTGAGGACACTACGTAAATGTCTCTTGTTCTTCGACAGAAGAATACAACATAAACAACATTACATTGGAGGTAACCTATGAGCGCCAAAACGCTCTTCGATAAGGTTTGGGAGCGGCACACTGTGCGCACGCTTCCGAACGGTCAGACCCAACTTTTAATTGGGCTGCATCTCATCCACGAAGTCACATCTCCGCAGGCGTTTCCGATGATCGAGGATCGCGGGCTCAAGGTCCGTTTCCCCCATCGCACGTTTGCGACCGTTGACCACATCGTCCCGACTGACAACCGCAGCCGTCCCCTGCTGGACCCGCTTGCGGAAACAATGCTTCAGCATTTGGAACGCAACTGCGCCCGGCACGACATCAAGCTGTTTAATCTCGGCGACCCGAATCAAGGCATCGTTCACATCATCGGACCGGAATTGGGTTTGACCCAGCCTGGAATGACGATTGCGTGCGGCGACAGCCATACGTCAACACACGGTGCCTTTGGGGCAATCGCCCTCGGCATCGGCACGACGCAAGTCGCAAGCGTTCTTGCAACCGGCTGTTTGCTTCTGGAAAAGCCAAAGGTCCGGCAAATCAAAGTAACCGGAAAACTCCGCCCGGGCGTCACTGCAAAAGACGTCATCCTCGCCATTATCAACATACTTGGCGTCGGCGGCGGCAAAGGTTATGCCTATGAATACGCCGGCTCTGTCATCGAATCCATGGATATGGAAGGTCGCATGACCGTCTGCAACATGNNGGCCGCATGACCGTCTGCAACATGAGCATCGAAGGCGGCGCGCAGTGTGGGTATGTCAATCCTGATGCAACAACAGCAGGATACCTGTTCGGACGTAAATACTCCCCCGAACCGGGCGAAGCATTCGCAAAGGCTCGTGACGATTGGTTTTCACTGGCGTCAGACGTTGATGCGGAATTCGACGATTACTTCGAACTTAAAGGCGAAGAAATCGAACCGATGATGACCTGGGGCATCAATCCCGGCGAATCAATCGGCGTCAACGGAAAAATTCCCGAAAACGCTGCGAAAGAAGCGCTCGAATACATGGAGTTTGCGGCTGGCCAGGAAATCATTGGTGAACCGATCAACGTGGCCTTCATCGGCTCATGCACAAACGGTCGCATCACTGATCTTCGCGCGGCCGCTGACTTGATAAAAAAACATGGTCTCCGCGTTGCCCCAGGAGTGAAAGCTCTTGTGGTGCCGGGATCGGAACAAGTCCGCAAACAAGCCATTGCCGAAAGACTCGACGAAATCTTCGTCAAGGCCGGATGGGAATTCCGGGAAGCCGGATGCAGCATGTGTTTGGCAATGAACCCGGACAAGCTCAAAGGTAACCAACTCTGCGCATCATCCAGCAACCGTAACTTCAAGGGACGGCAAGGCAGTCCGACGGGACGAACAATGCTTATGTCTCCTGCTTCCGTCGTTGCTTGTGCGACACGGGGTTGCATCACCGACGTCCGCGAAATCCTCAACTGAAAAAAACCATGAACTCAAAAGAATCAATAATTGATCACGTGGCGGGCAAGGCATTCCATTTGCCCGGAAATGACATGGACACCGACCGGATCATTCCGGCGCGGTTCCTCAAATGCGTCACCTTCAAAGGGCTCGGGGTAAATGTCTTCAAGGACGACCGCGCCAAGCTCGAAGGCAAGCATCCGTTCGACCTTCCCGAAAATCAGGGACGCTCCATCCTGGTGGTGGACGAGAACTTCGGTTCAGGGTCGAGCCGCGAACACGCCGTCCCGGCGCTCATGCAATACGGCATCAAAGCCATCATCGGCCTGTCGTTCGCCGCGATCTTTCGCGGCAATGCGGTCGGCAACGGTTTGGTATGCGTTGAAGTTACACCAAAACAACATGAACACATCCTTATCATGCTTGCGGATCATCCGTTGTGTGATGTGGAAATTGACCTAGCGAATATGCTCATTGAACTCGGACCGTTTATTCAGGAGCATCCTGACATGACACCGTGTTCCATGCCGGATTCGCATCGCAAGATGCTGACGACTGGCGAATGGGACTCATTGGCAACCGCTCTCGAAGCGGGTCCGCTCATCGAGGAAACTGCCGCTCGAATTCCCTATATGGCGGCGGTTGTAGCCTGATTCAAATGTTGGATTGTTCACACGCTCCGTTTCCCTGCACTTTACAACTGCACGGAAACGGAGTTTTTTGTTGACAAATACACATATGATTGATTATATGTATCCAGGACTGAAGAGAAATCTTTGGTAAAAACACCTTGAACCTAAATAACAGCATATATGACAAAAAAAATTGCCCTCGTAACCGGGGACGGTTCTGCGCCTGAAATGATGGCGCAAGCAGTGCGGATCGTCACTCACGCGGCGCGCCGCGATAACGTTAAGATCGAATTTGTGGACACGCCAATGGGATGGAATGCCTACGAAAAATTTGGAGACACAACGCCGGAAAAATCAATGGAAACTGCGGTCAATCTCGGCTTCGTCTTCTTTGGCGGTGTCGGTGATCCCAAGTTCGACAAAACCATTGGTGCGGAAAAGCCTGAAATGATGCCCGAAGCCCGGGCACTGCTGGCGCTCCGGAAAAAGATGGGGTTGCTCCTGAACTTCCGGCCGATGATTCTCATGCGCGAGTTGGCGCATTTGTCTCCACTTCGGCCGGAACTCATTCCGGAGGAAGGCGTCAACATGACCTTCATCCGGTTTCTTCTGGAGGATAGCTACTTCGGAACGCAAGACATGTTGGAGCTTGTGCCGCCAGCGACAGCGTGGGATCTCGGATTGAAACTCAAAAAAGACGTCACTGGAAATGAGACGCTGGTCAGCGAACTCGCCTATTACCGTGGTGAGACCATCGAAAAATACTTCCGTATGGCATTCAGCTACGCTCGGAACATGGGGTTGCCGCTCACATCGGTGGACAAGGCAAACGTGATGGCTCGCTACGCCTACTGGCGCAAGATCGTTGACCGGATTGCAAAAGAATTCCCCGAGGTTTCCTACCGGCATCAGCTGGTTGACTCGGCGAACATGCTTTTGTTCAAGCCGAAGGAACTTCGCGGCGTCATCGCCTGCGGCAACGAGCACGGGGACATCCTCTCCGACGGTGCAGCCGAAATGGTCGGCGGTATGGGACTGATGCACAGCTCCGCGGTAAATCCCGATACAATGCAGGCAATGTTTGAAAGCGGCGCCGGGACAGCCCCTACATTGGCAGGGCAAGATAAGGCCAATCCACTGGGCCGCATTCTTACCGGAGCCATGCTTTTGCGTCATATTGCCGCCGATAACGGAGCAATTGCCATTGAGCAAGCTGTTCGCGATGTCCTGAAAGAAGGCTACCGCACAACCGACATCGCCGAACCCGGGTGCACAAAAGTGCTCGGCTGCAGTGAAATGGGCGAATTGGTTCTCCGGAAAATTCTGTGATCAGTGAAAAAACCAAGCCGGCCCGCGAAAGTGGGTCGGTTTTTTTATTTTCACAAGAGCACAGCGGCAAAAAACAGTAAAGAGTGAAATGTATTTTCGAAGACTCCGTCAGCCTAAGAGCATGGCCACGTCGAAGGCCAAATGCTGTGCCAGTCTTGCGCTATGCGCGCACAACATTATCAGCTAATTGCAAAAAACAAATGAAAAAATCATTCAACAATCGTTTGGCAATCAGTACAGCGGGGATCGCTCTCGCGGTGCTCTTGCCATTCTCCGCTTTTGCCGCCGGACCGTCGATAGTCCACGGCAACGACAGCGGAAATCATTATCAGAATAATAACAACCAGAGCCAGAGGCACGATCCTCCGAATCCAACGCATTCGACACCTCCGGCTCCCATTCCGCAAAACAACGGCAATGACTGGTGGAACTTCTTCGGCCATAACAATGGCTGGGGTGATGGGCTGACCGGTAAACGTAACGGCGGCTCAACTTCTTCGACTACCTCTTCCACGACAACAACAGCCAATCAACCTCCGACCATAAGCGGCGTATCTTCGCCGACGGTTCTCAATGTCGGACAAACGGGTACCTGGAACGTCAGCGCTTCGGATCCGCAGAACGGCAACCTGAGTTATTCCGTCAACTGGGGTGACACGAGCGGAATACACGCATTGTTCGCGGCACTAGCCCAAGTGTTCACGCAGACGGCGACGTTCACGCACTCATATAGCACTGCGGGCGTCTACACCGTCACGTTCACGGTCAAGGATAGCGCCGGCTTGACGACAACTTCGTCGGTGACGGTCAATGTCGTCACGTCAACATCGGGTCCTGTCATATCGAACGTCAACGCGACTTCGACAAAGCCTCATCAGGCAGTCCTGACCTGGAACACGAATGAAAATTCGGACAGCCAGGTCTGGTATTCGACGACTTCACCGGTCAGCGCATCCGGAACTCCTCAGGTATCGCATCCGGCTAAAGTCTTCGACCATAGCGTCACCTTGACGGGTCTTTCCGCGGGAACGACCTATTACGCAATCGTCGGCTCGGCTGATTCGAGGGGAAACTTGAGCACGTCGGCTCAGGTATCCTTTACCACTCCGGGTCCCGCTGATACGGCTCCGGTCGTAACTTCGGTTACGGGCTCGAGCTCGATAGCGGTCGGAACCCAGGGAAGTTGGACGGTCAACGCCTATGATCCGAGAAATGAAGCGCTCGCCTATTCCGTCAAATGGGGCGATACGGGCAATGGAATAATGGCCCTGTTCGCTGCATTGAGTCAGCCGGTCTATCTCCAGTCGTCGACTTTCAGCCACACCTACGCAAATCCGGGAACGTATACTATTACGTTTACAGCTGAAAATACGTCCGGTCTGACGATGTCGACAACGACGACAGTGACAGTGACGCAGGCTTCAACCACTTCATCGACGACAATTCCGGTCATTAGTGGGGTCAATGCCTCGGTAATTGGAACGTCAACGGCGACGGTAGCCTGGACGACTGATCAGAACTCCGATTCGACAATCTATTATTCGACCAGCACGCCGGTAATCGGAGCAACGACAACGCAGGCGGTTCATAGTGCGGTGCCTATCATGGCCCATACAGTGAATATCTTCGGTCTCAACGCCTCGACCACGTATTATTTCGCGGTCAGCTCAGCTGATTCAGCCGGTACGTCGACGTCATCGGCTTCAAGCTTCATGACGTTGCCGAACGCGACAAGCACAAGCACGAGTACGGCTTCAACAACATAACCTTGATGAACAACATCATCGTTAGCAGATTAAAAAACTAAAATGACTGGCACATAATTAAAGAACGCCCCGAGACGGGGCGTTCTTTAATTTCTGTTTTCTTAAAAAGAGACTTTTCGAAGTTACCAAGCGAAATGAGCGAACGCTTTGTTTGCTTCTGCCATCTTGTGGGTATTCTCGCGCTTCTTGACTGCTTCTCCTTCGTTTTTTGAAGCGAGGATGATTTCGTCGGCGAGTTTGAGGGAAAGCGACTTGCCTTTCTTTGAACGGGCAGCCTCGACAATCCATTTCATCGACAAAGCCTGGCGGCGTTCAGGACGGACTTCGCGCGGAACCTGATAGTTGGCGCCCCCGACGCGGCGTGAGCGAACTTCCATCTGCGGAGCCGTGTTTTTAAGTGCGGTTTCAAATACTTCAATCGGATCGGTGACTTTTGCCTGGTCTTTTATTGCATTGAGGCAGTCATACACGATCGTGCGCGCCGCATTTTTCTTGCCGTCGTACATGACATAGTTAATGAGCTTCCCTACTTTCACAGAGCTGTATACCATTTCGGGACCGACGATATTTCTGTTATTTACTTTTCTTCGCATGTTTTTATTTTAGATTAGAAATTTACGGATTGATCGGGATTAAGCCGCCTTCGCCGCCTTTGGCTTTTTGTTTCCGTACTGGCTGCGACCTTTTCGTCTCTTTTCAACGCCGACGCAGTCCAAAACTCCTCGGACTACTGAATAGCGAAGACCTACGTCCTTGACGCGACCGCCTCGGAGCAAAACGACCGAGTGTTCCTGCAATGTGTGTCCTTCTCCCGGAATGTACGCCGTAACTTCCATGCCGTTTGAAAGTCGCACGCGGGCGATTTTTCGGATGGCAGAGTTAGGCTTCTTCGGAGTCTTTGTCGTCACCTTTATGCAGACGCCTCGTTTAAAAGGAGCCGGAAAAAAGTTCGGACGGTTTTTGATCGAGTTGAAACTGCGCGTCAAGGCAACCGACTTTGATTTTCGGGTGAAGCGCGCGCGATTTTTCTTGACCAATTGATTGATTGTTGGCATTTATATGCTGAATTAATTTAAAACTTGCAATAAGGCTGATTTTTTTCACTCGAAGGAGGTTTGAGTGGCAAATCCTTGAGGATTTAGCCTACCGCCCTGAATTACTCACCCTTATTTTCTGATAATTACGTTTTGCAACGTGGAAGTAATGTACTACAAAGCGCGAAAAAAGGCAAGATTTTATGCCGTCTCTGTCGTTGCGCCGATTGCAATGTCGTCGTGCTTTTTTATTTTCGTGATTTTGTTCTTTTCATCGACAAAAACTACGGTCGGACCTCCCTTCAATTCCGAAGGTTCCATTTGGGCGTAAGCGATGATGATGACGATATTTCCGGGTGAAAAAAGCCGAGCCGGAGGGCCGTTGAGGCAAATATCTCCTTTGCCTGCGGGACCAGCCAATATATATGTCTCCCAATGCTTGCCGTTTGCCACATTATTAATGTGAACCATCTGAAACTCCTTCATTCCGCATGCGGCAAGCAAATCGGAATCGATGGTAATGGAGCCGACATAATCAAGTTCGGCCTGAGTGACGACTGCCCTGTGAATTTTCGCGATTGCCGCGGTGATTAACATACTGAAATGGTAACATTAAATAAAAAAAATGGGAACCGCGAGGCCCCCATTCATGAAAGTGACTTTAAAACAAATGCGTCAGGACACGCCTTCATCGACAAATTCTATGCTCAAATCCGGCAAGAATTTTTTGATGAATTCGACGAGACAAGCGTGGTCAATTTTCTCGACGACGTTTATTTTGTATTTTTTGTCCTTGAATTCCCCCCGGGCGACGCCATTAATAATGACAACTTCCGAACAGCATGCGTATTCCGCCATTTTGCTGATGCGCCGGCCAAATTCATTCCTGCCGACAAAGATATTACCCTCGTGAGGAGAGACATACATCGTATTGACGTCAAAAGGCAAACTGTTGACGAAGAAAGAGTAGTGCAGGACATGAGTGGGATGACCCGGGTTAGGTTTGCCGTCGTGAAGAGGGGTCAGACCGAGCAATATTTCAATTTTTTTAGACATAAGAAAACAGTTGATTGTTGAAGTTCAAATGAAAACGCGGACTCTGTCCGCTTCTGAAAAAACTATAGTACATCAATAACAAAAAGTCAAATCTGTACGCCGGTGAAGACGTAGAAAAATGCCGGAATTATCGGCGTAATGAATTGCCAGAGAAAAATAACCAGAATCAAAACGAGAAAAATCGAATACTGCTCGATATTGCGACGAATTTGCATCCAGTGCGGGCTCTGCGGAAACGCGGCAAAAAGAATTTTCGAGCCGTCGAGCGGCGGAAACGGAATGAGGTTGAAAACTGCCAGACTTATATTTATAAGAACAATATATCCGCACAATTGTAAAAATATGATTGAACCGCCGATGCCGAAACGTATGAACAGACCGAACACGAAAGCGATGAGAAAATTTGAAGCCGGTCCGGCGGCGGCAATGAGCAATTCCCCTGTCCGGCGATTCTTCAGATTATAAGGATTGTACGGAACGGGTTTCGCCCAGCCGAAAGCGAAACCGCTGAAGGCCGTGATTATCGGAACCAAAATTGAGCCGATGGGATCAATATGTTTAAGCGGGTTGAGGGTCAGTCTTCCCTGCAGACGCGCCGTCGGGTCGCCCAAAAGTTCCGCGACATATCCGTGCGATATTTCGTGAATGATGATGGAAAATATAAGGACGATTATCTCGAAAATGACTGGCGTGGCTTGAAGTGTTTGCATAATTTAATGATTATGATACCATGACAGCTCACTTAATTTTATGGCAAAAGTCTGCGCAATCACACAAAAAAGTTCGAAAATGGGAGGCGGGTACTCAAACCGCACTCGTGCAACCCAATTCAATCCCACGGGAATGGTTCGCAAATATGCCAATCTCCAGAAGAAAAAAATCTATATTCCCGAACTGAAGAAAACAATCAATCTCGTCATCTCGACGCGCGGACTGAAAACGATTCAGAAACACGGAGCTTTCAAGACTTTGAAAAAAGCGGGGTTGATTTAATCTCAATTTAAACGTAATTATAAATGTGACCTCTTTCTTTCTATACAAAAAGAACCGCACGAAGTTTATGGAACTTGTGCGGTTGATTAGGTTTTATTAGTTCGCTTGTTTGAAAGCTAGAAGTCTGTTAAGAACTTCATTCCTCGTTGGAACATGGTCAATGCCGAAATCCTCCATGATATGTATCTCTGCGGCCCGAGCCGCTCGGTTACCATATTCAGAACCATGTTGTTCACTGAATACCCTGCGAATCTCCTCAACACCTTCGGTATGATGGAGTTGCTGACGATGGCTATCATCGCCTCCCTCAATAAAAAACTGATCTAAGTAAGCATCTACTTCCGGAAATGAACACCCCAACTCTTGTTCACATTTTTCGGTATGTTTAATTTTATTTGACATAATTAATTGCCTCCTTGAAAGTTGTCTAACTGATATATTATTATCACTATAATGCCAAAATGTCAAGTACGCCGTAATGTATCATGGCCTTCGCAACACCTTCGGGTTAATATTGCCAAATTTAAATCATGATTAAATAGATGGCATAAAACGTCATAAAACGTGCCCTCCCTACTTCAACTTCTTTACTGAAAAAACCGAGCCGTCGGAAATAAATTCAACATTGCCGTCGGTTGTCAAATTAATGACTGAAAGATTCGAGAGCGAGGAAATATCAAAAGGCGGTTTTTTCGGCGTATTTTTAATTCGGGTTGAAGATGTTGGTTTTTTAAGCACAACAATATAATTCGGTGCGTAGGCTTCAAACAGATGTTCACCCGCGACGCCGACATTTTCGGCGTGTGGCAAGATGAGCAGACGCGATGATATTGAAGCCGGAGTTATCGAAGAAAAATCAGTCGAAGACGCGATTTCTCCAGCCGCATATTCCTGCTCTTTTTTCGTGAGGTCGCCGCCGAACAAAACAGTCGTCGAACCGTAGCGAAGCAAAAACGATATAACCTGCGGATTTGTTTTCGAAAACTGAAAATCCGGTGATGGAAAAAGGGCTTGAATCAAAATTGCAGGATCTCCGATATCGATTGAATCCCCTGCCGACACTTCGACTATCGGAATTTTTTGCTTTGAAATTTCATCCGTTAATGTCGTAGAGGCGGAACCTGTTGCGACAAAATCTGCCGCAGACGATGATGCGTCCGCGGCATTTAATCGCACAATTTTCCCGACATGATATCGCGCAACTACCGCCACAAGACCCGTAACGTGCGAATCATCGGGATTCGTTGAAATAACCGTATCGATTGAACGTCTATAAAACGGCATGACGGAACCGAGCGCGGAAACAACCGAAGACGACTTGCCACCGTCAATCAAAATGGTGTGGCCGTCGGGGGTGCGTATGAAAACCGCCAAATTTCCGGGACTGTTGCCGCTTTTGTCGAGGGCGAAGCAATAGATTTCCAGAACGTGCGGCCGATGCTCCCAATGCCAAACATATGTCCCGAGGCCTATACCCGACAAAATCATAACAGTCGCCGATAGTGATATAATGGATTTCATCATCCAATCATACACAGTCGAGATGAAGTTTTAATAAAGAAATGTTAAAGAAAAAATAAAATTATGAATGCAACACAAAAATTTGAAGAAAGGAAGTTCGTTATTCCGGAATTAAAGGGCATTTCGAAGAAAACTATCGATGAGCATTTGAAACTTTACGCCGGCTACGTCAAAAACGCCAATCTTCTTTTGGAAAAGATCGGAACATACATGCAGGAAGACGCCGAGGGAAACGCTTACGTCATCGGCGAATTGCGGCGACGGTTGAGCTTTGAATACAACGGCATGAGAAACCATGAGATATATTTTGCCTCGCTCGAAGGCGGCGCAAAAACCCTCTCCAAGACAAGTCCCCTCAAGAAAATATTAATCGACACCTACGGTTCCGTGGAGAATTTTATCGCGGGATTCAAGGCGACAGCCGCAACGACACGCGGCATCGGATGGAACGTCCTCTGGTACGATCGCAAAAACAGCCGCCTTCTCGCTTCGTGGGTCGATGAACAACATTTCGGCCTGTTGAACGACTGCGCCATGATTCTCGGAATCGACATGTGGGAACACTCGTACGTCGCCGATTACCAGCCGTCGGGCAAAAAACAGTACATTGAAGATTTTTTTGCAAATCTCAACTGGGAGGTGATCGAGGGGAATTTTGCAGATGCAGTTTCCTCTTCAAAATAAAATACCCTGCGGCATACAGCGCGTAGACACACCACATCATCCACAATGAAAAATTGTTGATTGTGACAATCGCATACGGAAACGTACCGAAAAATTGTACGATGACGAGTTCATACGAAAGCAAAACATGCGATACCGCCGCAAATCCGATTGAAACGTAGGAACCGACCGTTCCGACAAAACCACCCGCGATTGCGATAAATCCGGACATTCCCGTGCAAAAAATAACCAGTAATGTCAGCGGGATAAACGGCACGACAATCAGGTTCGCAATCAAACCGACAACCGACGCATCCCCCATCATATATAAGAGGAGCGGTGCGACGGCAATTTGCGTGGCGAGCGTCGAAGTCACCAATGCCCGGATTTCAAATCGTTCCGGAAACAGACGCGGAAATTTCTTCAAAAAACCCTCGATATGTTTTCCGAGCAGAATCAAGCCGAGCGTCGCCGTAAATGAAACCTGAAACGAGGCATCGTACAAAACGATGTACGGATTTTGCACAATCATTACATATGCGGTTAAAATGAGCGCCCGCAAAGCGTGATAATCGCGATACATTATTTTCGCGGTAATCGACATGATGGCCATAATACAGGCACGCACGGCGGTAGCTTTGCCTCCAATCATGATTCCGAAAAGCAAAATGCCGGCAGCACCGGAAAACAAACTGACCGACCTCGGCAAATATGGCACAACCGACAACATCCGCTGGATCGAATCGGCAATGATGGCAATGCTGTAGCCGGACAAAATGACAATATGGATCAGCCCCGATCGCCGGAAATCGTCTGTTAAATCCTTCCCAAGCGAAGCTTTGTCGCCGACGATTTCACCCGCCGCGAGCGACGCCTCGGGCTCGCCTAAAACCCGCCGGATATTGTCGAGAAAGCTTTCTTTAAACGCGAATAATTTTGCGTACAATGGATTGCCCTTGCCTGTCGCAACAACCGAAGCCTGCGGATTTTTCATCGTAAAAAATATGCCGTCTTTTGACAAATAGTGGACGTAATCGAATTCCCTCTCGCTGCCGTCGCTAAAATTTCGCGGCACAAGGAGTTTGCCCGCGAGGCTGATTTCGTCTCCGTATAAATAATGCGGATACACTTTTTCAGTGACCAAAACACGCGTGTCCACCGTCATTGAATCAACTTTTTCAACATGAATTGTAAATTCTTGCGTAGACGGCCTGATGTCGGGTTCGGTATCAATAATGCCGACAATTGTCACCGGCGTTTTTTCGTATGCAAAATCGTTTAAAGTGCGCTTGACCTGTGCCTCATGATTCTGTAATTGCCATAGACGCAGACAAACGGGAACAGCCGCCATTATCGCAACCGCCGACCAAACCGCACATTTTTTGAAAATATGTTCCTGAATCGCCATCAACCAATCATGGCATACCGGCGATAAAGAAACGCTCAAGATTTATTAAAATCTTTATCAATTTTTCGAAGAATTTTCACGAAATTGAGCCATAATTTCGGATTCGTCAAATTTATTCAAAGCTTTTTTGTATTTTGCGCCGCGTTTGCCCTTCACCCGGGCTTCGCAGTCGCGCCATGTTTTGTCGGTGGCAATAATGCCGTCAACCATGCTGACGTACGAATACGCGACGGCATTTGAACGCGCTTTCGAGGATTTTTTTTCTGATTTTGCTGCGGAAGCGCCGACCGAAACCGAAATATCCAAAATATTCGCCACGGAATAATCGGCGAGTGCACCGGAAAACAATTTCACCGGTTCATTATCCGCGAACGACGTCGCAATTTCGTCGCAACGCTCGTTGCCGGCGACTCCGACATGTCCGCCAACATAGTTCCATGAAATTACACGTGGTGAATTCGCTCCGACGCCGGCTTCGGCTGCAAAACCGTCGAGCATTTCCCATAAATCGCGGTTTACGACCTCTTTTTTGTCGAGCGTCTTCCAGCCTTTTTTCTTCCAGCCATGCACCCACTTCGTAATGCCGTTTATGACGTACGAAGAATCGCTGTTGACCACAATATCTCCGGAAAAACCTGATTTTGCAACATATTTCAAGCCTTCGATTGCCGCGGTCAGTTCCATGCGGTTATTGGTCGTGTGCGCCTCGCGACCGCCCAGTTCGGTCACTGATTTAGCGACACCTGCTTTTTCGGTTTTTTCCGTGTCCGTTTTTCCATCCGCGACAACAATAGCACCCCACCCTCCCGGACCGGGATTGCCGCGCGACGAACCGTCGGTAAAAATCGTTATCATAGCGACTATAATATCACATCAACGATACGCAGACGCAATTCGGTTTTTCCGCGAAAAATTGATTTCTCAAAATGGGCAATGAGTGTGACCGTCTTGCCCGCAACAATCGGCCCACCGAGGCTTTCTTCCCAGTCCGCCGCCGTCATGAAAAATCCGATGGCTTTGACCGGTCTTTGCAACGAATTCATGCCGTACAAATCTTCAAATACGATTTCGAGATGATTTTTCTCCTTGCCGAATTGCCGAACCGACGAGGGCACGACATTTTTAAACATAAAAAGCGGCTTTGGATTGGCGATGCCGAACGGCGCGAGCTTTTCGATGACGCGGTACGTGTCCCAACTGACACTGTCGAGCAACATGTCGCGGTCGATGAAAACCGCATCACCGACAATCGTTCCGGCACGTTTTTCCCGTTGCAATTTTTGATATCCGGCATTTAATTTTTCGGGCAACGCGTGAATTCCCTCGTTTGAAATTGAAAAGCCTCCGGAAAAAGCGTGGCCGCCGTATTGGATGAAACCGGCGTCGGAGAGACGCATCAATTCAACCAAATTCGTTTCGCCTTCGGAACGACATGAACCTTTTATGACTCCGTCGCCGTCACGCCCCCAGATAAAAACAGGCCGGTTGTATTTTTCGGCAAGTGTATTCGCCACCAGACCGGCTAAAGAGGGCTTCCACTCCGGATTGCCGAGAACAATGACCCGCGGCATTTTTTCGGCGTCCGCGTCCCAGCGTTCTTTTATCGTCTTATTCACTTCTTTGACAATCGCCGCGACAGTTCCCTTTCGCTCGTCGTTTATTTTATTCAAATGTTTGGCAAAATGGTCGGCTTCGGCGGGATCGGTCGTGGCAAGCAAGTTAAAAGCGTCCATCGGTACGCCCATTCTCGACGCGGCATTGATGCGCGGACCGATGGTAAACCCTATGTCGTCTTCAGTCAGGTATCGTTGGTCAACTCCAAGCTCGCGCAACAGTCGCATAATGCCGAGCCGCGGCGATTTCCGCAAAACAGTCAATCCATAATATGCCAAAACGCGATTTTCGCCGGTCAAAGGAACCATATCCGACAGCGTCGCAATGCCGACCATGTCGAGAAGCCATTTTTCCTGCCCTTCCTTTATTCCCAGCCGGTCTTTTTTCAAAATTCCCTGAATCAATTTGAAAACGACGCCGCTTCCGCACAACATTTTCTCGGGATACAGGCAGTCCGCTTGCTTGGGATTCACAATCGCGAATGCCAGAGGAATTTCAGCGGGGTCAGACGACGGAAGATGATGGTCGGTGATAATGACGTCAACGCCGGCGTCCATCGCCTCCTTCACATGGGCCGTATCTGCAATGCCACAATCAATTGTGATGAGCAATTTCACTCCATCGGCGATAAATTGCTTTATGGCGTCACTATTCAGACCAAAACCCTCGTCATGCCGATGCGGAATATAATTCGTAAAATTAGTGAAGCCGGCCTTTTTGAAAAAATCATGCAAAATCACTCCGCCCGGAATTCCGTCGGTGTCATAGTCGCTATATATGACGGTTTTTTCGCCGGACTTGATCGCCTTCAAAATTCTCTCCACTGCCTTGTCCATGTCCTTCAGCAAAAACGGGTCATGAACTTGCTTTTCATAATCGGGATTGAGAAAAAGTTCGATTTCTTCGGCCGTTTTTACTCCGCGATGAAATAACAGATGATTAAGCAGATTTGAATCTGGCAGCGTTTCCCTCACCGAGTATTTCTTCATAAAGCGAAGTATATCATGGAGGCTGTATCGATATAAAAAAGAAAGCCGGGAGGGCCTTCTTCTGATTTTCAAACTTATTTCTTTGTGTTTTTCGCACCAAGCATAAATCTTTCGATTTCAAGCTCGGCGGCGACGTTTGCTTGATAAGCCATGATTATCGCTCCTTTGGCTTTCTTCGGGTATTTATCAAATTTTTCCCGGGAAGTATTGTATGCGTCCAGGAACATTAACTCGGTGAACCATGGGTAATACTTTGTAATGACTTCTGCCCCATTCAATCCGCGACGACTGAGGAATATCCGCGTATTCTTGAGAATCTGTTTTCTCAAAAATTGACCCGTCAAGCCGTCGGGAACTTTTACAATGATCCTGCGAACTGTCTCGTCTTCGGGAGCCTGCGAACTGACAGTTCCGTATGTGATGCGCGCATTTCGCACAAACAACGCTTGGACGCGAACATCGTCGGAAATTTTGCGGCGCTGGGTCGCAGTCACGATTTTTAAATTATCGAAGATGCGAAGGACGGAATCGACTGTGGACCACGTCGACAGATCGAATCCTTCGTATTCACGCCCTGCCTGCTTGGCGCGGAACATCATACTGAGAATGAATAAGTCGAAGAAAACGTCGGGAGTTACGACAAGATTTTCCGGTTTCATATTTTCCTTCCTGTACGTTCTTTGCTTTGCAAAAGACAAGCATATAAAGAACTTTTGTTGTTCTTTATACAATAACATATCTTATATACCAAGTCAATTATGAAAGAAAAACAATCGGATGATTGTGCAACTTATTCATAAATTATATATAATGTGAAGTATGAAAAAACTTATTGATGAAAAAGACAGAGATTGCATCTTCTGCAAAATCGTGGCGAAGGAAATTCCGGCGCACATTGTCTACGAGGACAGCGATTTCCTCGCGTTTCTCGACATTAATCCCCAATCTCCCGGTCACACGCAGATCATCCCTAAAGAACATTATCGTTGGGTTTGGGACGTGCCGAATGCCGGTGCATATTTCGAAATTGCCCAAAAAATCGCCAAGGCCCAGCAAAAAGCTTTTAATACTGAATGGATTTTAAGTAAAATTGTCGGCGACGAAGTCACGCACGCTCATATTTGGGTCTACCCAAACCGCGACGTAGCGGGAGATAAAATGGATTTCGCCGCAAATGCGAAAAAGATAATTAACGACCTTTAAAATATAGCCAGGCTACTGCTTCGACGAATTAAGCGCGTCAATCCCCGGCAAAGTTTCATTCGCAAGAAAATCGAGCATCGCGCCTCCGCCCGTGGAGACAAAACTAAATTCCCGTTCAATAGATTCGCCGGTCGAACTGCCTTGATCGCCGATCTCGGCAATGGTTGCGAGCGTGTCCGCACCGCCGACTATTGTTTTCGCGCCGGAATTTTTTGTCGCGGCACCGACAGCTTTCGCCAAATCAATCGTGGGCTGTTTGAAGCCTTTTTCGTACGCGCCAAGAGGTCCGTTCCATAAAATCTGCTTTGCGGCCGAAATAGTTTTCTGCAAAAGAGCGACGGTTTCCGGACCCGCATCCATAATAATGTCATCCGCGGCAAGTTTATCCGGCATCTTTAGGATTTTTTCACCGGCGTCATTTTGCACCACTACGTCAATCGGCAAAAGAAGTTTGGGATTTCCAAAAAAACGCTTCAAATCAAAGTCTTGCGCCGAAACAAGCGATTTACCCAGATTGTAACCTTTCTCTTTGAAAAAATTATGGGCAAGTGCGCCGCCGACAAAAACGGTGTCGGCAGTCTGGATGAATTTTTCTATCAATGGAACCTTTGTCTCAAATTTTGCGCCGCCGAGAACAAAAAGAAACGGCCTCTCGGGATTAAAAGCCGCGCTCAAATTTGTGACTTCACTTTCCAGCAAAAATCCGGCATAGCTCGGCAAAAATTCGGTGATAGCGACGATTGAAGCATGCGCCCGATGGGAAACTGAAAACGCGTCATTTATGTAAATATCCGCAAGCGATGACAATTCCTTCGCAAATTTCCGATCGTTTTTCTTTTCACCCGGATTGACGCGCAGATTTTCGAGAAGAATGAAGCCTCCGTCGGTCAGAGCCTGCGAAGCCGCGAAAGCATTACCATAATTTTCGATAAATCCGCACTCGACGCCGAGTTTTTTCAACGCGGGAATAATCGGGACCAGCGTCGGCTCGGTTTTGACGGCTGGATTTACGGAGCCACTCGTCTCATTGCTCTCAATATGGCTGATCAAAATCACCCGCGCGCCCTTTTCCTTCAAATACGCCAATGTAGGCAGAATTTTCCGTATGCGAAAATCATCGACAACCGCGCCGTTTTTGACCGGCACATTGAAATCGGCGCGCAATAATACGCGCACGCCTTTCAAAACTTCAATATCCTTTATGGTCTTCATATCATTTCACCTCATCAACGGCGCGAATAAGTTCGGCAAAACCGGGCGCATTCACGCTCTCACGTCCGACGAGCAGGCCGTTCACCTCGCCGCCGCGAATAATATCAGCGGCATTTCTGAAGTTGACTGACCCTCCGTACAAAACCGGAACGTCAAAAGCCTCTTCCTGGCCGTACAGATCCGCCAAAACTTTTTTTACGAAAATAGTCATTTCATGGATGAGAGTCGGGGTCATCGCCTCCTTCGCTCCGATTGCCCAAACGGGTTCGTAGGCGACGACGAGACGGCGTTCCTCGATATATTTTTTGGAAAATCCCTGGAGGGAAGCGCGTATCTGATTCCTCAGAAAATCCAAATATTCGCCGTGGGCATCGCGGACCGTCTCCCCGACGCACAAAACGGCAACCATTCCCGCCTGCGCCACCGCGATTGCTTTTTTCGCGACGACCACGTCAGTTTCAGCCGCAAAAGCGCCTTCACCCGCGCGGCGACGCTCCGAATGTCCGACAATGACATAACCAAGATCCATATCCGCCAATTGCCGGGCGCTTACTTCGCCCGTAAAAGCTCCCTGCTCTTCATAAAAAACATCCTGCGCACCAACGCTGACGACACCTTTTGCAGTCGATTTTTCAGGCACGCGAGGCAACGCATATCCGATGAACGGAGATGGTGGACATATCACGACTTTTGTCCGGTTTAATTTTTTCGCCGCTTTCTTCACCGAAACGATAATTCTTTTTGCTTCCGCAACCGTAAGAGGATTCATTTTCCAGTTTCCGATGACGATTTTCTGTCCGATTTTCCGTGAAAATTTTTTTGTCATGCGTCAATTATATCACAGCGAAATGCGGCGCTTCGCTAAGGTCAATTCGGCACTTCTCCCCATGAAATGGTCGAATACTGGCTGGACGCAAGGGGAAACGACGGCGGCGGACCGTACAAAAGATTGCTGTCATAGGTAATGTTTCGGTTCATATAGCCAGTCCCGTCGCTGTAGGCGAAACCGTAGCGCTGGTTCGTGGCAATCATACCGACAAGATTAAGCGTTGTACGGTCATAATAGTACCCCGACGGAGAGGTACAGCTTGAATAATAGTAGTATCGTCCGACCCTTCCGTTTTGGGCGACAAGAGCCGCGTCAACTGTCAGATTGTCTGCGCTGACAAAACCGACATTAATATTTCCCTGGGCAATGAGGCCTATGACATCCTGACCGTTAAAATTCGTATACGTCAAATTGTTATTTACGGTAATGTTTGCGTAGTTACTCGTCGCTCCGGGAATACCGGCGGCAATTGTCAGACGCGCCGTATTAATTGCGCCGTCAACCCAGACATTGTCTTGGAAGAAAATGACGCCGCTCGACGGAAACGGCACGCTGCTTTTATAGAGCGTCTTTGTGTTGATGCTCCAAGAACCCCAGCCGGACTCCCTCTGTTCGGTCGAATTGTTCGTGCATGAATTAGGGTTGCCTGCGAGGGACACGAGTGAATTCACTTTGTACAAATTAAACGTATCGTTGGTATTAAGCTGGATGTAATATCCCTGTACGCCGGAAGACGTGTAGTTGTAAATGGTACTGCCATTTTTTTCAGAATTCGCTATAGTTTCCAGATTATTGAGATTTGTGGTGATTCCGACAAAATCAACTGTCGGCACGGGAAACTGTCTTCCCGCCAAAAATATACCGGAATCTGCGGGCTGGGTCGTCGGAGGATGTGGATCACCTGTTGTATAAACAGCATATTCCGTTAACCCCGTGTCCGGATCCACATACGTGGATAGGGCACTGCTAACAATGTTATGCGCGGTCCCGTCAAAATGAACTCCGTAATTCGACTGTATCGGACCATAGGTGATGGTTCCCGCCCCAAAATTCATATTGTCATTCGCAACAACCGCATATTGGGCAAATGAAGGAATGGCGAACTGGGCCTGGATGCTTCGGGAAACCACTGGCGTAGTGCTTGAGGTACCCGTTGACTTGACGGTTACGATTGTCGTACCTGTTGCGGGCGGCGTAATTTTCAGCGAAAACTGCCCGAGCGTATTTCCGTCCTTGTCCTGAAATGAATGCACGTAGGGTCCCGGCGAAGTGCGTGACGCATTGCCGTCATAATAATCGCTCGGCAGATTGTTCAGATGCCATTTGTAATAATCAATGCCCGATTCCGCTATTTCAAAAGCCTGCTGGCTGTTCGTCAGCTGGGTTTCATTCTTCAAAATCGTCGCGCCCCATTGAACCAGGGCAGTCGTGAGAATGATCGCAATCGTTGCGAACACGAGGACATTGACCAAAATAATTCCGGCATTTTTTGTGCGATTTTTCATAGATTGTCTTTAAGATTCCTCAGGCTGACCTGCGTCGTATACGTTCTCGGACCCGGCGACACGTTCGGGTTCAGATCCAGAATGAGAGTTATTTTTACGAGACGCACCGCAGAAACGGAAACCGGCTGAGTCAGGGGCGAGCTTGTCCCATTATATGTATCGTCGTAATAATCAAAGACATTCGTGGAAGAAGCGAGATTTCGGACATTATACGCGATATATGAAATCGTTTCCGTGGCATTATTGTAGGAAAGCGGCGTGCCCTTCGGCTCCATTATTCCCTCTTCCAAAGTAGTGCTCGACAAAAAATACCGCACGCGTTCCTTTATTCCGTCGCCGTTTATGTCGGTGAAAAACGTAAGCGTCGTTGATGCCGCGGTGAGAATCGGATATGATCCGTCGCTTCCCTCCGAAGCCGACCGGAGCTGGGTGACCATTGTGCGCAAAATTTCTTCGGCGCTTTGAACCGTGGAAAAGGATCCGTTCTGAATGGAATTATCGTAAAAAGTGTCGCGCTCGAAAGACGTCACCCCCATCATGATGAGCAGGAAAATAAGGGCCACGACGAGCGTCTCGACGAGCGTGAATCCTTTTGTAAATGTGCGGCGATTCATCATATTAGTATACATTACGGACCCAGCGGAACCGTCTGTTGAGTCCATGACGAAGAAACGGTTACGCCTGTGGAATTTCCGGCATAGCCGGGAGCGCTCGTGGTTAATGTATAACTGCCGGCTGAAAGTCCTTGGAACAGGACCTGCCCCGGCGGCGTGCACAACGTCCCGTAGGTAAAGGCAATATCGGACAAATCCGGCGTATTCGTTGCCGACTGGGTATTTAAAAATACCTGGTATCGCAAATATCTGTTGCCGTTATTCGCCGAATTGATCGTTGAATTCGAGACGTTATAGTATGTCCCGCTCGTACCGTCAGGACCGGTAAAGTTCCATGTCGTCGTCGAAGTATCAGTCGGGCTCGTGGCAATTTGCAACTGCACGCTACTGGCCCCGGCTCCAACCGGCTGATTCGAGGGCTGCCAGATAATATTGTCGAAATTGCTCGCCGTTCCGGTATCAAATGTCGAGGATTGTATCCATCCCGACGCAATGTAATTGTTCCCCGATTTTATAAGATTGATATCGCCTGCCGGATTTGAAACATTTACGTTTCCGTCAGTGGAAAAAAACTGGTTCGTAGTCGCATAATCAGACTGTCCCGGCCCCCCCGACCAGTCGCTTTGGTCGAAAAAACCTTCACCCGTTGTCTGGGTCGAGGAATATCCGGATGAATTCGAGAGAGTCACCGTGGCTCCGGACAATGGAAGGAGGGTCGAATTGTCCTGGACCGCGACGAGTAGACTGTCCGGATGTTTTGCGGTGAGGACAAGCGTCACGTTTTGGGTGCTGTTTGGGCTGACGGTAACGGGATTGATGACATTCATTCCGGCGAGATCATACGAACTGCCGTTAAGCCCAAACGTATATGTATCCCATTCCATGTTATTTAAAGTAAGCTGTCCGCCGCTCCCCGTCGTGCTGGTTGCGGCATATTTTGACAGGCCTGCGCCGATGGTTTTTGATCCGACCAGCGTAAAACCGACGTTCGGCACGAGCGCGCAGGCATTTGTCTCGCTCGAAATTCCAATGGTGCTTAATTTGTCTATTGAAAATGAAGACGACGTCACCTGTTCGGCGAGCACGGTTGCATTCGGATGCGTAGGCGTCGTGTTGGTCGCGGATATGGGGTAGGTCTGGTCCGTCGAATACCCTGATTTCGTAACGGTTATCTGATATGCGGCAGTTCCCGTCGCGACGCCGACAATATTCAGCACGCCGCTGTCATTAGTCGTATCATTCACGACAATCGAAGGCGTAACCTTATTGTTGATCACCGTCACCGCGGCGCCGGAAACCGGATTGCCGTTCGCGTCAAAGGCATTGATGGTCAGTGCACCCTGCGTCGTGTCGGTAATTATGTTTTTCGGGGCAACCTGGGTGGTCAGCGCCAAAGGAGTAAAATTTTTGCAGGTTGCGCATGAAATTGTAACTTCGACGAGCTTTTCCGCGGGAGTCGTGCTCGCCGTCGAACTCGCGCTCTGTGCTCCGAGCGAAATAGTTATGTTTCGGACAATCGTCGAGACGGTAAACGCACTATTTCCGCGCGTGAGAGTCTGATTCTGCGGAATCACGCCGCTGGGAATGCCGTTGGGAACGCCGATGTTGGCATAGGGCAAGTTGCGGACGATTTCAAACTGCTCATTTGCCAATTCGAGAGCCAAAACTTTGTTCTGATCCACAGCGGCAAGCTGAAAAATGCTGGCATAGGCCTGGTAGGCGGCAATGGCAATGATGAGAAAAACCGAACTGCCCACGACAGCTTCAACGAGGGTAAAACCTGCATTTTTCCGGCCCGAATTTTTAAAATTATGAAATGACATTGACGAGCGAATACATCGGCGTAATCATGGCAACCGCGAAGAATCCCACGCCGGCGCCGATGACGATCATAATGAGCGGCTCGATGACCGTGGACATGTCCTTCGTCGCCTGTTCCACGTCATCCTCGTAAAAAACCGCGACACCGAGAAGCATTTCGCCCATTTTTCCGGTTTCTTCGCCCACGCTCATCATCTCGGTCAAAAAGGTCGGATACAATTTTTCGTTTTCGCTGAAAACTTTCGAGAGCGGCTCTCCTTTTGTAATCGTCGTCTGAGCCGTCTGTAAAACTTTTTTGTAATGGACGTTCTGTACGACATCCGTGGTAATGCGGACGGCTTCAACCATGTCAACGCCCGAAGTCAGGAGCGAGGAAAGGGTTCGGGCCGTGCGCGCCGCATTCACTTCTTTGATAATATTGCCCATGACGGGAATTTTGAGAACGATATAGTCAATGACTGACTTCCCTTGCGGCCGGCGTTTCCACCATACGAA
Source organism: Candidatus Tayloriibacteriota bacterium (assembly GCA_003151615.1). GTDB lineage: Bacteria > Patescibacteriota > Minisyncoccia > Phycocordibacterales > PALSA-1337 > PALSA-1337. Next base: position 179,057 of record PLXZ01000001.1, on the reverse strand, counting down.
CAGAGTGATGATTAAAATAACGACAATGGACAAAATAATGCCGTGAAACCTTATTATGTTGCTGACGTTGACTATGAACTGGGTCGAAGCCGGCAAAGTGACATTCAATCCGGAGAATGTGCTGGTAAGCGTAGGTACAATATAGGTCAAGAGCACTATCGAAATGATGATCATGAGCACGATAACCACAGCCGGATATATGAGCGCTCCGCGAATTCGTCGGGACAATGCATACGATCGGTCCATTTGAAGCGCGACAATTTTGAGCGAGTCAGCCAAATTTCCGGATTCCTCGCCGGCGCGCGTCATGGAGACAAAAAGGGCGGAAAAAATCTTCGGATAGTCTGCCATTGCGTCGGAAAGCGTTTTCCCCTTGCTGATATTTTCATTCAGGGCGATTATAATTTTCCTCATCGCCGCATTTTTCGTCTGGCGCTCCATGACCGACAATGCGCGCGACGCCGCCAGTCCGGCCTGTATCATGGCGCCGAGATTCCGGGCGAATATTATTTTCTCCTGCATCTTGATTCTTCCCAAAGAAAGGGAAATGTTCATCTTGCGCATCCCGCTCCTTTTTGATTCCTTGTAAGACACAATCTCCCCGCCGCTCTCGCGGATCATTTTATATAATTCATAATGATCGGCCGCTTCCGCCTCGCCGATGTATGTTTCGCCTTCCGGATGTTTTGCTGTGTAAGTAAAATGGGCCATGAATTAAATAATGAGATTAAAATGCTATTCCGAAATGACGCGCAGGACTTCCTCGATCGTAGTCAAGCCCTGCACTGCCTTAAATATACCGTCTTCAATCATAGAAAGCATCCCCTCTTTTTTCGCCTGAATCTCGATGTCGTTGGTTGAAGATCCCTTAATGACCAATTCTTTGATCGGCTGGCTCATTTTGAGAACTTCGGCGATGACAATGCGGCCTTTATATCCATTGTCCCCTTCGCCCGCAGAAACAGGCCTCCAAAAAGGAATCTCATCCCAATCTTTTTTGCCCTCGATGATTTTCTCCTCCTTCAGTGCCTTCAAAACCCGGTCGAGGTCGACGGTTTTCGCCAAAACCGCCCGCTCGTCCTTCGTCAAAATGTGTTTTTCCTTTGTTTCCGAGAGACGGCGGACGAGACGCTGCGCAATGATGATGTCGATTGTCGAAACGAGGAGAAACGGCTCGATTTTCATGTCGATAAGTCGCGGAATCGCTCCGGCGGCGCTGTTGGTGTGGAGAGTCGAGAGCACGAGGTGCCCGGTCAATGCGGCATTCACGGCAAGGGAGGCCGTTTCATTGTCGCGAATTTCACCGACCATGATGATGTCAGGGTCCTGACGGACGAGCGTGCGCAGACCGGATGAAAACGTGAACCCGATTTCCGGCTTCACCTGCGTCTGGTTGACGCGTTTCATTTGGTATTCGACGGGATCTTCGATTGTTGAAATATTGACGTCAGGCGTATTCAAAATGTCCAAAACCGTGTAAAGAGTCGTCGTTTTTCCCGAACCTGTCGGACCCGTCGTCAAAATCATACCGGTCGTTTGCGTCACCGCGTGATGAATTCGCTCGAGGCCTTCCCCGTGAAAACCGGAATGTTCGAGGGTAAAGCCCGAAACATTCTCGCGCAACAGACGCATGACTGTTTTTTCGCCGTAATAGACCGGCAAAACCGAAACGCGGAACGAAACTTTTTCTCCATTCATGTCGATTTTGAAGCGGCCGTCCTGCGGCAGACGCTTTTCATCCAGTTTGAGATTCGCCAAGACTTTCAAACGCGCCGTCACCGATGACGATGCGTTTTTCGGCAGAACCATGGCGTCATGCAAAATACCGTCGATACGGTAACGTACCAAAACCTGGTCTTCAAGAGGCTCAATGTGAATGTCCGAGGCATTTTGCAAAATGGCATGCTTCAAAAGAGTATCCACGATGCGGACCACCGGCAAATCATCGGCCATTTTCTTCATGTCTTCAGCGCTAGCCGGTTCGCCGCCGTCCTGCTCGGCAATAGCCTTCAACGTTTCAGATTCTTTCTGGATAATGTCGCCGAATTCGGCTTTGAGACTTTTCTGATACTGGACAATGACGCTTTTTATCGATTCTTCGTCGGTCAAACGCGGCAAAATCTTCAAATGCACTTTCTTTTTTACGAAATCGATCGCAGAAAGATTGTCCACGTCGAGCATGGCAACCTCGAGAGTGTCGTCGGTTTTTTTATACGCAACAATATTATTGGTACGCGCAACCGGTTCAGGAATGAGTGAGAGCGTTTCAAACGGAATTTTCTTCGACTTCAATTCGACAAAAGGGATACCTAAAACGTATGCCTGCATGCGGCGCAGATTGTCGTCGCGGATTTTTCCCTGCGAAACAAGCACTTCGCCGAGACTGCTTTTCTTTTTCTTGGCCTCATCTTCGGCCGCGTCAACATCACCCTTCGAGACAAGACCCGAATCAAGTATGAACTTTTTTAATTGTCCCTGTTCAATGTACATTATTTATATGGTGCGAAAATTACTGCTCCTGAAGGCTCCCGTTCCCCACGCATTGGCTGCCAACCTGGTGGTAGTTTGAAGAGCACGAGTACTGGCAGATCGGAGTTCCTGCTGCTGCGGTACAGGTTGAAACAAGGGAGCTTGAGCCGGTGGCCGCAGAAGAACCGGGACAGAGCGTGGCGTTTGGAGGGACTGACGTACAGAGTCCGCCGCTTGGAGGGCTCGACTGCAGGGGTCCCTGTACTGACGGACAGGCGTTTGATATGGCCACGGTCTGGTTGCTTGAGGTTGCGGCAACGGTGACGGAGTACGAGGTGGCAGGACTGGTTGATGCCAGGGTACCGGTGGTGTAGGTGGAAACTGCTCCGACAGTTGACGGCGTTCCTGAAGTGCCTGAGCCGGGCGTCCACGCAAAAGTATACGGGGAGGCTCCGCCGGTTATCGTCGCGGTCCAGGTAATTTTGTTGGTACTGCCGTTGAGTGAGCCCGAGCATGAGAGGGTCGGGGATGATCCCGGACCGTTGCAGACTTCCAATGTCGGGTTGCACGAGCTTGAGGCTGAAGCCCCTGATGAGTTGAAGTTGAGCCAACCTATGATATCGCTTCCCCATGCGTATCCAGTGAAAGAGCCTGTGGTTGAATTGTAGGTCACGCCGCTGTTACCGGTTAAATCAGGGGATGCATGGTTGGTGCCGGAGAGTTCTATCCAGCCGTCCCAGCCGGAATTGCTGTTGGCAGTTGTTGTGGTTGATACAGATGTCGCCGTGTGAATAGTTCCATAAAAATCTCCCGCCGCTATTTTGCTGCCATCGGCGGATGACGTGACCATCCACATACGGGAAGTACTTGTGGATTGAATTTGCGCCGCCCATGTGACGCCGCTGTCGGCAGATGTGTAAATATAAGCATTCGGGCCAGCATTACCTGCGACTATTTTTGTTCCATCCGAAGAAGAAGTTACGCTCCCCCACCCATACGCCCCAGTGGCTGCAATACGAGCCGTCCATGTGACGCCACTGTCGGCAGATGTGTAGAGATAGCTTCCGCTCGGAGTCGCTGCGGCGACCAGCTTTGTACCATCGGCAGATGAGGATAATGACCACCACGCACCCGCCAATGTGTGAGTCGTCCATGTGGCACCGCTATCCGAAGATGTGTACAGTGAACCTCCAGCACGATCGCTTGCGAGAAGCTTTGTCCCGTCGGAAGAAGATGTCACCGCTATCCACGAACGAGAACCTGCCGCTGTGCGGGCTGTCCATGTGACGCCGCTGTCGGCAGATGTATAAATGTAGCCGCCAGTACTTAGGGTATCAACCGCAACAATTTTAGTACCATCGGATGATGATGTTATTTTATATAATGATGTCGCACCACTCACGGTGTGAGCCGTCCATGTGACGCCGCTGTCGGCAGATGTGTACACGATGCCAGTTTGAGCAACTGCAGCGATTTTTGTGCCGTCTGAGGATGAAGTGATTCCTGACCAAAGACGAGCACCTGCAGCCGTCTGAGCCGTCCATGTGACGCCGCTGTCAGGGGAGGTGTATACGTAGCCAGTATTGTTGTCGACCGCAGCAAGTTTGCTGCCATCGGCAGATGATGTTATTCCAAACCAAGAATGATTTCCGGCGGCCTGCGTCGTCCAGTTCAAGTTTCTTGCGGGATACGAACCGGAAGGAAGCTGCCACATCTTGTATTGGCGGGTAGAAATAGGGGCTGCATCGGTTGCTGGTAAACCAAAATCAAGAAGGATTGTGGCGCTACTGCCAGCTGTATCTAATACCGCCGTGCTATTTAGACCGTACGCTGTATGCCAAGTTACGCCTCCGTCATCGCTATATTGAAGACCATATTGATCGCCACTTATACTTGTCCACTGCAAAACAGTTATAGGGCCACTATAATTTACATAGGTAGAAACAGGATCACTTGCATAATAGGTGGCGCTTACCGAAACCTGGGTGCTTCCGCTTGGAATGGTTGGCTCGGACAAAGTTGTCGCCATTGCCTGAAGCGTATAGTTAGGATTGAAACTTGTATTTGTCGGATCGTAAAAATCAATGCCAAAATAAACTGTCTGACCCGCGGATAAAGGATAGTTGTCCTGGAAATAAATATTGCCGTTGGCATCAGTACCGCCTGATGAGCCAAAGACTGAAACGCCGCTCGGCAACGCAGACGTCATGGTCAATCGCGCTCCAGATAGATTTTGTCCGGTGTTATTAGTAACCGCTATGAACTGTTCATATAATTGGGTCTCGGGATCCCATGCCGGCACTGTTGATGAAGCAACAACAAGGCCGGTGCTATTCGTACCCGCCAGCGCCCTCGCCCATCCCGACACCGCTCCCGTCGTCACATTTACCGAAGGAACGCATCCATTGATGAGGGTTGCACCGAGATCTGAAGGACAGTTGGTGACGTCGCTTGAATTGAAGCTGACCCATCCAATGTTGGGAGACCAGCCGTCACCTGAAAGAGTTCCGATAGATGATCCGGTGCTTGTGGCTAATATCACACCGTACAGACTGCCGCCCGCTCCACTGTCAGTCGAATTGAAGGAAAGCCAGCCGGTATTGTCGGACCATGCCCAGCCGGAAAGCGAAGAAGTGGCCGTGCTCGCCAATGCCATAGAAGGAGTTTGGAACGCGACGCTCATCAAAACCAAAACCGTTGTGGCGAACGCCGGCAGAATATAAAAACATCGGCCAAACATTTTTTTCATAATTATAAAAATTTGAAGTTGAGCAACTCTATGCAGATATTCTATCACGCAAGCTCTATTTGACAAAACGCCAAAAGGCGCTAAGATGTCAACATGACAGTTCGCTTCACGGCGGGCTTTTTTTACAAAAAATTATCAAAGTGCCCTTAAAATATGGCTCTAAATAAGGCCAAAAATATATGTTTGACTTAAAAGTAATACACTCGGTTTTGGAACAGCTTGAACAGGAACGCGGAATTCCAAAAGATAAGATGTTCGAAGCGATCGAACTCGCCCTCGCGACCGCGTACAAAAAAGAATACGGAAAAAAAGGCCAAATCGTCCGCGCGCGTTTCGACATGAACACCGGAAAAGTTGAATTTTTCCAGGTGAAAATCGTCGTTGACGAATCGAAAGTCATCATGGATGAAGCGGAACCCGACCAGGACATCGAAAATACCGAACAGGATGAAATCCGAGTCCGCTTCAACCCTGAACATCACATGTTGCTTGCCGACGCGAAAAAAATAAAGCGCGACGCCAAAATTGACGACGAAATCGTCTTCCCTCTTGAATTGAAGGATAATTATGGCCGCATTGCCGCACAGACCGCAAAACAGGTCATCATCCAGAAAATTCGCGAGGCCGAAAAAACATCCGTCATGAACGAATACGGACAGAAGGAAGGCGAAATCGTCTCCGGAACGGTCCAGCGCGTTGAACGCGGAGCCCTTTTCATCGACATGGGCCGCGCAATCGGCGTCATTCCATATGAGGAACAAATTCCCGGCGAACGCTACAAACAGGGCGAACGTATCCGTTCATATCTGTATGCCGTTGAGGAAACGCCCAAAGGCATCATGCTCAAACTTTCGCGATCACACCCTCAGTTTTTGAAAAAACTCTTTGAAATCGAGGCTCCGGAAATCGCCCAGGGCAGCGTCGAAATAAAAGCAATCGCCCGGGAAGCCGGTTCACGCTCGAAAATCGCTGTTGCCTCTGTCGATTCTCACATTGATCCGATTGGATCTCTCGTCGGCCAGCGCGGCGTCCGCGTCAACACGGTTACCAGCGAGCTTGGCGGCGAAAAAATTGATATCATAGAGTGGGTTGAGGATCCGGCGAAATTCATCGAAGAAGCCCTCTCTCCGGCAAAGGTCATTTCAATCGAATTGAAAAAAGAAGACGCGCGCGCAATCGTCACCGTCGCGGATGACCAGCAGTCGCTCGCCATCGGCAAGGGCGGACAGAACGTCCGTCTCGCCGCAAAATTGACCGGCTGGAAAATCGATATCCAGTCTTCCGGAACCATGAGCGTTCCTGAATCCGACGAGAAACCTGGAAAATAAAAATTAGTAAAATAAAATGGCCGTTGGCCCCAAAAATATGAACATGCTTCATGACATTGAACCCGGAACAGCTGATTCCATAAATGTAATCATCGAAATTCCAAAAGGTTCAAAAAATAAATACGAAATCGACAAAGAAACGGGCCTTATAGCCCTGGATCGCGTCAATCACACCAGTCAGGATGTGCCTTTTGACTATGGATTTGTCCCGCAGACATTGTGGCATGACGGCGACCCTCTCGACGTCATCGTTTTGACTACGTACCCTCTTTTGGCCGGAATTCTAGTACGCGTCCGCCCAGTTGCAATCATGGGCATGAATGACAGCGGCGACATTGACGACAAAATAATCGCCGTCCCGGTTGACGATCCTCGCTGGACGAACGTAAAAGACATCAAAGACATCAATTCGCACACGCTCCGCGAAATCGAGCATTTCTATTCAACCTACAAAAATCTTCAGAATAAAATAGTCAAAGTAACGGGTTTCAAAGGCATGTCCGACGCGCAAAAAGCTTTCGATATTGGCGTAAAAATGTATGCCGACGGGAAAAAAGACGCAAAAGTCAAAAAATAAGCTGTGCTAGAATAAATCACATGAACTTCATCAAGAAAACAGGAATTATTTTGACGACGGCACTTGTATTGAATGTTGGCATGGCTCATGCCCAGACGCTTTCGGGCTCCATCGGTTCGACATTTAAAAACGCCGTTGACGCGGGCAAGGAAAATGGCGCCCAAAACAGCGCTCTGCGCAATCAACTCGTAACTGACCACTCTTCCGATATTCAAAACAAGGAAAAAACCCTCGTCGACCAGCTCAACTTGGCTCTCTTGAATCTCGAAAATATACAGACTCGCATAGCAACAAAAACGGCGGAAACGGCAGCTTCGGGAACGGACACTTCAAGCGTTAATCTCTGGCTTGCTTCTTCGAGCGCCGACATCATAATCGCCCAAAATAATATCGCATTATTTGCGTCATCGACGATCGCGGCATCTTCGGCTTATCAAAGCCAGACCGTCCTTGCTAAAGCGCGAAAATTGGCGGACGATGCGATTGGCGCGGTAAATTTGGCTCACAATGACCTTCAGTCGGCCTTGGATGTATTGACAAATATTCTCTAAATCGTTGCGGCGATGATTGAGCGGTAAAATTGCTATAAAATAGCTTTGAAAGTTGTATACTAGGGGCAATGAACGAAACTACTCCTCAAAATCAAGGTATCGGACCCATCGTTGGAACCCTCATAATTGTCGTGCTTCTCATCGTCACTGCGCTTTACATATGGGGGGAACATCTCAATACCGCGGCCCAGATTCAGCAGGAAAATACCAACCTGGCAACTACCACAATCATCATATATAGTACGAGCACTGAGCCCACTGACATTCAAAAGGACCTTCAGGCGAATCCGGCACCGCAAAATCCCGGATTCTAGACATATCAAGAGAAATAGATACCATTACTTAAAATAATATGAAAAAACAAAAAATAACGGCAACCGCCGAAATAAAGAAAATACCCGGATCTCAAATTGAAATAACTGGCTCCATTTCAGCCGAAGCGTTTGATTCGTTTCGACCGGCAGCACTCAAAAATATAAACGAAACCATAGTCGTCGACGGTTTCCGCAAAGGCAGCGTTCCCGAAAAAATCATCGTGGCGAAAGTCGGCGAAAAAACAATTCTCGAAGAGATGGCCGAGCTCGCCCTCTCCGAAGCCTATCCCTCCATCGTCATGGACAATAAAATCGATCCGATCGGCCGGCCTGAAATTTCCATTACGAAAATGGCGGCGGGCAATGCGCTGGAATTCAAGATAAAGGTTTCAGTCATGCCGGAAATAACCCTCGCGGATTACAAAAAGATTGCAAAAGGAACGCCTGCAGTCGACGATAAAAATCTCGGCGTCACCGAAAAGGAAATCACAGACGCATTGGACCGCATTCGAAAGTCCTACGAAAATCACGAGGGTCACAATCATGCTGAAGGCGAGATACATGACCCCAAACATGATCATAGCGAGGAAATTAAAAAACTCGAAACGCCCGAGTTCAAAAAACATATTTCCGAGGCTCTCGCCGATGATAAAAAACGCGAAGCCCGCGAAAAGCGCCGCATCGCCATGGCTGACGCAATTTCAACCGAATCAAAAATCGAACTACCTGCGGCTCTCATTGAAAGCGAAATTCGCCGCACCGAAATGCAGTTCAACGATGACATCGCACGTATGGGATATTCTCTCGACGAATATCTGAAGCAGTCGAAGAAAAACATCGACGACCTACGCAAAGAATGGGGTCCGTACGCCGAGAAAAAAGTAAAATTGCAGCTCGTCCTCAACAAAATCGCCGAGTCTGAAAAAATCAGCGCTGAGACAAAGGAAATCGAAAAGGAAGTAAAGCACATCATGGAACATTACAAGGACGCCGACCATGAACGGGCATATGCATACGCCACGGGAGTGCTCACAAATGAAAAAGTATTTCAGTTTCTAGAAAACCAGTCGGCTTAATGCCGCAATAACCGCTGTTTCTGCGCGCAGTATTTGCGGACCGAAGGAAAGTATCGGAATGTCCGCTTTTTTAAAAGCATTCAACTCATCCGGCGACCATCCTCCTTCGGGGCCAATGAAAACGACGGTACTGTTTAAGGCGGCAAAATCTTTTTCGGAAAACTTCATGCCGGACGGATCAAAAACGATCGCTGGCTGTTTTCTTTTGATGATTTCCGCAATGGCATCGCTAAAACTAATGACAGGATGAATTTTTGGAACTGTTCCCCTTCCCGATTGCTCCGACGCCTCTATCGCAATTTTTTCAAGACGCTCAACATTCAGATTTTTCTTTTCGCTTCTCTCTGCAATTACAGGGACAATATCGGACACGCCAAGCTCGGTGGCTTTTTCGACAATCCATTCGAATGTGTCCTTTTTAACAACTGCCGCGTACAGTGAAACATTTCGCACGGGTTTCACGTTATTTGGACGGGTTTCGACCATTTTGAGCACTGTTTCGCCATCATCATTTCCGTTCCCACCCTTATATTCGAGGATTTCACAGGTAAAATCCCTTCCGGAGCCGTCGAAAAGAATTACGCGGTCACCGGGTCCAAACCGAAAAACCTTCTTCCATTGGGCAGTGGAAGATTTTTGGGTGATAAGATCGCTCGTGTCGTTTTGATTTCCGCTCTCTATCGTTGGTACAATTGGATCGTTGGAGAAAAACCGATGCAACCTCATGAAACAAGTATATACCCGCATAAAAATCGCACAACTTTCTTTTTCAAAAAAAATGTGTAATAATGCGAAAATCAGAAACAACGGAAACTATCAGCAAAATAACAAATAAAACTATGTTAATTCCAACAGTCATCGAAAAGACAAATTACGGCGAACGGGCCTACGACATTTACTCGCGCCTGCTCAAGGACAATATTATTTTCCTCGGCGGCCCGATAGACGACCACACGGCGAACATAATCATCGCCCAGCTTCTTTTCCTGCAATCTGAAGATCCGAAAAAGGACATCAATCTTTATATAAATTCTCCGGGAGGTTCGGTCACGGCGACCCTCGCCATCGTCGATACGATGAATCACATTAAAAATAATGTCGCGACGACATGCGTCGGCATCGCCGCGTCCGGTGCGGCTCTCGTTTTGTCAGCCGGAACAAAAGGCAAGCGTTACGCCCTCTCAAATTCAGAAGTCATGATTCACCAGCCGCTCGGCGGCGCGGAAGGCCAGGCCTCCGACATTGAAATCAGCGCACGCCACATCCTCAAAACCCGCGAAAACCTCAATAAAATTTTGGCAAAAAATACCGGCCAACCAGTCGCAAAAATCGAAAAGGACGTCGACCGCGACTTCTTCATGTCCGCCGAAGACGCCAAAAAATACGGAATTATCGACAAGGTGCTTTAAAACTGGACAATTTTAAAAATGTGATATATATTAAATCTGTTATTAGATTTAATTTCGGCTTAGTTTTTTCAGAACGACTCCCTTAATGAATACGTACTTCCAAATACCGACACTTCCGCAGATTCCGTGTTCCATCCTGCATACAATTCCGCACTATCCCCTACCATTCCGAACTCCGCGCACGAACACGCCCAAACACTTACCTATGCATTAACTCCGGTCCACTTCTCGAAAGGCGAAGCTATTCGCATATGTCACTAAAATTAATCATTGTTTTATTGGGAGCCGCGGGCGTTCTCGGAATACTCGTTGGCTATTTCCTGCGCCTGATCATTTCGCTCGGCAAAAAAGGCTCGATGGAATTGGAGATAAAGGAAATGCTCATCACGGCAAAAGAAGGGGCAAAAAAAATCACGGACGAAGCGCAGACGAAGGCCGATACCCTTCTCGACCAGTCGCGCCAGGAAATTCGCGAAAAGGAAGAAAAAGCTCAGCAAACCGAAACCCGCCTCATTAAAAAGGAAGATCTTCTCGATAAACGCCAAACCGACATCGACAAGGAGGTTGAAATCATCAAGAGCCGCGTTGCCGAAATCCGCGTCATCCGCGAACGCGCGGAAAAACTGGAACAGGAAAAGAAAGAGTCCCTTCAAAGGGTCGCCCAAATGACCGACGGGGAAGCAAAAACCGAATTGATGAAGACAATCGAACGGAATGCCGAAGCCGACCTCATCGTCCGCATGCAGAAAATGGATTCGCAGGGTCAGGAAATTTTGGAAAACAAGGCGAAGGACATTCTTGCAATGTCGATCCAGCGCCTCGCCAGTTCCGTGGCCGCTGACGTCATGTCGACAAACGTCACCATTCCAAACGACGAAATTAAAGGAAAAATTATCGGCAAGGAAGGCCGCAATATCAAAGCTTTCGAGCGAATGACCGGCGTTGAAGTTATTGTCGACGACACACCAGGTGCAATTACCATTTCTTCATTCGATCCGGTGCGTCGCCATGTCGCAAAAGCCGCCCTCGAGGAACTGATCCGCGACGGCCGTATCCAGCCTGCAAAAATCGAGAAAATCGTCGAACAGGCACAGGCCGACATCAATAAAACCATCAAGGAAAAGGGCGAACAGGCCGCGTATGAATGCGGCGTCATTGGCCTTGATCCGCGAATTCTCCTCATTCTCGGCCGACTCCATTTCCGTACCAGCTACGGCCAGAACGTCCTCCAGCACTCAATAGAAATGGCGCACATTGCCGGAATGATAGCTGAAGAGCTCGGTGCCAACGTTGCAGTGGCAAAGGCAGGTGCCCTTCTCCATGATCTCGGCAAGGCTCTCGACCATGAAGTCGCCGGAACCCACGTCGAAATCGGCCGCAGAATCCTCCAGAAATTCGGCGCAAGCGAGGATATCGTGAAGGCCATGCAGGCCCATCACGAGGAATACCCGTATGAAACGGTTGAATCACGCATTGTTCAGACTGCCGACGCCATTTCGGGCGCGCGTCCCGGAGCCCGCAGCGACAGCATTGAAAACTACCTCAAACGCCTCGGCGACCTCGAAGCCATCGCTAACGGCTTCAAAGGTGTTGAAAAATCTTACGCCCTTCAGGCTGGCCGCGAAATCCGCATATTCGTCACCCCTGAAAACGTCACTGACCTCGAAGCTCGCAACATGGCCCGCGACATAGCCCTCAAAATCGAAAAAGACCTCAAATATCCGGGCGAAATCAAGGTAACCATCATCCGTGAGACACGTGCGATCGAGTTTGCGCGGTAAAATATTGCTATTGAGTTGATTATCTTAAGAATTTCCCAAAAAAACCTTCTCCAAGATTTTTTTATCGATTAATTCTTTAGGAATTCCTTCTGCATAAATTTTGCCTTTATCAAGCACGTATGCGCGTTTGGTAATTTCCAGAAGTGATTTTAAATTATGCTCAACGACAAGAATCGCGGTTTTCTTGCGATCATTTATTTCCTTGATCTTCTCAAATACTTCTTTGACAATTTTTGGAGCCAGACCTAAAGACGGTTCATCCAGCAAGAGAACCTTTGGATCAGTCATGAGCCCGCGGGCAATAGCCAACATTTGTTGTTGACCACCGGAGAGTGTACCTGATTTGGCATGAAGCTTTCCTTTAAGAGCCGGAAACAGTTCGAGCATATCGATAATGCGCTCTTTACGATTAACCTTATTTTTAACATTGAATCCCCCGATCTCCAGATTCTCAAGAACCGTCAGATGGTGGAATACCCTGCGACCTTGGGGCACAAACGAAACACCACGTTCTACTACTTCATAAGAAACCGGCATAAATGGATGCCCTTGCCAGAGTACCTCGCCGGAATCAATCGGAGCCAATCCAAAAATAGCTTTAAGTATAGTGGATTTCCCGGCTCCGTTTGGTCCCATGAGAGCCACTATTTCTCCTTCATGTATTGAAACGGAAGCGCCATCAAGCGCTTTTACTCCGCCAAAATGAACGTGGACATTTTTCAGTTGTAATAAGATTTCGTCGTTCATGTAATTATTCGCCGAGATACGCTTCGATAACATCCTTACGCGTCAATACTTCCGACGGACTTCCTTGCGCCAGAAGCTCACCCGAATCAAGAACATAGACGTGGTCAGATAATTCCCGGATAAGATCCATATTATGCTCGACAAGAATCACGGATTTGCCCTCATCTCGAAGTTCTTTCATCACGCTCGTGACTATTTTTATCATTTGTGGAAATAATCCCGCAAACGGTTCGTCGAAAAAAATGACGTTGATATCGCCAGCACCACAATGAATCATGGCTAGTATTCGGGCGATTTCGAGAAGCTTGCGCTGACCGTATGAAAGATTTTTAGCCAAATCATTTCTCTTGTCCAAGAGACCAACTTTTTTTAAAACATCCTCGGCTTTTTCCATGTGAATTTTACTGTGTCTTTCAAACAAGGACTTCCAAATGCTTCGTTCCGTTAGGACGACGAGTATATTATCAATTACAGGCATCTGTTCGAATAATCTTACGTCCTGAAAAGTCCTCGTCATTCCATACGTCGGTATATCATATGCACGAATTTTCTTAAGTATTTGTGACCCCGCAATTATAATTTCACCCGAATCAGCCGGGATAAGTCCTGTAAGCGTATTTATTAAAGTCGATTTACCCGAACCGTTAGGACCGATAATTCCGGTTATTTTTCCGGCCTCAAAAGCAATCGACAATTTATTGACAGCCTTAACGCCATCAAAATGTTTCTCTAAATTTTTGATTGCTAGATTAGACACGCTCAAATTATGCCCTATTATCAGTCTACCGCCAAGGTGTCGCCACCTCATCTTCAATAATTTGAATTTGTACAGGAACATCACTCACAGAATGATCTGAGGCAAAAGTTACTGTTCCATTCGGCGTATTGAATGAATTTCTGGCTATGTAAGCGGGGGCTTGAGAAGGATCGGATACGTTAGCCAATGCATTAGCCATGACATACACAGCCTCGAAATATTTATCTGCTGATTTTGTCGGGGCCACGCCATATGCCTGCTGGTACATATCCGAAAATTGTGGCGACGTCACTTCCCAGTTTAATACGACAACACCGTTGAGCAAGCTTTTGTCACTCTGATCCGCAAAGGCATCCTGTATTCCATTGTAAGTAATAACAGTCGGAGAAAAATCGAGCTCCTTGGCCTGTTGCAAGAAAACAAGAGGATCATTTCCGACCATATCCAAGAAAACTGCATCTACGTCTTCGCTTTTTAATTTTATAATTGTCGTTTTCCAATCATTATCGCCGATTTGCGGATATGGATTGTCCACAATGCCTCCTCTGCCGAGATTCTTCATGACGCCATCAAGTGTCTGAGCTATCTCATTGCCGAAAGTCGACTGATAATGGACAACTGCCAATTTTTTAATGGAACTAGACGCAAGATAGGGTTGAAGTTTTTGCACGGTTTTATTCATATCAGTCAGCATGACAAAGCTCTGATCATTCAAATCAAAGCCTCCCGCAATGCGAAAATTTGATGGAGATATGAATGGAATATTATTGCTTAAGGCCAAGGGGATGAGAGGTTGCGCCGTAAAATCAAATACACCGCCAATAATCCCTTGAACACCGTCAACTGTAGCAAGTTTATTCCATGCCGACACGGATTGTTTTCCGTCTGTATTATCATCTTCGATTACTACCTGAACCGGGCGGCCATTAATGCCACCATTAGCATTGATCTCTTTTACTGCTAAATCAATACCATTTTTCGCATACTCACCCCACGGTGCGGCAGAGCCTGTGAGCGACAAAACAGCACCTATCTTTATAGGGTTGGCATTTGCTTGTGGAGCCTTGGAATGTCGGACTCCAGAGACAATTGCAATGATAACCGCAATAATTCCAATTACTGACCATGTGATTTTTTTATTCATATTGACATATATTACACCCATGATATTATTTGTCCATGATTCGGCGAAAAGCGAATACCAATGATTTCCTTGATATTTTTGGCATGCCAGCCAAGTCAAAACGAGTATTGATGGACATCATAGGCCATGGCATTTCTACGGTGGCCGATATAGCTGCTCGGCTCAATATGCCAAAATCCTCCGTCTACGACGCCATAACCCCCCTTCTTGACCAAAGTCTCATTAACGAATACAGCGACGATCATGGCAAATCGTTTGGTATATCTGATCCGGAACAATTAACCCGAGCAAATGAGGAAAAACTACAGAATATGAAAAATGCCCAAATATCCCTGCTGGATTTCATAGGCAAAAATCATCCAAAAGATATAGTGTCTAGGCCG
Source organism: Candidatus Tayloriibacteriota bacterium (assembly GCA_003151615.1). Taxonomy (GTDB): domain Bacteria; phylum Patescibacteriota; class Minisyncoccia; order Phycocordibacterales; family PALSA-1337; genus PALSA-1337. Next base: position 163,772 of record PLXZ01000001.1, on the reverse strand, counting down.
AAGATTAAATTCTATTCCGGCATACTTGGCATCAAGCAAGCTTTTCGCGACATGCCATGGCAAAAAGATTTGAAAGAAGCTTATATGGTTTGGCCGACAAAAAATATGATCGACATGGACGAGGAATTCTTTAAATGGCATGGGGGGCAACGCTTTCAATATGGTGTTTTCATTTACGTTATCGAAAATCACACAGACCGATCCATTCAGCATGGTACGAAACATGAATGGCTTAAAAATAACAAGAAAAATCTAGTCTCGGTCAGATACCTACCGAAAGGTACTGATTCAAAAATGAGTTTCTGGCTCTATGGGAACAAATGTCTCTTCGCGTCCGGCGGATCGGAAAAAATTGCCTTCACCGTTCACAGCAAAGAATTCGCCGCAATGATGAAATTGCTTTGGGAAAGTTTGTGGGAGAAATCTAAAAGCTAAGGTAAGAATTAAATTACTTTTCCACCTTGTAATTTTCCAAAATAGACGTTTGGGACCCTCAACCCTACCGAATCAAATGACACATTACCATCTGCTCCTGTGAAACTTACTTTCTTCATATTATCGATCCATGTCTGCGAATTTTTATCATAAGTAGTTGCCAGCAATAGGAAAGAGTTATATCCCATATCAGAGCCAAATGGAGGGGTCTCGTTGTATTTTGCCGTATATGCCTGAGTAAAATCAGAAGTAAAATCATTCTTCGACATAGCCACAAGACTACCATCAATCTTGTTGATATCAGAACCGAGGATCGTCTGATAATCAGTAGAACCAGATTGAACATCTTGATCAAAGACAAAGTATGGCCGATTTGTCGACGTCGTAATACGGAGAATCTCCTTCACGAGTTGCGCTCCATCTTGCGGTGCTGTAAAAAATACTACGACATCAGGCTTAGCGGCAACAATAGCAAGAGCCTGTGATCTAATACTGCCTATGTCACTGTTGATTTCGAATTTCTGAACACTCACACCAAAACCGGCACTGAACCCAGTATAGAAATTTTGATACACCGAAGTGTTGTTACTTACCGCAGCGATTGGTTTGCTATATCCCAACTGTTTTACTTTTTGTCCTAGAGCTGACTCGACGGGTTCGGCCGCGGGTAAAACTTGGAAAATATTATCATCTTCAGCTGGCTTACTTTGTTCAAATCCTAAAGCCACAGGCTTATCTTCTTTGTGAACAAGATCATACACAGCGTCGATGGTAAATGACGACACGATAGCATAAGCATCTACATTATCAATCGAACTTAATTTCTGATAGGCGGCAAGACCTTTGACCGCATCGAAACCGTCGTCTTCGACGATCGTCGAGAATTTTTGAATGTGAGAATTATTCCATTGATCAAGAGCAAGATTAAAACCTTTCATATATCCCTCACCCGCTGGAGCGTACTGGCCAGTCGTTCCTGCAATTACACCAAGTTTGACTGTTAGATTAGACGAAGAATTTCTGGAAAAATAAAACAAAATAACTACAGTTATTACAAGGATAAAAGCAGTCATAGACCAAATCGTTTTTTTGTTCATAATAAATTAATTATAACCTATATTCCCCAACCAGTCCCTGCGGCCTGTAAAGCATAAGTAAAATCAATATAAGACCGTAAACTACCTGCCGCATTTGCGCCGCGATTTCGTCGGGAAAGCCAACAAAACGCAAGATCTCTGGTAAAAGTATTAGAAAAACAGCACCCCAGATGGCGCCTTTGTTGCTGGCCAAACCGCCGAGAATGACAATGGCCAAAATAAAGATAGATTCCGTCAGAGTAAAACTCGACGGATCGATGAAAGTAATGTACGAGGCAAATAGTGAACCCGCCACAGCCGCCATCACTGCCGAAATGACAAAAATGGCAAGTTTATACCAGAGCGTACGATACCCGAAAACGGCGATGGCTTTATCATCTTCGCGTATTGCCTTGAGAACGCGGCCGAATGACGATTTTGTGATGAATTGGCAAATAAAATATATGGCAACCGCGCATCCGGCCGAAAGAACCAGAAACCATGCATTCTCAGAAAATGTAAACCCAAACAGTGTCGGCCTCGGAATGCCGGGAATTCCCAATGGACCGTTCGTCAACGACTGCCAATTTAAAAATATGCTGTATATGATAACGTTGAAACCGAACGAGCCGAGGGCATAATAATCATCCTTGAATTTCGACAGGACAAAGCCCATGACCAATGCGATAATGCCGGTTATAATCATTCCGATAAACATGGCGAGGAAAAAATTCATACCGGTTGAAACCAATAAAATAGCTGTGGCATATGCGCCAATGCCGTAAAAAGCCGCCTGGGTCACCGACAAAAGCCCCGTAAAACCAACGACAAGATTCAAAGAAAGGCCGAGTATGGCGTATATCGATATCAGTATGGCGATGTGAATCAGATATTCCATTTTACTTTTTTAATATTCCCTGCGGCCGAAACAAGAGAAAAATGATAAGTACCGCAAATGCTATGGCGTCTTTCCATTCCCCCGATATTTTCCATATGCCGAAATTTTCGATGAAGCCGAGCAGAAATGCGCCAAGAACTCCTCCATACACATTCCCTATGCCGCCGATAATCGAAGCGATAACGCCTTTCAGAAGAAGATCCAGTCCCATGGTCGGCTCTATGCCGGTGTCAAAGCCTACTAATATCCCGGCCAAACCGGCAATTGCGGAACCGATAAAAAATACCCAGCCGATAATTTTAGTCGTATTGATGCCGACAATTTTAGAAACTTCTTCGTCGTCGCCCACCGCTTTGATGGCTTTGCCGAAAAGCGTATATCGAAAAGTCAGTCCTATGGAAATCATGATAAGAACACCGAGAATAAGCGTAACGAGTTGAGTCTGGGTAATCACGCCGCCAAAAATTGTGTAAATTCTCTCCGCGCCGGCATCGCGCGACAGAGTTTGAAATTGACTGGTGAATATAATGGCGACAATTGACTGGAGAGCTGTCATGACGCCGAGCGAAGCGACAAGAAGGACCATGCTCGACGATTTTCGTTTGCGCAACGGCGCATAAACCAGGCGGTATATAAGAACGCCGATAGCTCCGGAAACAAAAACTCCCAAAATAATGGAAGCATAAAGATTGATGCCGAGACCGTCGTAAAAATAAAAAACCGTGTACCCGCCGACAGCCGCCAACGCCCCGTAACCCAGGTCAAAAAACTTTGCCGTGCCGTAAATCAAATTAAAACCGAGAGCGACCATGCTATAAATCGCTCCGGCAATTATGGAATTGACTATGAGTTGAGGAATGATACTCATATTGATGTTACGTCATTCTACAACAAAAACCGCTTCTGCGGGGAAGCGGTTCAAGTCGACAAAATTGGAATACATCCCTACTGTGCTATCGTCACCGGCTTGCCGTTTTCTATCATTTTAACAACGGCTTGGGATACGACCAGATGGTCTGAACCGACGCTTAGATTATTTCCAAGAGCTCCATTGAAACCTTTTATCTGCGCAACTGCGTGGGCAATAGCGGTGCTCGACGGTATAGTTTTTCCATCGCCGACGGTTTCTACCGACTGAACAATCATATTGAATGAATCGTAACCGTTTGCGGCGCCAGCCAAAGGAGCAATGCCATATGTTTTCGTATATAGATCGGTAAACAATGACGTAGGATCCGCCGCATCCACATACCAATCGCCTTCGAAAAGCGATAGCTGGCTCGAGAAATCAAAAGCTTCCATTGTCGTTATGGGAGTATTCACGCCTTCCTGACGAAGTTGTTTCGTCAGGATTTCGAGCTCGGGACTGCTTGCTTCAAACACATAAATGTCCGGATTAAGTCCTTTTACCTTGTCAATCTGTGTGCGGAAATCCGTCGTTCCAGTATTGAACATCTGCGTAGAGAGGACTTTGATTGACGGAGTGCTCGAAGCAACGCTTAAGAACGTACTGATAAGCGCGAGCGCCCCTGTATTATCCTGCTGACCAAAGAAAACAATCGTGTGTATGTTGCGTTTTTCTAATTCAGGGAAGAATACTTTTGCATCCTGATATGCGGGCGTATAGTCGACGAAATTATAAGTTCCGCTCGCAACATGAGGATCCGATGCGAAATCATTGATATGGGTTATATGATTCTGCTCGGCAATCGGGCTGACGACATTTCCCACCGGCGAACCGAATGATATCAAAGCCGATACGCCGTCAACGCTTATCAATTTATTTGCCGTCGATGCGCCCGTGGCCGGATTAAAAGCATCATCTTCAAAAATAAGCTGATAATTGTATTTTGTATCTTTAGGAAGTTGGGAATATGCCAACAGAATCGCATTCTTATTCGCTTGACCAAGTGTAGCGACACCTCCCGTGAGCGGCAAAGTGACACCAATTTTTATGGTAGGTTTTGTTGTTGGCCCTTTCGGTGTTGCAAGGTATGAAATACCCCATACTGCCAAGACAACCACAACAATACCTGCAATTATTTTATTTGTTTTATTCATTTTTTAGAGTGACTATTTAATAAATTCCGTTTCGTCCTTGTGGACTCATCAGTCGGAAATATATTCCGAGACGGACGAGAATTTTCATTCCCAGCGCTGCACGCCAGACTCACGCTTTTAGAAAGGTGACAAAAATTAGTGCTTCTGAATTGAAGGTTAGCACTATCCTTCAGCGGGAGCAGTGGTCAACTCCTTCTCCAACACATCACGTTCGGCCGCAAGGCGGATAAACGCTGCATTGGAAAGGTGGTAAACCTTGTGCTCGCTCGTGTCGAGAGTCTTTGCTTCAATTCCCAGAAAAGTGAAGTCGAGAACTCGATACAAGCGTGCACCATCCGCGAGGAATAGATTTCCTTCACTGTTTTGCAACAGCGAAAGATTCTCTTCCTCCGGAGTCTGCTTTTCCGCGACCAACTCAGTCGTCGCTTTGCCACTCATGTGTTCCTGAAACTGTTCAGGCTGTGCATGCGGGTTCGGCGGAAACTCGTTGGTACGGAGTAGGCCCATGGGCACCTCCATAACCGCTTTTTTCACTGAAGCGCGAACTAGTGACGAGCCAGCACCGCAAAACAGCTCACTTTTGTAATAGGTAGTGAGAGCCTTTAATGTAAAGAACATTCTGTTTCGCTCTTTCGAGCTCGTCAGCGAGAGTACTCACTCTCGGACAGAAGGTGTGCATTTTTCACACCCTTGGGGTAATATTCCGCTGAAATACTACCCGTGATTGCGCGTTAGGTAGCGGCGCGCTTGATACGATGATGTTGGGGCGTTGGAACGTTCTATGGAAGAAACAAGCGTTCTGAAGCCAGAGAAACCTTTCTCTGCTAAGAAAGAATCTACTTCTCCTTCATTATGGTTTCTTTGGTAGCCAAACACCCATCCCCTTTCGAAGAGTGTGCCATCCCTGTTAACGCCTCTAATGTTGATGTAGCGATCGTAATGGAGAATTCCAATTCCACCCCATTCCGTTACCCATGTTTCCAGGTTGATTTTAATGCCGTTACTAGTGAAATCGCCGATGGAGTAGTTGAAAGTGCTCATAAATTCCTTTCCTCGAATCCCCTGTCTTCCATGCGCAATCCGTGAGGACTGCTGTGAACATGGTCGTATCAAAGAACTCATCTTTCTGGGATCATCATAGCATGATTAGATTATATTGTCAATTATAAATATCTAAATAAAATAATAAAACTATTATTTATCAACATATTTTAATATAATGATATATTTTGTTCGTAACAATTGACAAAAATGGGAAAATTTGCTACCCTAAACCTACTATTATGCAGATCAAAAATTCAGGTTTTTTGGAAAAATTAAAAAAATCGGGCTTCACGGACAAAGAAGCTTTGGTTTATATCTCCGTGCTCGAGCTTGGCGGCGCATACCCGTCGCGCATCACCGAATATTGCGGACTTAACCGATCGACTGTCTACAAAATTCTGACTGATCTCTCCATCCGCGGTCTGGTCAATGAAATTGAGAAGAAAAACAAGCTCTATTATCAGATTGAAAAGCCCGACAACATCATTCGCTACGCAAAAAATAAAATTGCGGCGGCAAATGAACAACTGGAACAGGTCCAAAAGCTCATTCCCGAATTCGAAGGCCTCTATTCCCTGCTTTCCAACAAGCCAAAGGTTCTCTATTTCGAAAATCAGGACGGTATCCTCGCTATATATAGAGATATGCTTGATATCGGCAAAAAATATGAAATGTTGGCATTTTCCAATGCGGCCGAGCTCGAACATGTCTTCCCGAAAAAATTCTTCGAAGAATTCCGTCGGACCAAGGAAAAGCTCGGCATCACGACGCGTGGCATCATTCCCGATACAAAAGCAGACCGTACCTACAACGATCGCTTCTTTGCCGGCTACAAAAAGGAGGTTGTACCACAGATCCGTTATGTTCCAGCCGCGAAATTCCCCTTTAAAGGCGAGATCACCATTTATGGCACGAACAAAGTCGCCGTTGTTAATCTCAATAAGGAATATTTGACAGGCATCATCATCGAGGATGAAACGATTCACAACATGATGCGCATGATTTTTGAACTTTCATGGAAAGGTACGGGGAAATTTTAAATGTGTGGACTTGCTTTTGATGTCTTGGGATCAACAAGATATTTCTCTTTGATTGAATATCCGTCCTCCACTTTAACCTGCTCTTGAAGTTCAAAGTAATCCACTCTTCGTCCATGTGCCGCTTCTTGCACTAATTGAATCGCAGTTTGCATGTCGATGTCTTTCGATTCTATATCGACTTCAATTTGATAAAAAAAACCGCAATCCTGGTGACCATCTGTTTTATAAGTACATTGAGGAAAAGGTTCTTCTCGAACATGAATAGTACCTGCTTTAGTATCTTTATATAGTATTTCTCTCCCATCGAGATCCGTAAAAGGATTTGCCCACTCTTTTAGCATTTTTTCAAAATCACCGGAGCCGTCGCCTATCTTTTTATACAGTTCTTTTGACTCGGGATGTTTTTGTCTCACATCAAAATGATAAACTAATTTCTCCGATTCAATGTTTTCAGCTCCTTTTTCTAGATTTTCCATAATTAAATAATAACATTAAACCCTAATTTAATTTCCGACCCTTCATTTCCTTCACCCCCTCAACCACCTTCAGCGCCGCCTCGTCAAAACCGACATCCTGTTTCGCTTCCACCCGCTTATATTCCTCAAATTTCCGTTCGGCGATTTCCTTCATCAATTCATGGGAAATTCTGCCGGCGTCCTTCAAAATATCGCGGTCATTAATGGTCAAAAATCCGTTGAGTTTCTCGATCCAATCCTTCATCTTCATCGACACGCGACGCAAGGCTTGCCCTTCCGCAAAAATCAAATACTGCTCCACCAAATTATTCAACTCCAGCAATTCCTTTTCATTCAAATAATTTTTCGCGATCATAACCTCGTCCTTCGTCGGCTTTGCCCCTCGAAAATGAGTCAGCCCTAGATTTTTCTTGCCGGAATCAATTCTTCCCGCAACAATTTCCGCCGCGGTCTTGCCCGTAATGGCATAATGAACCTTATTCTGAACCGTTTTGAAAAAAAGGATACTCTGCTCGTCGGTCGGATCATAATCGACGCTCGTCGCGTAAATATCCGTGATTTTCCGATAAAAGCGTTTCTCGCTCGCGCGAATATCCGCAATGCGACGCGTCAATTCCTCAAAATAATCGAATGGCAGATCCGGATTCTTCAGACGTTCATCGTCGAGCACGAAGCCTTTCACTACATATTCGGACAATCGCGCCGTCGCCCACTGGCGAAATGCTGTGCCTTGCGGAGATTTTACCCGGTATCCTACGGCAATGATAGCGTCTAGATTGTAGAAATTAACCATATATTTCTTGCCGTCAGGGGCAGTATGCTGGAATTTCCGGCATACTGAATCCTCGATCAATTCAGTCTCCGTAAAGATATTTTTGATATGCTCAGTAATTGTTTTTCGATCCTTATCGAACAATTCAGCCATATGGGCCTGCGTCAGCCACACCGTATCGCCGTCAAAACGCACGTCAATTTTTACGTTTCCATTGTGATCTTTGTATATGACGATTTGAGATTTGGTCTTTTCCATATATCTAATACTACATTATTTCCGAAAAATACGGGAATTTTTTGATAATTTCAACATTTTTTTGCCTTATCCGACAAATTATGTCGCAATTTTGAGCCCATTGCGCAAAAAACGGCTTCATATATAATGATTGCAGGGATTAGGCATTATTATTTATATTTAATAAACAAAAAATGAATAAAGCAGGAATCGTAGACGCAGTCCATGCAATATTGGGCGGCACAAAGGTCCAGGCTGAACAGGCCGTAGACGTTGTTTTCGACTCTATCGTCAACACTTTGAAGAAAGGCGAGGAAGTCTCAGTTGCCGGCCTCGGCATCTTCTCGGTCAAGCAGCGCGCAGCACGCGACGCTCGAAACCCTCGAACAGGCGAAACCATCAAGGTTGCAGCCATGAAGGTTCCAAAGTTCCGCGCCGCAAAGGCTTTGAAAGAAGCTGTTAAATAGTTCTACCCAGAACTATTTACGTCGCAATGTGAGGATTTGCGCAAGCAAATACGAACGCGTCGACGCAAATAGCTTCAAAGTTCGTCCATCCCTCATGGACGCCAAGAGACCACCTTAGGGTGGTTTTTTGTTTGCCAACAGGAAAGAAACATGCTAATTTCAAAAAGGACAAACATTTGAAAAGGCAATTTATGATTGAAATATTAGGCATTGATTTGGGATATACGATTCTCGATAATCCCAATAAAAAAGAATTCCCCGAATCGTTCAGGGTAATACGGCGCCTCGCCGCGGAACGCTTTGGAAATAGAATCTACATTGTTTCCAAAGTAACGCCGGAACAGGAGGTGCGGGCCAGAAACTGGATTGAAAGCCCTTCGTTCCAAAAAGGAACAGGTATTCCCATTAAACGGGCGCACTTCTGCCAGGAACGCCGCGAAAAAGGCACAATCTGTGCACAATTAGGAATCACCCATTTCATTGACGACCGTCCGGAAGTAATGAACTTCATGCCGGAAAGCGTCATTCATCGAATTTTATTCCGACCGCGAAGCGAAGATCTTGAACAATTCGCCCATATTATTTCAAATATGGACAAAGCCAATTCATGGCTCGACATTGAGCAAATGCTCTTGGACAAAAATTAACCACAACGCAACAGACATGAAACCCTACGGGGTTTCTTTTTTTATTAGAAAATTCCAAAATGGCGGCCAGCTTTTATTGACAACCAGATATGCCTTTTAAAAATTCTTGAGTTCTTCTATAACCACCAGCAACTCCACGACCCCATCTTCCTCGCTAAAATGACCTTTTCCGTGCTCAATAATGACTTTTGGGTTCAGGGCCTTTATCAACAAATCCTTATTTATTTCGAGAGGTACGAGTTTGTCATTATCAGAAAATATAGTTACGAATTTATCCGACATTTTTCGGATATTCAGGAAATCAATCGGCCGATCAATCCAAGGCCGGGCAATATCCTCTTCTTCTTTTGTTTCAAGTCCGGTTAACTGCAGCCAAGGAGCAACGAATATAGCACCACCGAGGAGCGAACCTTTATTAGTTTCCAAATATCGAAGTACCGCCTGACAACCAATGCTGTGAGCAATGAAATAAGTATCCTGATCGATATAACCTACATTTTCGTCGAGATGTTTGACCCACGCATCAATAGTGGGGACATTCGTATTTGGCATATCAAAAACAGTTGTTTCAAAACCTGCTTCGTCGGCAACTTTACCTAGCCACGCAATAAGAGGCTCTTTCGAACTTCCCGACCATCCGTGAATGACAAACAATCTTTTATTCATAGTGCGGGACGGGAGAATCGAACTCCCACCAAGAGTTTGGAAAACTCCTATTCTACCATTAAACTAGTCCCGCAATTATTTAACTTTAAAACTACTTGGACACTGGTCGGAGCGCCGGGATTCGAACCCGGAGTCACCTGTTCCCAAAACAGGGATGTTAGCCGTTACACCACGCTCCGATATTATTATTTTCAAAAATCGCCCGGAAAAAGCCTGCGAAACAAAAATTGAGAACCTCCCTATCCTAGCATACGACCGCTAAAAATTCCATAAAATAAGCTACAGAATGACATTTTCAATGAATGAGACACTCGCGCGGCGAGTTTTCATGTCCATGTACACGACAATGACATGAAATTTAAATTCGACGCCAAGACCGATCCTCTTTTCCAAAAAGTATGTCTGAATGACGCGCCGCAATCTCCTCTGTTTAAGGACATGGACATTTTCTTCCGGATTATAACCTCCTGTCTCTGATCTTTTCTTCGTCACACTTTTCACTTCAATAAAATGAATCCCGCTATTTTTTGTAGCGACAATATCTATCTCACCCCATTTCTTCAGGTAATTTCTGGCTACAATTTTATAGCCGCGTTTCACGAGAAACCGACATGCAATTTCTTCCCCGATATTCCCTTTTTGACGTGAATTTTGAACCATGGGGATAAAGTTTTGATAAAATTATGTCTTTTTGAATAAATATGGCTCTATATAAGCCTAAAAGTGATGGAAATCAAGAAAAAATCAAATTTTGACCTTATGAATATAGGCCATATTTTTTGTCTTTTATCAACGTAATCCCCAGAGTTATGCACAGTTATTCACATCTATTTCTGACAATTTTTGAGCCATAAATATGGCTTTTCGAGACCTTCGATGGTGCGGGCAGGGAGAATCGAACTCCCGTCTCGTCCTTGGCAAGGACGTGTTCTACCACTAAACCATGCCCGCAATGTCAGTGAAAACTATTCTAACAGAACTTCCTTTTTTCCGCCAGAAATTCCCCTCGTTTTATTGCAAAATCACGTGTGCACCCGGAGGGATTCGAACCCCCAATAGCGGTTCCGAAGACCGATGTGATATCCATTTCACTACGGGTGCGTTTCGGTTTGAGACACTGCTTTTTTGTCTATGTCCTTATAATACTTGATTAACTGGTTTTGCCAAGCTAAAACCCTTCTCAACAAAGCCATATTTGTTATGGCAATCATGCAAGAACCTTTATAATTGGGATTATTCTGCATTCCCCTGCCCTTTATTTTAGTCATTTTAAACATGTCCTTCTTGACGGAAAGACTTTTAGCCCAAAAATCCTCAATATTAGAGCCTTTATTTGGCTCATGGACAAAAAGACGGAATTTGATTTCTTTTTTCGACATAGCATGCGGAACAAGAAGATATTTTTCCGCCCAACTGACCATGAATGCAATCATTTCAGGATCGGCGCTCACGAACTGAAAGTAACCGCTCTTCTTGCCTCCATGCGCCCAGTAGAGGGATATTCCCGACATAAAGAAGGATTCACCGCAATGCAATTTGAATCCCTTCTCTGCATCGTCGTAGGCGGCTTTTTCGCGATAGACTTTTCGCGCCCGCAAAGCAATGGAAGTGGAAAATCTTCCACGTTTTTGCTTTTCGATCGATCGTGATTTAAGAAGCGCCGCCTGCTGTTCGTCGAGTGGTATTCCTTTCAGCCAGTATGCCAAAGTGCTTTTGGAAACTTTTACTTCCTTCAAAATCTCGCCATATGAGAATCCCAATTCCCTCAATTGTAGAGCCCTAAATCTTAATTGTACCTTATCCATATTGTTATGTAGCAGTATAATATCATTTTTTTAAAATTGATGCTACCATGAAACCTACAAACGAAATGAAGCAAAATTCAATTCCAAAAGAGATCACGAACGTTGTTGAAACCCTTGAGAAAGGAGGTTTTCAGGCATACCTGGTCGGCGGCTGTGCTCGGGATCTTTTTCTCGGACGAAAACCAAAAGACTGGGACGTTACAACCAATGCGCATCCCGAACAAATCATTCCGCTTTTCCCAAAAACCTTTTATGAAAATAAATTTGGTACGGTAGCGATAGTAAACGAAGAGGCTGAAGATTCGCTCAAAATAGTTGAAGCGACCCCATATCGTATAGAAGGTCCTTATAGCAATCACCGTCATCCCGACGAAGTTCATTTCAGCGAAAAAATTGAGGATGATCTTAAACGCCGCGATTTCACCATTAACGCAGTGGCCGTAAGCCTTTCCAAGGGAGCCATAAAGGACATTATTGATTTATACGGCGGATTCAAAGATATAAAGGACAAAATATTAAGGACAGTGGGAAACCCTAATGACCGCTTCGCGGAAGATGCTTTGCGTATGCTTCGGGCAGTGCGTCTCTCAGTAGAATTAGGTTTCACGATTAACGTTGATACCGAAAAAGCCATTATTTCCAACAAAAACCTCTTGAAAGAGATATCTTGGGAACGAATTCGTGATGAGTTTACAAAAATCATTATGTCTTCCGAACCAAAAAAGGGAATTGAAATGCTTCAAAAGCTTGGCCTTTTGGCGTTTATTGTTCCGGAACTTGAAAAAGGTATAGGCGTGGAACAAAACAAAGCTCATGCTTTTGATGTCTGGGAACATTTGTTAAGATCTCTTCAGCACGCCGCGGATAAGAATTACCCTTTAGATATCCGTTTAACGGCTCTATTTCATGACATAGCAAAGCCTCAAACACGTCGGTTTTCACGTGAAACAGCCCAATTCACCTTTTACGGCCATGATGTAGTTGGTTCACGTGAAACACAGAAAATTCTCGAAAGACTCAAGTTTCCAAGAAAAATGACCGAAAAGATAGTCAAATTGGTCCGTTGGCATATGTTTTTTTCAGATACCGAAACAATCACGCTTTCAGCTGTCCGACGCATGGTCACGAATGTCGGAAAGGAAAACATATGGGATCTGATGGATGTGCGCGTCTGTGACCGTATAGGGACCGGCAGACCTAAAGAAAACCCTTACCGCCTCCGCAAATACCATGCAATGATTGAGGAAGCTATGCATGATCCAATATCCGTCGGAATGCTTAAAATCGACGGGGGAGAAATAATGAAAATTGCTAAAGTTAATCCCGGTCCAAAAATAGGCTGGGTTCTAAACGCATTGCTGGAAGAGGTCCTCGATGATCCTAAATTAAATACAAAAGAATATTTGGAAAAAAGAGCCATGGAACTTGTCATTTTAGACGAAAAAGAATTGAAAAAAATGGGTGAATCGGCAAAAGAAGTAAAAGACGAAAAAGAGGCTCAAAATATAGACGAAATACGTAAAAAACATCACGTTTCATAGGTCTTTTGAACATTTTTGGCCAAAACAAAACCGCGTATGAACGAGATTCTTAGAGATTAGATAAAGAACCACGAAACGCGGCTTGCGAAGAAGAAAAATTGTGTTAAACCAACAAAGTTGCCAGGGGAGACAGAATACATTTCAGACACTTTAGTGCCACGATCCAAGATGGATCAAAATTATACGTGAGGTCAGAATGTAATGCCTGCCGAGCCAACAAGGGGTTCGAATTTACTTCTTCAAAAAGAGAGCTGTTTGCCCTTGCCCTATATGTTTAAAGAACAGTGGTTCCAAAAATTATTCCTCGGTTAAAATTCTTTTCCCCTGTCTAATAGACATTGTATCATATAAAGGACATCGTAAAGGACAAAAAGAATCATCACTGTGGATAACTTATCCGACACTTTTATTTGAGAACAATATCAATGGGACAATGATCGGAACCCATGACATTATCGAGTATCTTGGCGCTTTTAATACGTTTAAGAATTTCCTCGCTCGCAAAAAAATAGTCGATTCTCCAGCCCACATTTCGATCCCGGGCAAATGTTTTCATATCCCAGTAGCTGTATTTCCCCGTAACACCCGGAAAAAATTTTCTGAAAACGTCCGTATAGTTCGCCGCAACTACCTGATCTATCCACGCACGTTCAATGGGAAGGAAGCCTGTGTTGTCTTCGTTTTCTTTCGGACGCGCCAAATCAATTTCAGTATGCGCCGTGTTTATATCGCCGCAAAAAATAACTTCGTAACCGCGTTTTCTGCATGCGTTTATATACAGAAGAAATGCGTCATAAAAACGAAGCTTATAATCAAGACGTTCCGGGCCGCCACCCCCGTTCGGAAAGTAGGTGTTGATGAGAAGAAGTTTTTTTACCTTGGGAGCGCCGTTTTCGAGGGTAATATTTTCGAAAAATACGGCCAGAAATCTGCCTTCTTGGTCTAATTGGGGGATGCCGATGCTGTATTCGACTTTTTCAACCTTAAATTCTTTTTTTACGTAAATTGCCACGCCGCTGTAGCCTTTTCGCATTTTTGAATGGTCAAAAAAAGATTGATAACCTGCGGGAGTGCGGACTTCTTCGTCGAGCTGGTCAGGATGGACCTTTGTTTCCTGCAGACAATACATGTCAGGCGCTTCATTTAAAAACCAATCGAAAGCGCCCTTTTTCACATTTGCCCGCAGACCGTTCACATTCCAGGAAATGATTCTCATGGAATGATTGTAGCAGATTATTTATTTTCCGCCCTATTTCCTATTTATTGTCGTGATTCTTGTTGTGGAACTTTTTATGGACATTTCGGAGCTCGGTATCGGTAACATGGGTATAAATCTGCGTTGTAGCTATGTTGGCATGACCCAAAAGCATCTGCACGGATCGTAAATCAGCCCCATTTCTCAACAGATCCGTGGCAAACGAGTGTCTGATGACGTGAGGAGTGACTTTTTTGGAAATACCGGCCTTTACCGCATAAAATTTCAAAATTCTTTCAACTGATCGGGAAGTGAGACGAAGAGAATCTTTATTTTGCGCCAATTTTTGAGTACTTCCTCCTCCTTTGCCGGTATTGCCTTCTTTTTTTTCCTTTAAAATTTGGACGAAAAGAGCGTCATCCATATCCTCGCGTTTTGCCAAATATGTTTTAACCGCCTGGCGCGCGTCATTGGAAAGAAAAACGACCCGGATTTTATCGCCCTTGCCGCGGACTGAAAATTCATCGTGATGAATGTTCAGATCGCGGGACAAACCGCACAATTCGGAAACGCGCAGTCCCGTCGAAAAAAGCAGTTCCAATATGGCTTTATCGCGCAATCCGCGAAGTGTTGAAAGGTCGGGAGCGGTAAAAAGACGCCTTAAATCCTCAGCGGAAATGAGATCGAGGGACCGTTCCGGAACTTTTGCCAGTTCAATCCTGTCAGGCGGCAGGGAAGTCACGCCGCGACGAGCAAGATATTTCAAAAAAGAACGTAGGGCAATCAGATAATAATTCTGGGTTTTTTTCTTCATCGCCGTCGGGGCTTGGCCTTTTTCGGCTATTGAAGTCTGCCGGTTGAGCCACAGACGAAAATTTCGGACAAGATCGTCGGTAACCTCCTCCGGCTTTTTTATGCCCGTATTGTCTAAAAAACGCGAAAGGTAATGATCATAGTTTGAAACCGTGCTCAGGCTCCGGCCTTTTTCTATCTCAACATATTGGAGAAATTCAGTTTTCAATCGTTCAATTTCGGAACTCTTTTTTACGGATTGAGCGATATTGTGCGACATAATAATAAGTATACCCCGCAAAGGGTTTTTGATGAAAACCCGGTCGGGCTTGCATAATAAAGCTATTCATGCTATTATGGTCCGACAATGTTAACGACAAAACAAAAAAGCAAGATAATCAAGGAAGTGGCCATCCACGATAAAGACACGGGTTCTCCCGAAGTTCAGATTTCGATTTTGACCAAAAAAATTGAGGAGCTTGCCGACCATCTCAAGAAACACAAGAAGGACAATCACTCCCGACGCGGTTTGCTTGCGATGGTCGCGAATCGTCAGTCGCATTTGAACTATCTTAAGAAGAAATTTCCTCGCCGACATTCGTCGATCGCGAAGAAACTGGATTTGAAGAAATAAACGGTTTCGGCTTAAGTTCTTTTCAATTATTTTTTGTTTCGTTTCCATTTTTATCATCGTTTTCTAATTTTATTATTCAGTCTTAATTTTTATATTACATGTCAGTCATTAAACACAAAGAACAGCGCGTAGGCATTTTCATCGACACGCAGAATCTCTATCACACGGCAAAAAACCTTTACCACGCAAGGGTTAATTTCGGCCAAATCATCAAGGACGCTCTCGGCGATCGGTCGCTCATTCGCGCGGTCGCATACGTCATAACAACGGAAGCGGGGGATGAAAAGCCCTTTTTCGAAGCTCTCACTAAAATGGGAATCGAGGCAAAAACAAAAGACCTACAGATTTTTGCCGGCGGAAGCAAGAAAGCCGATTGGGACGTTGGCATGGCGATAGACGCCGTAAAGCTCGCACCAAAACTCGATGCGGTCGTACTCGTAACGGGCGATGGCGACTTCGTGCCTCTCGTCGAATACTTGCAGATGCATTCCGGATGCCAGGTTGAGGCCGTCTCATTCGGCAAATCTACTTCATCGAAACTGCGTGAAGCAGTGGACGATTTCATCGACCTCGACCAGAATCCGAGAAAATATCTCATCGGAACCGGGGGATCAAACTCTGACGGAGGAGCGGGAGCTCGCCGGGGAAACATGCGCCGAAGACCGCCACAGCAGGGCTAAAAAAGGATATACTATAGGATATGGAGGAAAAAGATATCGATCCAAAAACGATACGAACCTATGAAAGCGACATAGCCAATGCCATACAGCATCGACAAACTTCGCAGGCCTCTATGGTCATAGCTTCCGAAGAAAAAAAACGTGAACAGGAAAAAAATATCGTTATCGTAAGGGGTAATGATTCTGAAGCACCGAAAAACCGGAACAAGTGGCTTAAAAATATATTGATGATCATCGCGAGCCTGATATTGCTCGGAGCGGGAGTAGCCGTGGCATATTATTTCTATACGATTAGTCCGTTGTCAGTCCGACAACCTTCGACTCCTACGGCAACTTCAACTTCCGTGATAGTGACAAGCATCATTACTCCCGACCTGCAAAAAGTCCTCGACATAACAGGTCAAACGCCTGCCGGAATCATAAGCGGTGTGATGAAAGAATCCCAGGCGAATCCCTTGCCGAACGGGGGCATTCTGGAAATTGTCATGGGAAAACAAGCGAGCAGCACTCAAAACGGCAAGACTTCAACCCTCACAAGAGTGACGGGACCTCAATTCATTTCAATGATTGGTCTTGTGCCTCCAAATGCCCTGACAAGTTCGCTTACGAGTCAATGGATGTTTGGATTCTATTCGTCCCCAAACGACAATAGCGCGGGAACGACATCAGCTCCTTTCGTCGTTTTCACCGATAACTTTTTCCAAAATGCCTTTGCGGGCATGCTGAGCTGGGAGTCAACGATGCCGTCGGATTTTTCGGCGCTTTTTGGAATTCAACCGGCGGAATGGTCCGGCGGGAGCTTCCATGACAAACTCATAAAAAATAAAAATGTACGCGAATTTACGAACAGCGATGGTAATGTTCTCTTCCTTTACTCGTTTATAGACAACAACACGCTGGTCATAGCCCAAAATGAAGCCGCTCTCGGCGAAATAATCACCCGATTTGAAAGCCAAGCGTATGTGCGCTAGAATAGCCTCATGAAGAAACCAATGACCAAAAAAGACCTCGATTATTTCAAAAATAAACTTCAAAAAGAGAAAACTCTCCTTGAGGAAGAACTCAAGACTGTCGGACATAAAAATCCGGACGTTGCGGGCGGCTGGGAAGCTTCTCCGGGAAAGATTGATACGGATAGCGCCGACGACAACGAAGTCGCCGACAAAATCGAAGGGCTTGAAGAAAACAACGGAATTTTGGAAAAACTCGACAAACAATTGCTTGAGGTTATCGCCGCTTTGGACAGAATGGAAAAAGGTTCATATGGAATCTGTGCAATATGTGCCGAACCGATCGAAAATGAGAGACTCGAAGCAAATCCTTCGGCAAAAACATGCCTGAAGCACATGCGCGGCTAAGTTATCCACATTTTTATAAAGATTTTATTCTTTTTTTAGAGGAAATTCATTTCGTTTTGCTAGACTTGGCTGATGAGTTTTTCAAAAACATACGCGGCACAAGTTTCAGGCCTGCGCGCCGACATCGTGACGATAGAAGTGGATCTTTCAAACGGATTGCATGCTTTTTCCGTTGTGGGCCTTGGCGATAGGGCAGTTGAAGAGGCAAAAGACCGCGTATCAGCCGCGATAAAAAATTCAGGATTCGTTTCTCCCAAACAGAGAAATCAGAAGGTCGTCATAAGCCTTGCCCCCGCAGATATCAGAAAAGAAGGAACGGCGTTCGATCTTGGCATGGCAGTGGGGTATTTATCGGCGGCGGGAAGTATTAATTTTGAGTCTGACAAACATATTTTCATAGGGGAACTGTCGCTCGAAGGGAATGTTCACCCGGTGCGCGGAATACTGGCAATGATACGGACGGCAAAGGAAAAAGGTTTTGCATCGGCTTTTATACCGACTGAAAACGCCCAAGAAGCCGCGCTCGTACCGGACATTTTAATATATCCGACAAATTCTTTGCTGCAATTAACAGAGCATATTTCGGGAAAAAACAAAATTAAACCGCGGCCTCGGACAAGAATAATGACCGCGCCGCGAAGCGATGAAACTGTTGATTTCGGAGATATTCATGGACAGGAACATGCCAAAAGAGCCTTGGAAATTGGGGCGGCGGGAAGACATAATGTCGCAATGTACGGACCGCCGGGAACCGGAAAAACAATGCTTGCAAAGGCGTTTGCTGAAATTTTACCGAATCTTTCGCACGCTGAAGTATTGGAAGTCACGGAAATATATTCAATAACCGGCGTCTCTTCAGTTATTACCCGTCCGCCGTTTCGCGCGCCGCACCATACTTCGCCTTACTCGGCCATTATCGGCGGCGGAGGATCGCCGAAACCGGGGGAAATAACCCTGGCCCATCGGGGAGTACTTTTTCTGGACGAGTTCACGGAATTCGACCGGCGGACAATTGATTCGCTGCGCCAGCCAATGGAAGAGAAAAAAATCACCATAACGCGTACAAAGGAATCAGTGACTTATCCCGCCGACTGCATATATATTTTTGCGATGAATCCATGTGCATGCGGCGGAAAAAAATGCATCTGCACGGAAAAGGAAATCGTGCGCTACCGGAAAAAAATAAGCGGACCGATAGCGGACAGAATCGACATCTGGATTTCGGTTTCAAAAATAGAACATGAAAAATTTTCGAACGGCACCGGTGCCAACAAAACCGTTGCTGACGAATCCAAATTAATGGCGGGTAGGATCAGACAAGCGCGATTATTTAATAGAAATTGCAACAGTAACGCAGAAATAAACCCGCGGGCTTTGTCTTTTTTTACGGAATCGGCGAAAAAACTGAATCTATCGGGACGCGCTTACGTACGCACGGTTCACGTCGCCCGAACCATAGCCGATTTGGCGCAGTCAAGAGAAATTAAAAAAGAGCACATCATGGAAGCGCTCCAGTATCGGCAGAGGGATTATTAAAATATAACTACCAGGTCGTAAGATTCGCAAAAGGATCGCGTGCGCCGTGAACTTCGAAATGGACGTGGGGTCCGGTTGCTTCACCTGTTGCTCCGACGAGGCCAATTTCTTCGCCCTGCGCAACACTCTCACCGTTAGTGGCAAAGACCCTGCTCATGTGGGCATACAACGTCTGTGTTCCATTAGGATGGTTGATGACTACATAGTTTCCGTAACCTCCGTTCCATCCGCCGTTTTTTATGCTAATAATTACAATTCCTTGTGCCGCCGCATATATCGGCGTGCCTTTTGGATCAGCTAAGTCAACTGCATTATAACCATGGAGGCCCTGCGTCTCGGTGCCGTGAGCAAGGGGAAGAATGTAATAGCCGGGATAATAAGGCCCGTTGGTATTATGCGCCGGTTCCGTTCCGGGAGCGCCCCATTTCGATTTTACCGAACCGCCTTTACTACCGGAAGTTTTAGCTCCCGATCCCGTCACGGAAGAATTGATTTGAGAACCGTCGAGTGTTGCATCGGGAATAATAACAGTTTCGCCGACGTTCAAGACACTAGTGCTCGAAGCAATATCGTTATATTGAAGAATATCCTGCTGATCAACTCCGTAATGAGTGGCGATGCTTTGAACGGTATCGCCCTTTTTAATCGTGTACTGAATTCCCGAGACAGGAAGAATAACGAGAGTTTCTCCGGCCTGAAGTGGAACTGCGCGGTCAAGATCGTTCATCCATACGATTGTGTTGACTGAAACACCGAAAAGATTGGCGATTTCAGAAAGCGTGTCGCCGGAACGGACAACATAGGTGCTGATTTCCGTATTCGTCGTGGTTGCCACTGAACAAGGATCAAGTTGCGAAGAAATCGTATCGTCATCGGTCACCGGAACGGAGCAATCGGCTGTCGGTGCAAGATTCGAATTCACAGCCGCAACCAGAACACTGTTGCTGTCGTCATTTCCGGACTTCATATTTTGCGAAGACGACCCGTCTGAAACGCTTTCAGCCATCGCATGATTAGCCGCAAGATCGGAAACTCCCCCTGATATTCCGGCAATTATTGAAGAAAAAAAGCCGGCATGCGCAACTGCCGGACTGACGAAAATATTCAAAATAAGGCTAAAAATAAAGAAATACGCCGAGAACATACGCACAAAGAGACCTTTTGAGGAGGTTTTTGGTCGCAAAAGGAGCTTGGTTTTATTGTGAGAAAAAAATTTCATAACAGAAACGGGTCGGGCGGAAGGGCGGCAGTTCAGTCAGGGTGGTAATTCAGAGGTACAGTTTTGTGGTATTATGGCTCCGTATAGCCATTTTATAGTCATACACGATAGGTATCGGGAAGCTACTAATACAGGGTATCAGTAGGGTTTTAAATGTCAATCGACCATTATGGTATAGTGTTTGCATGTTAAACGATCGCCAAAAAGAAGCGGTGGAAACCACCGAAGGCCCTCTTCTCATCCTCGCCGGTGCAGGTGCCGGAAAAACCAAGACAGTTACTCATAGAATCCTGAATTTGATAAGAAAGGGTGTCGTCCCGAGAAATATTTTAGCCATAACTTTTACAAATAAGGCGGCAAAAGAGATGCGGGAACGTGTGGATAAACTCCTTTCTGAGGATATGCCGATTAACAGACCGATTTATATGGGTGACCGGCCTTTTGTCAGCACTTTTCATGCCCTCGGCGTCCATATTATCAAGCAACAGAGCCACAAAATCGGTTTGACCCGACATTTCACCATTTACGACCGTTCGGATTCGAAAAGGGCAATCAAAGATGCCGTTGAAGGTCTCGGTTTGGACCCGAAACAGTTTGAACCCGGAATTATTTTGAATGCGATTTCGCGGCAAAAAGGAGACGGGATTACCAACGTCGCTTTTCGCGAAAAAGCGCATGATTATTTTTCGACAGTCGTGGCTGATGTGTGGGACCGATACGAAGCGACGCTCAAAAAAGAAAAATCCCTTGATTTTGACGATTTGCTTTTGAAAGCCATGCTTCTTTTGAAAAATCACGCGGATATCCGCGAATATTATTCCTCGCTCTGGCAATACATACACGTCGACGAGTATCAGGACACCAACAAGGTCCAATATGACATTGTGAAATTACTTGCGGAAAAAAATAAAAACATATGCGTCGTTGGGGACATCGACCAGAACATCTACAGCTGGCGCGGAGCGACGATTCACAATATTTTGAATTTTGAAAAGGACTATCCGATGGCAAAAATCATTCTGCTCGAGGAAAATTATCGGTCCACACAGACAATTTTGTCAGCGGCGAACAATGTCATTGAAAAAAACAAACTTCGCCGCGACAAAACGCTGTTCACCAAAAATGGCGAGGGAGAAAAAATTGATTTGACCGTGACATACACCGAAGCAGACGAGGCGCAGGCCATCGTCGAACAGATAATGGACATTATTGCCCTGGAAAACGGCACGCGGAAAACCGAACCCCGCGAAATTGCCATTTTGTATCGCGCAAACTTTCAATCACGCGCGCTTGAGGAAGCTTTTTTGAAAAATGAAGTTCCGTATCAGATACTCGGCACACGATTCTTCGACAGAAAAGAAGTCAAGGATGTTTTATCGTTTATTCGCGCATCGTTGAACAGGGAAAGTGCGGGCGACATGGTGCGAATCATAAATGTCCCTCCGCGCGGCATCGGCAAAGCGACCATGATGAAGGTTTTGGCGAATCAAACTGCTACTCTCGGCCCGGCGCTCAAAACAAAAGTGAATGCGTTTCTGGCATTGCTCGACCGTATAAAAAAAGTTGCAGAAACGGAAGTTCCTTCGATGTTGGTTAAGTATGTAATGCGTGAAACAGGCCTCGAAAAAGCACTAAAGGACGGAACCGCCGAAGACCAGGAAAAGCTTGAAAATCTTAGGGAATTGGTGTCGGTAGCCGCTCAATATGATGCTTTAGATGTTACAGTTGCCGACGAAATTGGTGCGGACTCCGGCACAAAAAATGGAACAGAAACGGAATCCGTCAAAATAACTGCAGTGGAAAAACTTTTGGAGAATGCGTCGCTTGCAACGGATCAGGACGAGCTTGAAAAAGACAACAACGCAGTGAAGCTCATGACCGTTCATGCCTCAAAAGGCCTGGAATTCGATTATGTTTTTATTTCGGGACTTGAGGAGGATTTATTCCCTCACAAGCGCCTGAACGAAGGCGCGGTGACTCAGGCTGAAGAAGAGGAGGAACGCCGGCTTTTTTACGTTGCGATAACGCGCGCTCGAAAAAAAGTTTTTCTGTCGTGGGCGCAGATTCGGACCATTTTCGGTTCGCAAAAAGTAAATACTCCGTCGCAATTCATAACGGACATCGGACCGGGATTGATTGATGAAAGCTTTGAGGACAAACCCGTTCGCAGATCTTTCTTCATAAATTTTTAAAATCTAAAATACAAAATGTCTTTTATTGCAAAAAAATCTCTCGGACAAAATTTTCTTCACGCGCCGCATGTAGCTGGAATGATGATTCATGCAGCGCAGATAAAAGCCGGCGACATGGTATTGGAAACGGGACCCGGAAAAGGAGCTTTGACTTCAGCGCTTCTGGAAGCAGGAGCGCAGGTCATTGCGGTTGAAAAGGACATTCGGTCCGTCGATTTTTTGCGCGAAAAATATTCGGCGGAACTAAAGGACGGAAAAATAAAACTGATCCCCGGAGATATTCTTGATTTTGATCCCATCAAGGACATGCCCGACGACTATGTCATCGCGGCAAACATTCCGTACTACATTACTGGTGAATTCCTGAGAAAATTTTTGGAATCGGAACACCAGCCAAAAAAAATGGTCCTAATGCTTCAGAAAGAAGTCGCGAAAAGAATCGCGGCCGACAAAAAAGAAAGTATCTTGTCCATAAGCGTCAAAGCTTACGGAAAGCCGCATTACGTTGAAACCGTGGAGGCGCGTCATTTTCGACCTATACCGAAAGTCGACTCGGCAGTGGTGTTGATTGACGAGATTTCAAAGGACTTTTTTATTGAAAATAACCTTAATGAGAGCCATTTTTTCGCAATTGTGAAGGCCGGTTTCGCCCACAAGAGAAAAGTTCTCATAAAAAACCTTCAAAAAACGGCTGAAAAAGAGATTTTGGAAAAAATATGGAACAAAATCGGAATATCGTCAAATGCGCGCGCCGAAGACATCACACTCGACAACTGGGGACAAATAGCGTCTTTCATTGCCACCCCCAATTTGCTATAATTTGCAAAGCTTTTCAAGCCTTTTGCCAATCGCCGACCGGAAGCTTTGAAATTATTACAGTGCAAAAATTAAGCGTAAAAAATATCATTTTGATCGCTATTGCGGTTGCCATTATTGTGGCGGCTTTCATCGTGTCGAGATATGAAAACCCGGCCTATTTCGCTTCGGCAGATAATAAACAAAACAGCATGCAATTTTCTACGATAACGGCAACTGCGACCTCAAGTAACGGCGGCATCTCCTACGCAGGAAACTGGGAAAAGACGCTTTCAACCGCAGTATCGGGGTCATGGGAAAATCCCGGCTCTTCAACAACGGCATCGCGCACTCCGCTGACGCCGACCGATAAATTCGGACAAGATCTTTTCGCGCGATACGCCCAAGCACAAAATTCCGGACAGGATTTGACCGACCCGGCGGTTCAGCAGGCGGTCAGCAGCGAAGTCCTGTCCGACGGCACAATCTTGCCTTCGCCGAAACTTTATACGGCAAGCAATTTAAAAATTAGCGCCGACAATGGAACAACATCGACAAAGGCATACGGAAACGCGGCGGGACTGCCTTTTGTGAAGAATTTCATAAAACATGAGGGCGAGCTGGACATAGTCCAGGGCAGTCTGGACGACAACAACCCCGCCGAACTCAAACAGCTGGATCCGATCATTGCCGAATATCAAGCCATGCTCAAAGGCGAACTCGCGGTCACCGTGCCATCGTCGCTTGCGAATACCCATCTTGCTTTCGTAAACGCCCTGACTGAACTTATTTTCGCCGATCAGTCTTTTGAAAAAACATATTCCGACGGCCTGACAAGCCTCGGCGGCTTGAATATTTACAAGCAGGGAGCGGCTGATCTGAATACGGCCTTCACCGGAATAGAAACGGCCCTCTCCATTGATCATATTACGTATACAACGGACGAACCCGGCATCATATTCACCTACAAATCACAATGAAAAAAAATAATTTGAAAAAAATCGTCTTGGGTATTGCGTGCACTGTCCTTGTTTTTTCAACCGCGGGATTCATCGTCCCTCAAAAAGCGCACGCTCAGGAACTTGTCGAAGACATTCATAATGGCATAGTAAATACATTGAGCAGCATTGAAAACGCAATAACATCCGTAGCAACGACTGACCAATTCCTGGAAAACAGCGTACTGAACAAAATTGCAACGGCAATCGCAAAACAGCTTTTGATGCAAATAACCAATAGCGTGATAAGTTGGATCAATTCAGGCTTTAACGGCAACCCTTCATTTATCCAAAATCCGACGGCCTTTTTTGAAAACATCGGCGACCAGGCAACGGGTCAATTCATTTCGCAGAGCGGGGCATTGTCATCGCTCTGCAGTCCATTCAGCCTTCAGGTCCGTCTGGCAATTGCCCAACAACAACAACGAAATGACGGATACGGCAGTGGTGGTGGCGGGGGCGAAAATCAGTATTCCTGTACGCTTTCAACAATCATACAAAACGGCAAAAACGCCATAAACAGCGCGGGCGTATCCATAACGCCATCGGTTCAGGGCTTTACCGGCGGAGATTTCAGCCAGGGCGGCTGGGGGGCTTTTTCGGCCCTTGTAACAAATCCCGATAATACCCCTAACGGGGCATACCTGGATGCCGAAGACCAGTTGCAACAGCAAATCAACAATCAAGTAGCACAAAAACAAAGTGAGCTCTCTCAAGGCGGAGGATTTTTGTCCTGGGAATCGTGTACGCCGAGTCCTTCAGATGATAGTACGTCGGATTCAGCAAATGACGGATCTGATGAAACAGAAGGATCCTCAAACGATACGAGCGCTGCCGCAGACAATACCGATACTTCCGCCCAACAGCAGCAGGTTGAGGATTTGCAAACACAATTGGCAAATCTTCAACAGGAAATACAGGGCACCCAGTCGCAGACATCTGCGAATCAGTATGAGATCACCGACGAGACCAACGATTACAATTCAAATTGCATTAGCAGCTCGGGTATTTTGTCGAATTCCTCCATGTGCATGGATTTGAGCAATCAAATTTCAACGAACAAAAACAAGTCATACACGCTTCAGGACCAACTCTCTAGCCAGCAGAGCCAACAGACCGATCTGCAGAATTCCATAAGTGCACTACAGTCTTCGATATCGGCGGCACCGGCAAGCGATAATTCCGCTTCCGACAATTCTGATTCAAACAGCGGCGATGTCGCGGCAGGCGGAGCAGATGACCCTTATGGAACCGCCGCGGAAGACAGCCCGAACCAGGACTGCAGCATTCAGACTCCCGGAAGCGTCATTTCGGCGACACTGAACAAACATCTCGCGGTACCGACGGAAAATCTGGAACTTGCCAACAGCATCAATGACATAATCAACGCGGCTTTCTCGGAGCTTATCACAATGGCGCTTCAAAAAGGCCTCACCTCGGTGAGTCACAGTTCCAGCGGCGGCCAATCCTATCTCCAATCATCAATCAACAGCGCCGATTCGGCGTCTTTCAGCAGCAGCCAAGACACCATTATCAACGGCATAAGCCCGTATCTCGGCACTGCGCAGACCGTTTATAACAATTACAATTCCGCCCTGAATCTGGCGACAACGGCCGAATCGACTTTGAACAATGCAATTTCCTGCTATCAGGTTCTGGAAACCGCATCTACAACGACACGGCTGCACCCTTATGCAATACCATATATGCAGGGACAGATAACCACTCTTCAAAATCTGGACTCGACGAGCCTGTCTCCCCTCATCAACGCAATAACCGATGAAACTAATGGCGCAGATAGCACCGTTCAGCAATACCAGCAGATATCCGATGATGCCTCGAACGCGCAAAGTCTGTCCGATTTGGAAGGGCCAAACCAAGATCTGAGCGACCTTTCAAGCACCGGCTCACTCCCGACGGCGGCCTCCGTCCAGACATCGGCAAATGATTTGTCGACTTACCAGTCGGAGATACAGCCAATGCAGCAACAGGCGGATACGACGCTCAGGGAATGCCAGAACTTCAATTACTCGTCGTACGGAACAAACGCAAGCGGCGGCTCATACATTCAATAATAAATATAAACGCGAATGAAACAAAGGTCGAAAAAAATCATAGCTTCACTGGTCGCCGTCATTCCGATTTTGGCGGCAGTTGTTCCGCATCCGGCGTTTGCAGATTTTATTACTAATTTCGCAAGCGATGTTTTTTGGAAATTCCTGGCTTACTTTACTGAATTTCTTGTAACATTAGCCGGTTCCGGACTGACTATCGTCGGCAGTCTACTCAACGCCACAATGACGGCGACACTCAACATGTCGCAAATCGTCAACAACACTCCGGCGATCGGAATTGCATGGACGACTATCCGCGATTTCGGAAGCGTATTCATTATATTCCTGCTCCTTGACGCATCCATACGAATGATTCTGGGCATTGGTTCAGGTATCGGAAAGCTTATAAAAAATATCGTTATTGCTGGACTCCTCATCAACTTCAGTCTCTTTTTCACGAAACTGGCGGTCGACGGTTCAAACATCATTTCACTCTCGTTTTACAGCGCAATAGCGCCAACAGGATTAGGACAGACGAATACTACCGTTAACGCCTCGAACAGCGGAGCGGGATCATTGGTAGGACTTGTATCAGACGCATTTGACGACGGCGGACTCTCGAATGTTTTCATGCAAAGTCTTGATATTCAATCGTTTGCAAATTCAGCATCTTCAAATGGAGTAGGAGATGCTACAGAAACATTCACGGATAAGGATATAACTCTATCTAACGTAGGAGCGGTGATTCTAATGGCTGGTGCAACTACCTCTTTTTTGGCGGCGGCTATCGCATTCGCTGTTCGGATCGGCGTGCTCATCCTACTCATGGCTTTTTCACCAATTCTTTTTATCGGTATGATATTTCCGGATTTGGAGAAATACAGAAAAAAATGGACGGGGATGTTGTATGCGATGTGCATATTTATGCCGGTCTATCTGCTTCTCATGTATGTCGCCATGAGTGTGCTTAATGATCCGCATTTCTTTGATTTTGCCAAAGTTGCACCGAGTGGCGCAAACATTACCGGCGGCGTGGGCGGAGCTCTTATCGGACCGCATACCATCGGTATAGTTTTGCAATATATTATTGCCATTTTCCTCATCAATGCCCCGCTCGCCGCCGCAATATCAATCGCGAGTGAAGGCGCTGACTTTGTCGGAGACATGATGAAGAAAGTTTCGAAGTGGGGACAGGGTGTCATCGGACCGGGAGTATATGCACAACATACACTTGGACGAGCCGCTTCGGCCGTTGGCGAATCGGAAAGATTCAAAAGATTCGCCAAAGAACATACTTTCCTTGGAACATATGCCTCTCAAGGATTTAAAGGTATTGCTGGTTCATCTTTCGGAAGTACAAAAGGCGGTTTTGATGAAAGAACTAAAAAATATTCAAAAGCCCATCAAGATGTTGCGAAATCACTTGAACTTACTGGCGATCAGCTTACCCGCAAACACTATGATATATACAATAATGATCTTCGCAAAAGAATTGCGGAAGCCCAACAGGAAGCTACTGATGTATACGATAAAGCTGGCGATTTGGCAAAACTTACGCCCGCTGAACAAGACAGGCTTGAAAAAAGAGCTCTGGACGCCCAGAAGAAAGCTGATGATTTGAAAGCGAAACTCAATAGGACAGATAACGAGAAGGAAGACGATGTAAAAAAGATATACCAGGAGCAATACGCAAAAAATCTTCAGAAAGGTCCAAATCTCGTAACGAGAAAAGCCCGAAAAGATGCAACACGAAACATATTGAAAGGCCTTAACAAAAACAAGAAAGATAAACTCTTCGATGATCTGAAGAAAGAATTAGAACCAGAAAAGAAGGATGCGGATGCAGATAAAAAATAAAAAAATGAACCCAGACAACACACAAGACATCATAAAAGCCCGATTCAAGGAACTTCCGCTTGAGGTTCAAAAAGCTATAACAGCAACGGACTTGACTGATAAATTCGATCAGCTGTCGAAAAAATATTCCTTACGCATAGACCAATCGGGAAATCTGCAAACCGAGACGCTTTTGGTAATGCTTGGTCTGGAGAAGCCAGCTGACTATATCGACAATCTCGTCAAAAACGCGGAATTAAGCAGGGAAACGGCCACAAAACTTGGTGCAGACGTAAATACCGAAATTCTCGGCAGTATCAGAAAAACTCTTGAAGAGTTAACCTCACACGAAGACGAAGAAGATTCCAAAGAATCGGATGAAAATACTGATCTCGCCAAAGCCGGCAACATCAGCGTTGAAAAAAGCGGAGCTTCGGAAGACGTCGTTTCCGCGAATCAGTCTACAAGTCCTCAGATATCTAAAGCTGCAACCCTCGACGCCATTGAAAATCCGCCGGCATTTGTGGACAGACTTTTGACGGGAACTTCGACAAGTGTAAACGAAACGGTCATAAAATCTGCCCCGACAAACGTGGCTGCCACACCTTCTTCGGCTCCAGCAATAGCTTCCACGTCAAAAATAGACCCCTATCGCGAGCCGATAAATTAGAGCATCAAAAAAGATCGCACAACTTGCAAAGTGGGGTTAAACGTCCTAGAATAAAGCCACATTTATATGGCATTGGACACATACAAAAAAGAACAAGAGAAACTGGAAAAGGAACAAAGAATAGAAGCCGGAATACCCGAAGAGCCGGAGGATACTTTGACTCTCAAAAAAATAATGGGGAACAAGGAAGAAAGCGCCTTGTTCGGTACGATGCTCAAACTGCAAGGAGGTCATGAGGAGCTTCTGGTGCGGCTTCATTCCGGAAAGCTTGAGGCGAATGACATCGATATTTTGGAGCAGCTTCGCGGCGAATTTTCTGAAAAAATGCACGCGGCGGAAAACATACAGAAGGAATTGACGGGCGAATTGATCGACGAAATGGGCGTTTTCGACGCAGACTTTGGAAAAATAGCCAAACTCGTGGGCTCCGACAAAACCGCCTCTTTTATCAAAAGCACCCTGAAAGAAATCTCCATTACTGATCCGGGAAAATTTGATGATATATCCAATAGCGTTGAGGCTTTGCAGAGCTTTAAAGCCGGCGATTTTAGACAGCTTGATGAACAAATCAAGAAGGAATGCAAAGAGCAGGGCTTTAACGCAGACGAATACGTCAAAACTCTCGCAATTATCGACGACGGAGAACGCCATGAAGCCCTTAATGAATTGATCAAGAAGAAGTGGGATAAAAATGGCTGGGGAAAGCTAAAGCGAGGCCTTAATATTGGGGGAATCTTTTCACATGCCGAGGCGACAAATGCCGAGTTTGATAAGGATGCCATTGACGCCGCTTTTGCGCAACTCGATGATTACAAAAAAGATGTCGGATCAGTTCTTGCTGCATGCATTGGCGGCAACCAGGATTTGCTCGAAGCTATGTCGCGTGAAATTGTCGGCATACCGAAGAAAAAAGAATCTGCCAACAGCATGAACGAGGTAAAGGACGAAATGCCGGATGAAGCGGAATTCCAGGCTGAATGGAAGAAATATCGCAATGCCAATTTTCCAAACTGGGCTAGTCTGAACGATACTCAAAAAGACGATGCACGAGAGACGTTTTCTGAAAATTTCTCCGAAGAAGCAGAGCAGGGAATTAATAAAAAGGGAGGCTTTTGGTCATCAATATTCGGTTCAGTTTTTCAGGGCATGTTTAACACGTTCGATAAGACAGCGCTTAATTAGAAAGTTTAATTTATATAATTTATGAGTACAACAAATAAACCGGCCAGCCTCATCTATGATGAATTTATGAAAGTTGTCGCAACCGGCGACGAGGCTGCTGCGAAACAATTTTTAACCGATCATATCAATGAATTTCCCGAAGCGGAACAGAAAAAAATCGTGTCGGCGTTCTTTTTTGATGCCCTTGAAAAGAAAGCCGACGAAATAGGAAAAAGGGCCGCAGTTCAAAAGGAAGCTATGACTGTGCTATCCGATATTGAAAAAGCCAAACGTGCTCTTGGAGACGAAAAAAAGAAAGCTGATATCAAAGCAAAGCTTGGGATGTAGGATTTTTCATACTTAACCTATATAGCGCAAACTCGCAAAAGGGGCGTGCTATAATAAACGCATGCAGTTCCAGGTCCCACAATTCATAGAGATTGAGGACAAAATCTTCGGGCCGTTTACCTTGAAGCAGTTTATCTACATGGCCGGCGGAGCCGGAATTTCATTCGTGATATATGAATTCGTTCCTTTCATCGTCGCAATTGTTCTCATTTTGATAATCATGTCGTTTTCGGGAGCATTGGCTTTTTGGAAAATAAACAACAAGCCGTTTATCAATACCGTTGAGTCCGCCTTCAAATATTTCTTCGCCAGCAAATTGTATATTTGGAAGAAAGTCGATCGACGGCCGGAGGTAGGGAAGGCAAAAACGGCGGGCGAAGCCGCTGCGGCCGAAGCGGATGCCGCAAAAAAATATGCGGGCATCATGGTTCCGAAAATATCCGACAGCAAATTGAAGGATCTGGCATGGAGTTTGGATATAAAGGAGAGCCTGTATTCGGACAAGAGTCAGAAATAAAACGATAAAAGCAAAAATGGCAACAGCATCAAAAACAACCCAGGAGTTCGTTCCGATAAAGGAAATCCGCGATGGAGTCATCGTACTCAACGACGGTTCGTTGCGGTCGCTTGTTTTGGCATCGTCCTTGAACTTCGCACTCAAATCGAGCGACGAGCAGAATTCGATCATTTTCCAATTCCAAAATTTCCTGAACTCGCTCGATTTTTCAGTGCAGATTTTTGTGCAATCAAAACGGCTCGACATTCGCCCGTACCTCGCTCTTTTGGAAGGCCAATACAAGGAGCAAACTATCGAACTGATGAAAATACAGACGCGCGAATACATCGAATTCATCAAAACATTCGTCGACAACTCGAGCATCATGACAAAAAGCTTTTTTGTCGTCATTCCGTATTCACCGACGACGATAAATAAAAATTCAAATCCATTGAGTGGTGTAAAAGGACTGCTTGGCGGAAAAAAAGGAACACCCGCGCAAAAAACCGCCCAGACGAACACCGAATTCGAGGAATATCGAAGCCAGTTGGAACAGCGCGTCGGCGTTGTCGAGCAAGGATTGACCCGTTGCGGAATCCGGGTGGCGGAACTGGGCACTGAGGAGGTGGTAGAATTGTTCTACAAGATCTTCAATCCAGGCGACACGGAAAAGCCGATTCAGATTAATTAAACCCAAAAAATATGAGCTTCATCGGAAAATTATTTGGAAAAAAGGACGAGGCGTCTCCGATTACGTCGCTTTTGCCGCAGGAAATTTACGAGCAGGGCGTGCTGGAATTGAAGGATATCATTGCCCCATCCGCCCTTAAGATTAGCCCTAAAGAGCTCAATTTGGGAGAAAAAGTGGCACGTACATTCTTCGTCATTTCATACCCGCGATTTTTGACCGATTCGTGGTTTGCTCCAATCATCAACCTCGACAAGATTTTCAATATTTCGATTTTCATCCATCCGGTCGACACGGCAAAAATCCTCCATCATTTCCAGAAGAAAGTGGCCGAAGTGCAGAGCCAGATTAACCAGCGCGAAGAAAAAGGCCTCGTCCGCGACCCGATGCTCGATACCGCGTACCAGGATTTGGAATCCCTCCGCGACAGCCTGATGCAGGCTCAGGAAAAAATATTCGACGTGGGCGTATACCTGACAATTTATGGCGACAGCGACGCTGAACTCGACAAAACGGAATCAGAAATCAAATCTATTCTGGAATCAAAACTGGTGTATGTAAAACCTGCGCTGTTCCAACAGGAAGACGGCTACAAGAGCGTTCTGCCGATAGGTGACGACAAATTGATGGTTCATTCGAAGCTCAATTCGTCACCGCTCTCTTCACTTTTTCCGTTCGTATCGTTCGATCTCACTTCAGACAAAGGGATTTTGTACGGAATCAACAGGCATAATTCGTCGCTTGTACTTTTTGACCGATTTTTGCTCGAAAACTACAATTCCGTGACATTCGCGAAATCCGGCTCCGGAAAATCCTACGCGACGAAACTGGAAATCCTGCGAACACTCATGTTCGATACCGACGTACTCGTCATCGATCCTGAACGTGAATATGAATACATGGCTGAGGCTGTGGGCGGAAAATCATTCAACATTTCCCTAAACTCTGAAAACCACATCAACCCTTTTGATTTGCCGATTGCACGCGAAGACGAATCTTCCGCGGATATTCTCCGTTCAAACATCATTAACCTTGTCGGCTTGTTCCGCATTATGTTCGGCGGACTGACCCAGGAAGAAGACGCAATCGTCGACCGCGCAATCACGGAAACATATGCATTGAAGGATATTACAGCTGAATCTGATTTCAAAAACGTGGACCCACCACTTCTTTCGGATTTTGAACTGGTACTAGCCGGCATGGAAGGCGCAGAATCTCTGGTTGAACGTCTGACAAAATATACAAAGGGAACGTGGGCAGGATTCATAAACAGACCTACAAACGTGGACATCAATAAAAAGATGGTTGTTTTCTCAATCCGCGACATGGAAGACGAATTGAAGCCGGTGGCAATGTATATCGTCACGCACTATATATGGAATGCCGTGCGCCGCGAATTAAAGAAACGCCTGCTCGTCATCGACGAGGCATGGTGGATGATGAAATCCGAAGATACGGCTTCGTTCCTTCTCAGTTTGGCGAAACGAGGCCGAAAATACTATCTTGGTCTTGCAACAATCACGCAGGACGTGGACGACTTCCTCAGCTCTCCGTACGGAATGCCGATCATCACCAACTCTTCGATCCAGATGCTCATGCGACAGTCGCCGACGTCGATGGACAAAATTCAGAAAACATTCAACCTCACGGACGAGGAAAAATATCTCCTGCTTGAATCCGGTGTTGGTGAAGGCATATTCTTCGTTGGACTCAAACACGTGGCCATAAAAATTATTGCCTCATACACCGAGGACCAGATCGTCACGACAAATCCCGCACAACTTTTGGCCATGAAAAAATCAAAAATGGATTTGGAGATGAACAATTCCGCACAGGCTACAGCGGCGGCTGCTTCCAAGTAGACTTAACTATCATGCGAAAACCACTTACCCCAAAGGGCTGGACAATTTTCAAAATTATCGCCGGTTGTTTTGACGGCTTACAAATAATCATTGATTTCGTTCCCGGCTACGGCGAAGCAGCGAATGAAGTCATTGACATAGCTATCGGAATCGTTTTGGCTCTGATTTACTGGCTTAAAAGAGCAATCACACTGTCAGCTCTGATCGCCCTTCTTATGTCATTTTTTGGAGAGGAAGTAACGGCAGCTGCAGCACCTTTGTGGGTGCTTGATGTTTGGTACACGCAAAGAGGTGCCCCACCATCAGAAGAGGAACAAGGGATTGCCGTGGGCGGTTCATACGTGGCTAAAAATAATGCCGAGAATCTCGCATATGATCCGGAAGGTCCGCTCCATCAAAATATCAACAGACAAAAAATACGAATTCCCGGAAATGCGGCACAAAAACCCCTCAACATAAAGGAAAACGGGGTTAGTAAACGGCCGCCAAGCGTTTAAATGGGCATAAACCGCATATAAACTGCCAAACAAGTGTGATAAAATAAAGCCAATGAAAAAGGCTATTTCCATAAGTGTTTTAATCTTCTTTTGCGGGATTTTTTCTTTCTCGCACTCTCCATTGACCTTTGCCCAGACAATCGGCACGAATTCAATCGACGGAATTGACATAAGTTCAAGCCCCGCCAATCCTGCTCCAGGATCAAATGTGACTGTCAGTCTCGACAGTTTCTCGACAAACTTGAGCGGCGCAAGCATTTCATGGAGCGTCAACGGAAAAACAATGACCAGCGGGGTCGGAATGGAATCGATAACCGTGCAGGCGCCGATAACGGGAAAAACCCTTCAGGTTATGGCGACCATAGTCACAGTCGAAGGGGCAAACATACAAAAATTGATTTCTGTGACTTCAGGATCTGTTGATATCGTGTGGGAAACGAGTGGATATGTTCCTCCTTTATATGAAGGGAAGACCCCATATGCGTATCAAAATACGGTTACCTTTATAGCAATGCCGCAACTGGTTGACGGAAGCGGAAATCCGATCAATCCTAAAAACCTCATATATCAGTGGAAGAAAAATACATTTGTTTTGGGCAGCCAATCGGGATACGGAAAACAACGTCTCACGGTAACAGGTTCCGTCATAGCCGAACCGCTCACAATTGACGTTACAGTGTCTTCCGCTGACGGATCGGCGCATGCCGAAGCTCAAATTAAACTGCAGCCGGGATCCCCATCAATCCTCTTTTACCAGGACGATCCTCTCTACGGGGTACTGTATAATAGCGCCATAACCGGAACGTTGAGGCTCATTCATAACCAGACAAAAGTTATCGCCGCACCCTATGGATTCGATGTTGCGGCTCAGGGGCTTGTCTATAATTGGAGCATAAACGGCGCGGCACAGAGCAATTTGTCGGGAAGCAGAAGTGCCGTGTTGGGCGTAAACGGAGGCCAGCAGGGAAGTTCAAATATCGACCTGAGCTTGCAAAATACCGGAAATGATATTTTGCAAGGGGCCGAATCATCATTTACGGCCATATTTGCAAGCAAGTCTGCCGCGACGACAAGTAGTGCCATCTTTTAAATATTCATGAAAAAAATCTTTTATACATTAATACTCGCACTCACATTCTCGCCGGTCCTTGTTCCGGTTGCAGTATTTGCCGATACAGCTGTTGCATCAGGCACTCCTGAGTTCGGAGCGCCAAAATCAGTTTCGTACGTATTGCTTACTCCCTTACCATGCGTCGGAGTTACCAGTGGCCAAAATGGGACGACGTGCACGACCTCCAACGGAAGCAGTGAAATAACAAGCATCGGCATACAAGGTTATCTTCTGTATTTATTCAAACTGCTCATTGCTTTGGCTGTCTTTCTTTCGGTGGTTATGACCATATTCGGAGGATTCAAATATATGACGACGGAAGCGGTAATGGGGAAAAGCGACGCGCGAAAAACAATTGAAGACGCCCTCAAAGGCCTTCTTCTCGCTCTTGCATCCTATATCATCCTCTATACCATAAATCCAAACTTCGTAAACATAAGCAAAGTCGCCGTTCCGAAATTGAATGTGAAGGCCAGTCAAGGCGTGCAAAATAGTATTAATGCTTTAAATAATCAACAATATTTAGCCGGTAATTCCGCAGTCTTTTCAGCCAATGACGCGAATGCCGCGGCGATAGCGGCGGGACAAACGGCGCAACAAGACATGAACGCATTGGCCGGTCAGTTATATGCGGACGGCTGCGTAGATGCGAATGGGAATGACATATCCCAGGGAGATCCAAACTGCTTTGCTATGGAAAATCAATATCTGGATGACCAAAATACCGTAGATACAACCATCGCCACGCAGAATACACAGGCGGCAATAAGTAAAATGGCTAATGCCGCGAATGCTCTTAATACAACAGTT
Organism: Candidatus Tayloriibacteriota bacterium; assembly: GCA_003151615.1. Classification (GTDB taxonomy): domain Bacteria; phylum Patescibacteriota; class Minisyncoccia; order Phycocordibacterales; family PALSA-1337; genus PALSA-1337. The sequence continues at coordinate 127,675 of PLXZ01000001.1, read as the reverse complement.
AATTATAATTATGGATTCTTGAGCGGTACAACTGTTGCGGAGGGAGACACGAATGTTAGTGACGCTCAGACCGCAATACAAACAATAAACAATGCTTTTGAACAAACATGGCCCACGATACCCAACGGCGATGCAACCGATAAACAGGCAATCACCGACCAAATGGCGTACAGCGAAGCAAGTGTCGTTAATACTTATAATACCAACGTGGTTGGGAATAATTTAATAAGAGATCGGTATACCGTAAAAAATATAGATCCCACCGATGACATAGCCGCGGCGAACGCCCTCATCAAAACATTAAAAACAAACGCGATCCCCAACCAAACTAACAGCAACGGCCTCATTACCGGACCGCTCGGAACGCTCAGCCCTACTTCAACTTTGGGAACGCAATATGCCGCCGACAATAAAGCCAGAATTACCGTCCTTCAAAACGCCATTAAAGCAGTCGGGGGAACGCCGGTTCAATAATAAAATGTCCAAGAAAACCTTCACATTAATAGTACTCATCATTCTGATCGCTCTTGGCGGCGGATATTATTGGTTTTTTGTGAGAGTCCCGTCTTTGTCCGTAAATACAGGGTCCGGAAGCAATGGAAGTTCCGGCAACGGCATATTTGCGTCGTTTGGACAAACGGGTCAATCAAATAGTGGCGGCAAAACATCGGCTTCTTCGACAAACACGAGATCAACAGCTCCGACGGCATTGGCCGTTCCGGCCCTACGGGAACTTTCCGCAATGCCCGTAGGCGGCATGATGTCTTCGACAACTGCGAGCACGACAATCCTGCGTTGGATAGACCGCGGAACCGGCCACATATACCAGGCATATGGCGACGACACGGCAATAGAAGAAATTTCCAATACGACAATACCAATGATATACGAATCGTACTGGAACATTCCGGCAACAGCCTTCATCTTCCAATCACTCACCGAAAACAGCGACGCTGTGACGAGCTTCTACGCGACCTTAAGCCCTGCTTCTCCTGTAACCGCCTCCACAAGCTCTTCAACAGCCCAATTGACTCCGTACTCGCTTACAGGTTCGCCTCTTCCGTCTGGAACATTGGCAATGGCAATATCTCCGGTATCCGGAAAAACGGGAAATCAGGTATTTACCCTCGTCAAGGACGGAAGTGGCGGAGCGACTGGTTATGTATCGAATTTCGACGGTACCAAAAAGACCCAAATATTCAATACGCCACTGCAACAGCTCAATGTACAATGGCCGAACGCTAACATGATAACTCTCACCACAAAGGGAACGGCTTTTGGGACAGGTTTCCTCTATTTCATAAATCCGAAAACCGGCACGTTCAATAAAATTATCGGCGGCGTTAACGGATTGGCGACGCTGACCAACAACGATGCGTCCAAAGTTTTGTACTCGCATACCAATCCGGCAGGCAATGGAATGACGACATCCGTCTACAATCTTGCAACCGGACAGAGCCAGGATCTTCCTTTCGATACCCTTGCCGAAAAATGCTTCTGGAGCAGGCTTCAGACAAACGACTTGTATTGCGCAATTCCTTCGAGCATACCTGCCGCAAACTATCCGGACGCCTGGTACCAGGGAACTGTTTCATTCAGCGATTCAATATGGGAAATAGACACAATAACAGGTGATGTCCATGAATTGGTGGACCTGACAAAAACCGCCAGACAGTCGATAGACGCCGAAAATTTAGAGCTCAGCCCTACTGAAAATTTCATCTATTTCGTAAACAAAAAAGACCTTTCGTTGTGGTCCTTTGATCTGAACGCGATATAAGTGTCCCCTTAGAATTTCTCGGCCTCAAGTTCCGCGAGAACCTTTCGTTCGCCTTCCTTTGCAATGCGGCGGCGTACATAAAATTCCTGTCCGAGCGTGAAAAGGTTCGTGGTTATCCAGTAGAGCGACAATACGCCTGAAAGCCGGTAGGAAATGACGAAAATGATGACGGGAAAGATGTATTTCATTTGCTTCGTCATGTTCTGAGCCATGTCTGCCTGCGAAGAAGCGCCTTTGACATTGTTGCCGCTTTTTGCCGGCGCGGTCTTCTTCATCTGGTTGAGCGAAAATTCCAATTGCAAATATTGCGCAACTGACGCACCCAAGGAAAGGATGATGCTGCTTTTTGTCACGTCAAAAAATCCGAGGAAATGGATATTTATGACCGGAATCGTGACGAAATGATAGAGAATTGTCGTATCAACAACCGGCAGGCCGGAACGGATAAAAACCGAATACAATGCGTACATGATCGGCAGTTGGATGAAAAGCAGAAGGACGCTTGAGAAAGGGTTTACGCCGTTCTTCTTGTAAACTTCAAGCGTTTTTGTGCCTTGGAGTTGTTTGTCGTTTTTATAGGTAACCTTTATAGCATCGAGTTCAGGTTGAATCTCGCGCATTTTTATCTGGGCAATGATTGCCTTTCGCGAAAGAGGGAACAGGATGAGCCGTACTATTATAGTGAAGAGAATAACCGCTATTCCCGCGTCGATAATATGCGGTGCCAATGATATGAGGCCGATGAGGCCGTTATAGAGGGGCCAAAAAATAACTGTGTTATAGAGGTAGCCAAACATATGTGCGACAATAATGTACTGCTTATTCTACTTTAGATTGGCCTTTTTTCATAATTCCGGCTTTGTCGAAAATAGTTCCGACGGCTGACCGTAATTCAGCCGGTTTTAATTTCAAAGCTTCAGGTTTTATGAGAATGACTACAAAAAATCCATCGGCAATATGGGAAAGAAGGGAAGATATTGTCGCATACACCCGGCGCCGGGCATTATTTCTCGAAATTGCCGTCTTGAAATACTTTTTTGAGGCTGCAACCGCGAAGCGGCTTTTTTTCGACAAATTTTCCGAAATTTTCGAGGACAAAATGACTTTTATACTCAGCAAAGGAGAATGAAACGACCGACCAGCGATCGTTTCTTCAAAAAACTCGGTGGTCAGTCGTCTGTTTGCCGGAAGCATGGCTTTGGCTTTATTTATTTCGTCTTCTTGATCGAAACGTTCTTGCGGCCCTTCTGGCGGCGGCGCTTGAGAACTCGTTTGCCTGCGGGCGTGCGCTTGCGCACCAAAAATCCGTGGGACTTCGCGCGCTTTCGTTTCTTTGGGTTGTATGTGAATGACATAGTGGAGCAACTATATAGCAAAGTCGCAAAAAAGACAAGGGAAAGGCAATAGTGCGGATCTTTCCGGAAAAAATTGTCCTTTAAAAAATTTCGAAAATAGTTTCCGGACAATCCACAGGTTATCAACATAGTTATAAACTTTCCACAAGTTCCATAAAATATAAGGCAGTATATAATGCTTTCACCTATGAATGACTTTGCGCAACTGTGGGAAGGGGTACTGGTAGAGGTCCAGGGAGCCACCTCAAAAAACAACTTTTCCACATGGTTTGGCGGCACCCGCATCATCAAAATCGAGGAGGGAGTGGTGCATTTGGGGGTTCCAAGCCCGTTCGCCTATGATTGGCTGTCAGGGAAGTTCCATAACGAGATCTTGCGAGCTCTCCGCAAGCTCAATGACCATGTCCGTGCGCTTGAATATACCATCGTAAAGGAAGATTCGCGTAAAAAAGTCGAGGAAAAGAAGAAAGTGCAGGATCTCACTCCCACTATTTCAATGCCGCTCGAAAATTATTACATCAACAAGGACGACAATCTCAATCCGCGCTATATTTTTGAAAATTTCATCGTCGGGCCGTTCAACGAGATAGCCCACAGTGCCGCGCAGACCGTCGTAAAGAACCCGGGACACTCCTACAACCCTCTCTTCATATATGGAGGCACTGGACACGGCAAGACGCACCTTATACAGGCAGTAGGCAACCACATCAAGAAAGCTTTTCCCGATAAAAAAGTTTTTTACCTGACGTCGGAGCGTTTTGGATCGGAATACCTCACATCCCTCCAGGAAAACAAGGCTCAGCAGTTCAAAGACAAGTATCGCAAATATGATGTCATCGTCATGGACGACGTTCAGTTCTTTTCGAGCAAGGAAAAAATGCAAGAAGAGCTTTTTCATCTCTTTAACACCTTCCATGACACGAACCGCCAGCTTGTTTTCTCTTCGGACCGTCATCCGAACTTCATTCCCAATCTCGAAGAACGTTTAAAGACCCGTTTTTCAGCCGGAATGATTATTGATATTCCCGAACCTGATTATGAGTCCAGAATGGCTATATTAAAGGCTAAATTGGAAACATATTCGATTTCACTGCCAAAGGAAATCGTCGAATTTATCGCTGAAAACATCGACGGAAGCATCCGAGAGATTGAAGGCCTCGTTAACACCATCGTCCACCAAATTCAATTCAAAGGAAAAGAGTTGAGTTTGATGGAAATAAAGGCTTTAGTCAAAAACAGCACCAAACCGAAGAAAAATGCCTCAGTGAAAGACATCGTGAAGGTTATTTCCGACTTCTATAATATAAAAGAAGACAGTGTTTACGATAAAACGCGAAGAAAAGAGGTTGTGAAGCCGCGACAGATCATCATGTACATCCTTCGCGAGGACTTCAACATCTCTTTTCCTTCGATTGGAGATAAATTGGGCGGCCGCGACCACACAACAGCCATACACTCGTATGAAAAAGTAAAAAATGATTTGAAAACAAATCCAATCCTCCTCGAAGAAATCTCCCAGATCCGCGGCATGATCTGATCGCGCGGATTGGGAATAGTTTTGGGGATAAGACAAGGAAAAGTCATGGAGACGTTGTGGAAAGATTTTTATGACAAGTTTTACTCCACAATCATCCCGGAGATATCAACAGGTTATGTAAATAATTCTTTAAAAGGCGCATTGAAGAATATGACTTAAAAAAGTTATCACCATATCCACACCGCTAATAGTAGTAAAATTTCTTTTTTAAAAATAAAAATCATGAACATAGAATGTGGACAAGATAAAATAATAGATGGAATTCACAAAGCCCAACGGATCGCCGGAAGACACCCGACGTTGCCCGTCCTTTCTTGTCTTCTTTTGGAAGCTAAAAAGAACAATACTCTGGTAATTAAGGCTACAAACCTTGATTTAGGGGTTGAAATCGTCATACCTGCAAAGGTATTAAAAGAAGGAACTGTTGCCGTACCTGCGGCAGTTGCGTATTCATTTCTATCAAGTCTCACTACAGGAGGAAAAGACATAAAACTTGAGGTTGACGGCAATAATCTCCTTATAAAGACGCAACATTCCAATGGAACCATCAAAACCATGTCGCATGAGGAGTTTCCAAATATTCCGAGGGTTGTGGCAGGTAAGGAATTCAATATTTCTTCAAATGATTTCATAAAAGGTCTGAAAAATGTCTGGTACAGTGCCTCTATTTCAGGCGTAAAACCGGAACTTTCGAGTGTTTACGTATACCAAGATGACGGATATATCATATTTGCCGCGACAGACTCATTCCGCCTTGCCGAAAAGAAGATAAAACTGAAAAAAGCGGTTGATTTCGGGCAAATCCTCGTTCCATTCAAGAACATCAGCGAGATTGTCAGGATTTTTGAAGGAATAAATGCGGAAATGTCGATTAGCTTCAATAAAAATCAAATTTCACTTTCATATAATGGTGTATATCTGGTATCCCGCGTCATCGACGGGGTATTTCCGGACTATCGCCAGATCATCCCGAAGGAAGTAAAGACAAACTCCGTTATTTTGAAGCAGGATTTCGCGGATGCCATGAAAATTTCCCATATTTTCTCGGATAAGTTCAATCAGATACATTTCAAAATTGTCCCGAACAAAGGTGTCTTTGAAATTCAGACAAAAAACAACGATATCGGTGAAAATCTCCAGAAAATAGACGCAACAGTTTCTGGGGACGAGACAGAAATCAATTTCAACCATCGGTATATCGTCGATTGCCTCCAATCAATTGACACAGACAGCATTTCGCTCGATTTCAGCGGTCCCAACAAACCTCTTGTCATCCGCCCAGTTGCCGACAACAGCTTTTTGTATCTTGTGATGCCGATGAACCGCTAATAACAGGTTTTTTATATGCCAATTAACTTCAATATCGGCGGTTTTTTCGATAAATTCAAAAATGCGGCATTGAAAGAGATGGGCACGAGGCAAATTATTGTCGATTCAATAGAAAAAATTGCCGGAGTGAAGCTTGATTTGAAGGAAATTGAGATGAAAAACAAAATTATCAGGATTCAAGGCGGTCCGGCCGCGCGAAACCATATCTTTATGAAAAAAGAGGTGATTCTGGCTGAAATTCGAACGCAACTACCCGGTTTTATTGTGTCTGATCTCCAGTAGAAGTGGAGTTGGCGGCGCCCGCTATCGTGAATGTGGTCGTGCCTTGTCCTTGGTTAAGGACGGAGTCGTACGCATCAATTTCGATGGTATTAATGCCCGCAGTGGCTCCTACGTCATTCGGTGTGAATGAGAATGTCGCCAAACTTGTATTGTTTGTAGTAATATAATTGCCGTTCACGTATAAATCGGCTTTTTGAAGGGGATACTTGCCGCTCTCGGTGAAATTGACAGTCATTCTTTGGCTCGGGTCGACAGTCGTTCCATTTAAAGGAGAAGTGATTGTCACCATGGGAAAATTCGCAGGCACATGCACGTCATCGGTTGCAGTCGGTATGATTTGAGCGGCTGCCGGAACTTCCTTGAAATCAGGATGTGCCGGTAAATACGTAGTTGTCATCCATTGCGAGACGGCATATTCCCAATACGGGTATTGTGAACTACTCGAAGCATTGGTCGGCGCAGGACCGAGAGGATCATTCGGATCAAGCCAATTTAATATTGAATGAACATCGTCAAAGACAATTTCTTTTGTTGTCGCGGCCGGCGTGTATTGCGTAGCCACTTTTCCTGAGACCGTGTCTATTTTATATGACACTCCGCCCTGCCATATGCCGCGTAGTATAGGTTTATCAGTCGCCGGGGTTGGATTTGGCGCCTTAAAATTTTCGACAGGCAATCCCGGCAATGCAACAGTCATCAACGCGGCCCATGTAGGCGTAATGATAAGTCCGGCAGTACCGGAAGTATCCATCGGGGTGTTGTCATTTTTACCACCCCAAACTCCGATGACGAGATTCGGCGCATAACCGATTGCCCATACGTCGCGGTCGTCGTTCGTCGTTCCTGTTTTTATGGCAACGGGACGGTTCATCGGCTGGACGAGAGCTTTGATGCTCGACATCATGATGCCGGGAGTCTGGTCGGAAAGAATATCGCTTATCTGGCGCGCATTCTGGGCCGGAATAACCTGAACGCCGTCAGTTGTTGATGCTGCCTGCTGAAGAATATTTCCGTTGCTGTCCTGCACTTCCAATATCGAACGGTATGGATTTCGAACACCGTCATTCGCGAATACGCCGTAAGCGCTGGTCATTTCAAGAAGCGAAACTTCTCCTCCTCCCAGCACGAGAGTCAGTCCGTAACGGTTTGCATCAGTCAGGCTTGTTATACCCATAGCTTGAGCCGTCGTAATTGATTGTGGAATTCCGGCCATATACAGAGATTCAACCGCGGGAACGTTTCGCGATTGGGCAAGCGCCACGCGAATCGGAATCGGACCCATCCATTTACTGTCATAATCCTGCGGATGGTAGCAAGTACTCGATGCCGCAGTCGGGTTAATCGGCATTCCTTCAACGGTGCATGAAGTTGAAAATTCCGTAGGGACGTCAAACAGAATTGTGTCGGGTGTAAATCCCTTTTCAAAAAGGGTCGTATATACGAAAGGTTTGAATGTTGAACCAGGCTGGCGTTCGGCTGTGGCGTCATTATAATTACCCTGGATGCTCTGGTCATTGTAATCCCGGGAACCGATCATGGCCAGTATATCTCCGTTTTGAGGGTTAATGGCGACTGCGGCTGTGTTGCTTGCTTCATATTGCTGTTCGATTTGAGGTCCAAATGTTGACACAACGCCTTCCATTTTCTGTTGTAGGCTATAATCGAGAGTAGTTATGACTTTCAGTCCGCCATTGAGAATTGCATCGTCGCCGTATTGCTGTTCGAGCAAATTTTCGACGTAAAAAACGAAGTGGGGCGCGAGAATTCCGCCGCTATTCTGGGGCAGGAACGTGACTGTTTCAGCAACCGCCTGATTGTACTGGTCCTGCGTAATTAATTTATTCACGAGCATTCTCTGGAGAACCAATTTTTGTCTGGCATCCAGCGCCGCTTTATTCTGGCCATATGGAGAGTAAAAGCTCGGCGCCTGGGGAAGCGCGGCTATGTATGCCGCCTGCGCGAGGTCAACATTGCTTGCATCGACTCCGAAAAATGCCTGACTCGCCGATTCAACTCCGTCGAGCGTTCCCCCGTATGATATTTCATTCAAATAGGTGTCGAGAATATCGTCTTTCGGCATTTCGCGCGTCAGTTTTACTGCCAGCACAAGCTCTTCTATCTTTCGCGAGATCGTTTTGTTTGAAGTGAGAAGGGAGTTTTTTATGACCTGCTGGGTAATTGTCGATCCGCCCTGATCATAGCCAGCGTGAAAAACATCGACTATGCCGGAACGGATGATGGAAAGGGGCTTGATGCCGATGTTGGTATAAAAATCGGAGTCTTCGATTGCGATCGTGGCGTTTTTTATGTACGGAGAAATTTGGTCGAAAGGAACAACGGTTCGCCGCGTGTTCGGGTTGATGCTATAGAGCAAAACCGTGCCGGTACGGTCGTAAATTTTGGTTGACTGGGAAACTTGTATATTTTCAAAAGCGCTCAAATCGGGAATTTTCAGGTTCGCGACCCAAACCGCGAGTAAGCCGCCCATGATGAAGCAGAGCGAGATTAGGGTGAGGACTATCCCTTCAAAATGACGGTACCACCATTTTTTATGGAACTTTCTCCGGAAATTATGGCGGGCCGCCTGGAAGCGCCGCCGCGCGTGGCGAATTTTATGTGCGAGAGATCGAAACATGGCAAAATTGTACCATACATGTTAAATTGTGGGTATGAAAACGGTCACTGACCCGGTAAAGGTAGATGAATTTCTCTCGCGTGCCGTTGAAGTGGCATATCCGAGCAAAGACTTCATCCGGGCTAAAATGCTCCGCGGCGAACGCCTTTCAATGTATCTCGGCATTGATCCGACTGGTCCTACTTTGCACTTGGGTCATGCAATTATTCTCAAAAAATTGGCTGATTTCCAAGCTTTGGGTCATCAGGCCATCCTCCTTATCGGTGATTTTACGGCTATGATTGGGGATCCGACGGATAAAATGGCGTTGCGCAAGAAGTTGACCAAAAAAGAAGTTCTGACAAATGCCAAGTTTTACAAAAAACAGGCTTCAACTTTTTTAAAATTTTCCGGCGCAAACAAGGCAAAGCTCGTCTACAATTCAAAGTGGCTTTCAAGAATGAAATTCGCCGAAGTTCTCGAGCTCGCTTCGAAAGTAACCGTTGACCAGATGCTGAAGCGCGATATGTTTGAAAAAAGAATGCAGGAATCAAAGCCGCTCTATATTCACGAAATAATGTACCCGCTTTTGCAGGGATATGACAGCGTCGCCATGAACGTTGACGGCGAAATCGGGGGAAACGACCAGACATTTAACATGCTCATGGGGCGCGATCTATCGAAAACTATTTTGAACAAGGAAAAATTCGTCATTTCCACGAAACTGCTCGTCGATCCATCCGGCAAAAAAATGGGAAAGACCGAAGGCAACATGGTGAGTCTTAACCAGTCAGCTCAGGAAATGTTCGGAAAAATTTTGTCGTGGACGGATGAGCTTATTTTACCGGCATTTGAATTGTGCACTAATGTTTCCATAGTAAAAATTGCGGAAATGAAAAAAATGCTGGAAGCTGGCGCGAATCCAAAAGATTTAAAAGTCCGATTGGCAAAAGAAATCGTTGCCATGTACCACGGAGCATCCGCAGCGGACGAAGCCGAGCAAAATTTCACGAATACGTTCAAAAAAGGCGAATTACCCGAAGATGTTAAAGAGGTTGTTGTCGAAAAAGGTGCAGCTCTCGCGGACATTCTTCTTCGGGAAAAAATTGTGGAGTCAAAAGGCGAACTTCGGAGATTAATTGAAGCAAACGCGGTTACTGAAATAGAAAACAATGCCGCGATAGGCGACTTCAATTATAAAATCGAACGGGCAATCTCCCTTCGCATCGGCAAGAAGCGCTTTATAAAAATTACTGTCAGATAAAAAACCCGGATATGCCGGGCTTTTTATTCCTCCCATTTGTCGTGGAACGGATCGACTTCGTCATCATCGAGAGTTTCGTCGTCTTCCGGTTCCTCGGGCGTGTCTTCGTCGAGCGTTGCCGGCACGACGAGATCAGGTTCGATTATTTTTTCTTCCGAAGGAATTTCGATTTGTTTCTCCCTAACTTTTGTTTTTGGCATTTTTATTTTGTCGCTTATACCGTCGATACGTGTATTTGTAACAAAATAAAAATATTTTGCAAATAGAGGCGGGTGTGGAAAACTCAACCCGGTTTCAGGCTTCCATTTAGCCTTATTTTAAGCTCGCTTGGGCGTTTTTGCGTCACTTGCCAAACATGTCAGGGCGACGGCGATTGCGTCGTATTCGTCGTCGAGAATTTTACCAGACAATTTTTCGGGAGGCATTTTCAGTAGGAGGGGAATCATCTTGATGATCTGAATTTTGTCGCTTTTTCCGTGGCCGGTGACCGCGATTTTTATCTGCGGCGGCGAATATTCAAAAATAGGGATGCCTCCCAGCCGCGCTTCGTAGGCGATAATGCCCCTTGATTCGGAAACATGCATCGCCGTTTTTTGGTTTTTTGTTATGAAGAGTGTTTCCATTGCCAGCATGTCGGGTTTGAATTCCTGGATCAAAGTCCGTACGCGCAAACCGACCGATGTCAACCGGTCATATATTTCGGTTTTCGAGGACGTCGTAAAACATTCCGAATGAAGGAGAATTTCCTTTTCCTTAGGAGAACTTTTTTCAATGACGGCGATGCCGACGCGTTCGTATCCGGGATCTATGCCGATGATTGTCATATGCTAAGTATACTACTCCGCATTGGTGTAAACATCCTGCACCTCGTCGTTTTCTTCGAGAGCCTCGACTATTTTTTCCAATGTTGCGATGTCGGCTTCTTCTATCGGAATCATCGTCTGCGGAACCCATCCTTCGTGCGTTTTTGTGAAAGCCCATGATGCGCTGCCGGGTGCGGCAAGTTCAGAACCGTTTTGCGACAAAATGTGTTTTATTTCCTGAGCCGCTTTGTTTCTGTTGTCGGTGAGAGCTTCGATGATGATCGCAACTCCTCCCGGTCCGTACGATTCATAGGTTATTGCTTCCATTGCCGCGGCATTGTCGGCGCTCGCTTTTTTGACTGCGCGATCGATCGTGTCGTTCGGTACATTTTCCTTCTTGGCTTTCGCAATGGCATTGGCAAGGCCGGGGGATTGGAGATTTCCATGGGCTTTTTTGGCTTCGGCCGAAATGAGCTTCACCATTTTCGTGAAAATCTTGCTTTTCTGGGCATCCGTTTTCGCCTTCTGATGCTTGATTTTTGAATATTTATTGTGTCCGGACATGATGTTTAAGTTATAACATAAAAACGGAAAGTTTTGAACCCTCCGTTTTTGCATATTTGTTTTGGTTTTTTGAGACTGCCTATTAGTAACCTGTTGAAGCTGAACCGGAAGCCGATGCCGTCGCGGATGCGGACATTGATGAACGGGCCGCCGCTTCTATTTCCGCCATGATTTGGGTCTGGGAAGAACCTGAAGCTGAGGCGCTGAGACTATCATTCAAATTTGAAGAGAAAGCAGCCACATTGCCGCTGTTATTTCCTGCGGCGAGGAAGCTCCACCATGAGCGGTGAACGCTGGCATGGGGAGCTGATCCTTGAACAGAAGTGTCTACCGATATTGTTTCGGTTTCATATACCGGAATGAATCCAAAAAGTTTCACCGGAACTTTATAGGATATTGATACATTATTATCAGTTGTCGAAACTGCGCTGACTGAAGGGTCATTTTCCGCAATCGCCTGCGCATAGGCATTCAATTGCGCGTCATTTGATCCGATATTGACGTTAGCGTTAATGATGCCATTGTCCCCGGTATTCATTTCTGAAGTTGAAGTCGCATCATTATTCGAGTTGTAGCTTCCGTTGATGCCGACATTTACATTTGCGCTCGATGAAGCGCTTGCTCCGCCGCCATATATATTCGTCTGCACGACGCTCGTCAAGGAAGTCGCCGCCAAGGAAGATGAGGCACTTATAAACAAACATGCGATTGTAGCCGAAACTGCGGAAACCGAAACAATGCGATATTTTTTCATAGTTTTTATTGATTATTAATCATCACTTACGCCCGTTAAGACGAGGTTATTAAGCCTATATTACAATAAACATGTTCTAATGCTATAATTGTACCCATAATATAAAAACATGACAAATCAATTTGAACTCGGGCTTATATTTTTTTCGGTTCTGTGCGGGGTTCTGTCTGCAACGTATTTGTACCGGTCGGCCGATATTTTTGTCAGCATACTGAAGCGTCCCTTGAAGTTCATTTCAACGGGAATCATGACGATTGCCGCCTGCGTGCTCCTCGCGGCATTCCTTTCGTTTGAAGCGCAACTTGGCGTTTCGTTCGTCTATTTCGGCATTCCGCTTCAGGTTGTTTTCTTCCTTCTCTACATTGTCGGTTCAATCCTGATTTTTTTGGGAGCGCGGCAGTTTACCCGTCGTCCAAGTCCAAAAGAAAAAGCGGCAGTCTAGCTTTTAAAGCAATTTTTGCGATCCTTTTATGTTGAGGTGCGCGTAAGCTTTGTCGGTGGCTGTGCGTCCGCGGGGCGTTCGCTCCAGAAGTCCAAGCTGAATCAAATAGGGTTCATAGACTTCTTCAATGGTTGCCTGCTCCTCCGACAACGCCGCGCCGAGAGTGTTCAGTCCGACCGGTCCGCCTCCGAATTTTTCAATCAGAACGCGCAATATGTCGCGGTCGGCACTGTTAAGTCCGAGAATGTCGACGCCGAGCATGGACAGGGCTTTTTCGACAATATCTTTCGTCAGAATGACATTTTTTTTGTCATTTTTCTTTTCCATTACGTGAACCTCCGCGAAATCACGGCAGCGTTTCAGGAAATAGTTGGCAGTTCGCGGAGTGAAGCGGCTGCGGTGGGCGATTTCCCGGGCTGCTGAATCCTCAATCGCAATGCCAAGGATTTTGGCAGACCGCGTTATGATTTCATGTATCTCGTTTTCGCTGTAAAATTCCAGCTTGAATACGCCGCCTGAAAAGCGCGATCGCAACGGAGACGAAATCATGGCGATTCGCGTCGTTGCCGCTATCAAGGTGAACTGCGGCAAATCCAGCTGGATGGTGCGGGCGGAGGGACCTTTGCCGATGATGATATCGAGCTTGCCCGATTCCATGGCAGGGTAGAGGACTTCCTCGATGGCCTTGTTGAGCCGGTGTATTTCGTCTATGAAAAGAATATCGCCGTGCGATAAGTTCGTGAGAACTGATGCGAGATCGCCAACCTTCAAAATAGCCGGTCCGGAAGTTATTTTCATCTGCGCGCCGGTTTCCTTCGCAATCAGATGGGCGAGGGTGGTTTTTCCGAGACCGGGCGGTCCATAGAAAAGAAGGTGTTCCGGGGGATGTTTTCGCTGCTGGGCCGCAGTCAGAAGGATATGGAGGTTATCCTTTATGTTTTTTTGGCCTATATATTCATTCCAGGTGCCCGGACGCAGTGTTTGATCAAGGTGTTTTGCTTCTGTCGGCTCTGATTCTGCTGTTTTAGGGATACTTGACATAGAAATTATTTTATGCTAGGATACTCGATGAAAAGCCAGGTATATTCGAAATCAAGTTCATAAATCTCTAAGCAATATAAGGGGTTAACTCCCCGTATCTGACATAGCCTTGAGGACATTCTGGTTTGCCACCCCGGTGCGTTTTACTGGGGTTATCCTTGAAGCTATGTTTAACTTTCGGTGATCGCATTGAAAGTATTGCTTGGAGATTTGTGCACTCGATTGACGTCCAAACTTTTTCGTTCGCTGTCGTTTTCTCTTGCTAAATAGTACTCCTCTTTTTTAAAAGTTCAATTGACAGCCCAATATTTGTGGTTCGTAACTTTTATTTTATTGCCGCGTCGATCTCGATGACGCGGCGAAGTTCATCGATCGACGTGACGCCTTTGAATACTTTTATAATGCCATCTTGCTTCATGGTCAGAATGCCTTGGTGTGCGGCCGCCTCTGCAATTTCACGGTCGCTCGATCCATAGTCGATGACTTTTTCTATGGCAGGATCGTTGACCAAAATGCCTTCATATACGCCGATGCGGCCTTTATAGCCGGTATGATTGCATTTTTCACAGCCGACGCTTTGCCAGATTTTTCCGATTATGCCCGCAGGCAGTCCGTCCTGCGTCGGAATTTCATTCTTATCCACGATTGTCGTCAGAATTCCTTCGACGATCTTTTTTGAATTTTCGTCCACCGGAACTTCTTTTTTGCAAAATTCGCAAAGTTTTCGCACGAGTCGCTGTGCCAACGCGATTGTCAGTGCAGACGTTAGAATTTTCGGATTGATGCCGAGGTCGACGAGGCGCGGAAACGTTCCAGCCGCGTCATTGGTGTGAAGCGTTGAAAACACAAGGTGTCCCGTCAGCGCCGAGTTTATGGCGATTGCAGCTGTTTCATTGTCGCGGATTTCACCGACCATAATTATGTCGGGATCCTGGCGGACTGCGGCGCGAAGGCCCTCGAGGAAAGTGTAGCCCTTGTCGTTTGTCTGCGTCTGCACGATTCCGGGTAGATGGTATTCAATTGGATCTTCAATGGTTATTATTTTAATGCCCGGATCTTTTACTTTTTTCAAAAAGGCGTAGAGAGTCGTGGTTTTTCCCGAACCCGTCGGTCCCGTCGTCAGGATCATGCCGTTTGGCAGATCGATTGCTTTCAAAAGGATTTTCAAAAGCTTGTCCGGGATGCCGAGCGACTCCAGCGGCACGCTGATGGATTTCGGATCGAGAATACGCATAACGACCGATTCATTATATGCGCCGGGCAGGACCGAAGTACGGATTTCTATGTCCCTGTCGCCGATATTCACGCTGAAGCGTCCGTCCTGCGAATCTTTTTTGATGTTAAGTTTGAGGCCTGAGAGAAGCTTGATGCGCGAAAGCACGAGATTGTAGGTTTCCTTGTCAAAGGTAATGACTTCAACAAGCACTCCGTCCAGACGATAACGGATGCGCACGAATTCTTCCTCAGGCTCGATGTGTATGTCGGATGCCCTGGTGCCGAGCGCTCCGGCAATGATTGTTTCCAAAATGCGCGAAATGCGGTAGCTTTTTTTGAGGGTAAGGGTATTTTGCAAAATTGAAGCAACCGTCGGAAGCCCCTTTGCTTTTTCAATGAGGGCGCTGATTTCGTCGCTTGAAATATCGAGTGATCCGGCTTTTGATTCAATCGCGAATGAAAGGTCCTTGTAATTTGTCCAGGCTTTTTCAAGATCCGTATTTGAAGTGATATAAAGAGTGGGGACGTAGCCTTTTGCCTTGAGGCCTTCAATAATTTCGGTTACCTTCGGATCGTCCGGATTTCGCGCAGCTACTTTTATTTTTCTGTCGGTAAGGCCGAATGCCGCGATTTTTGCATCGCGCGCAACCGGTTCTTCTATCAGACGCAGGGCATCACTCGTAATGTTTGTAGTCGCAAGATCAATGTATTCGAGGCCATATTTTGCAGAGAGGGACTGGACGAGATCCTCCTCTTCTTTCTTCAGCAAATCGCCGAGTTTTTTATTCTGCTTGTCTTCGTCGAATTGAATCATGGCATAAGTATAGCCTTTTTATGATAGTATTTGAAGCATGAAATCCATTGCGGCAAAATGGCGCCCCTATCTCCATAATAAGGAATATTTGACGTCCGCCGGATTGTCGTTCCTGTTTCTGCTTGCCAGCGCCATTATTAATTTTGGCGCAGGCATTTATGCCACCGACCGGGTCAGCAGTTCGGTGACCGACATTATCCTTTCAAATATTCCGGTATATGACGTTGACGGCATTTTCATTTACGGGCCATTGGTCCTGATTGCCGTCATAGTCTGGCTTTGTTTTTCCGAGCCGAAGCGATTGCCGTTTATATGTAAAAGTCTGGCACTTTTTGTCATAATTCGTTCCGGTTTTGTCAGTTTGACCCACATTGCCCCGTTTCCAACCCGAATCGGCGTTCAGGCATCCGACATTATCAGTTTTTTTACCTCCGGAAACGATTTGTTCTTCTCGGGACATACGGGAATTCCGTTTCTTCTTGCGCTTATATTTTGGAATGAAAAATTCTGGCGTTATTTTTTCATCATTCTTTCAGTTTTTTTCGGCATCATCGTACTCATGGGACATCTGCACTATTCAATTGACGTCGCGTCGGCTTTCTTCATCACGTACAGCATTTATCATATCGCCATGCGCTTTTTCAAGAAGGATCTCGGACTTTTTTCCGAAGGCCTGCAATAATATATGAAATTCGTCAGCCATTCTGTGTTTGAAACTGAGGATTTTGCCAAAAAATATGTCACCGCTCTTTTGGCGGCGCGAAAATCCGCGGAATCAACCAGAGCTTTTGTTTTGGGACTGTATGGAAATCTTGGTTCCGGCAAAACTGCTTTTACCAAGGCAGTTGGGGCCGCTTTGGGCATTCAGGATTCTATGACAAGCCCGACGTTTGTCATAGAAAAGATATACCCGTTGACGCACAGCTTATCCACGCCAGATTCACAGGCTTCCGCACAGTCTTTTGCACATTCTGACTTCGGCACAGCATATACACAGGCTTCTCCCCAAAGTTCTTCACATAATTTTGGTGTTTTTACACATCTTATTCACATTGATGCATATCGTCTGGAAAGTTCGGATGAAATGAAGCATTTGGGTTGGGATGAAATCGCGGCCAATCCGGGTAACCTTATTATTATCGAATGGCCGGAGCGAATTGCAGATCTGTTGCCCGCGGATCACGCGCGGTTGAAGTTTACTTTCATTGACGAGACGACGCGTGAGATAGAGAGCTTATAGAAGTGTTACAATAGGCTCATGAAAGAATCAAAGGAAACTAAAGAATTGCCGAAAAAACTTGTACTTCTTGACGCGCACGCCATTTTGCACCGTGCGTATCATGCTTTGCCCGATTTTGTTTCCTCGAAAGGCGAACCGACCGGCGGTCTATACGGCGTTTCGACGATGCTCATAAAAATCATCGCGGATTTGAAGCCGGACTACATTGTCGCCTGTTACGATTTGCCGGGACCGACGTATCGGCATGAAGCATACAAGGAATATAAAGCCGGCCGAAAAAAGGCCGATGATGCCCTGGTTTCCCAGATGAAACGTTCGCGCGATGTCTTTGCCGCTTTCAATATACCTATATATGACAAGCCGGGATTTGAGGCGGATGATATGCTGGGAACCATTGTTGAAGAGGCAAAAAATCCTAAAAAAATCGGAGGCGTTGTCGATATTGTCATAGCTTCAGGCGACATGGACACCTTGCAATTGGTTTCGGACAAAAAAGTTCAGGTCTATACGCTGAAAAAAGGAATTAACGATACGATTTTGTATGATGAAGATGCGGTGCGCATGCGATTTGGTTTCGGTCCGGAACTTTTGCCGGATTATAAGGGATTGCGCGGTGATCCTTCCGACAATATTATCGGCATTGCGGGCATCGGCGAAAAAACCGGCACTATTTTGATAACGACATTCGGTTCGGTTGAAGATATTTATAAAGCTCTCGAAAAAGATAAAAAAAATAGTTATGCTGCTTTCAAAAAGGCGGGTATTACCGATCGAATCATTAAATTATTGGAAGAAGGAAAAGAAGAAGCGGAATTCAGCAAAATGCTCGCGACCATTCGCAGGGACGCACCGATTAATTTCAAATTGCCCGCGCAGGAATTTCGTGCGGGACTCGATATGCAAAAACTGACGGCGCTTTTTACGGAATTGGACTTTCGCACTTTGGCGCCCAGGTTGAGCCAGGTTTTGGAAGGCAAGGTTGCGGGCAAAGCGGCAAAAGAGGCAAAAATGGAAAAAGAGAAGGCCGACAAAGTCGCTGCCGAAAAAATTGACCCTTCGGATTTTAAAAAAGTTTTAATTGCGTTATGGCTGGTAAAATCCGATCTTACAAATCCGACCTTGGAAGATTTATACGCTTTTACCGGAACCGAACATTTTGAGGAAGCGAAAAAAATCGTTTTTCAAAAACTCGCGGAACGCAAGCAGGAAAAAGTGTACGAGGATATAGAATTGCCGCTCCTTCCCGTCATCGACCGCATGGAAAAATATGGCGTGCAAATCGACGTCGCCTATTTGAAAAAACTCGGCAAGGAGTATCATGCGACCGCGCATGAACTTGAGAAAAAAATATGGGCCATTGCCGGAGGAGAATTCAACATCAATTCGCCGAAACAGCTTGGCGAAGTTCTGTTCGACAAACTCGGCCTGACAATTAAAAATGCCAAAAAAACGGCCGGCGGAACGCGCTCGACGAAGGAGTCGGAGCTTTTAAAGCTCGCCGAAACCGAAGAGGCTGAAGGAAAACCTTCAATTGCCAAGCTTATTTTGGAATATCGCGAATTGCAGAAATTGCTCGGTACCTATATTGATACGATGCCGGAGCAGGTTGATAAAAATGGACGTTTACACACGACTCTTGTCCAAACCGGCGCGGCGACAGGGCGAATGTCTTCGACAAATCCTAATCTCCAGAATATTCCGATAAAAACGGAGCTCGGAAAAAGGATTCGCACGGCATTCATCGCCGAAAAGGGTTTTGACCTCGTATCGTTTGATTATTCGCAAATCGAATTGCGTGTCGCCGCATTTCTTTCCGGCGACAAAAAAATGATTGACATGTTCACGAGCGGCGGCGATTTCCACAAGTCAGTCGCGGCCGCGGTTTTTGGCGTGCCCGAGGAAAAAGTCGATTATGAAATGCGCCGTCGCGCGAAGGTCATCAACTTCGGCGTGATGTATGGAATGGGCGTGAATGCCTTGCGCGGAAATCTCGGCACCGACCGCGCCGAAGCGCAAAAATTTTACAATGATTACTTCGCCACATTTTCGGGACTCGCCGCATACATTGATAGGATAAAAGGAGAAGCGGCGCGGGACGGCTATACAGAGACGTTTTTTGGCCGACGCCGCTATTTCGAGGGCATCCGTTCAAAGGTGCCTTTCATCCGCGCAATGGCCGAACGCATGGCCGTGAATGCTCCGATTCAAGGAACTGAAGCGGATATCGTGAAGCTGGCCATGATTGCGATTGACAATTATATTCAAAAAGAAAATTTATCCGACGACGTCCGCATGCTGCTTCAGGTGCACGACGAACTGCTGTTTGAAATTCGCGAAGGGCAGGCTTCAAAAATTGCTCCCAAAATAAAAGCGCTTATGGAAGCGGTTCTCGATCCTGAAAAAACTTCCGGAGTGAAATGCGTGGCGGAATATGCCGCCGGCAAAAACTGGGGAGACATTTAATTTGGCGTACGGATTTTATTTTTATGATTTATTTTTTATACAGTGACGGAAAAAATGACGGGGCGCAGACGGCGGCGAAAAAAGCGGCGGCCTTGGCGGCTGATCTTCTCAAAAAAAAGCCCGATGCCAGTCTTTTTTCTTTGACCGAAGAAAATTGGAATGACTCGGCCGTCGATGAATATACCGGTGGTCAGGGTCTTTTTGCCAATAAATACGTTGTTTTGGTGCGGGGAATCCTTGATGGAGGGGGAACGGCTACTGCCGCGGCGAAAAAGGAATTGAAGGAATCGTTTCTCGAAAAACTAGAACTTTTTTCGGAATCGCCCAATATTTTCATCATTTCAGCCGGCTCGATCGACAAAGCGTCGCTGAAGAAAATTGAAAAGCATGCGGAGAAAGTTCAGGAAGTTTTGTCGGCGTCGGGCGATGTGCCTGAGAATGCAAAAAAATCAGGCGGTTTCGGCCAAGGGGGTTCGACAGGCAATTCGGTGTTCGCAATGGCCGACGCTCTCGGTGCTCGCGACAAGAAAACGCTTTGGGTTTTATACCGCCAGGCGATTGAAGAAGGAAAGGCTCCCGAGGAAATCCACGGCATTTTGTTTTGGCAGGCAAAATGCATGGCACTTGCCGCGCGGACAAAATCCGCGGGCGAAGCCGGACTCAATCCTTTTGTATATCAAAAATCAAAACGCTACGCCGAAAATTTCGATGAAAAGGAATTGAGTTTACTGCTCGAACGCCTTGTTTCCGTCTATCACGATTCGCACCGCGGCATTCATGAATTTGAGACAGCGATGGAACGGTTTATACTCGAGTATTAATTTTGGAATATTGGATTTAATTGTGCTATCCTTATCGCCATGGAAGCAATTCTCCTGTCCGTAGCCACATTTTTGTCGACATCATTCGGCGGCCTCTTTGCGGTCAAGCATAAAAATCGGCTTCATTTAGTGATGGGATTCACCGCCGGCGTTCTTATTGGCGTCGTCTCTTTCGATATTTTTCCGGAAATTATCAATCTGATTAAGGATAATAATTTCAATCCAATCGGCGCAATGGTCGCTCTCGTCGTCGGCTTTATGCTTTTTCATATCGTCGAAAAGCTCATCGTCATTCATCACGCCCACGAGGAGGATTATGCCGACCACAAGCATCCGCATGTCGGCGTCTTGTCCGCATTGGCATTGGCAGGGCATAGTTTTATGGACGGAGTGGGAATCGGCCTTGGTTTTCAGATTAGCCCGGCGGTCGGCGTTATTGTCGCAATCGCCGTCATCGCCCACGATTTTACCGACGGCATGAATACGGTCATTTTGATGCTCACGAATAAAAACACGGAGAAAAAGGCGAAGTCGTTTCTTCTTCTCGATGCCGTTGCCCCGGTTGTCGGCGTTGTTTCAACACTCTTCTTTCATCTGCCGGAAAGTTTCCTTGTCCTGTACCTCGGATTTTTCGCAGGATTTCTCCTGTATATAGGAGCAAGCGACATTTTGCCCGAAGCACACCGCAATCAAAGTTCGTGGAAAATCGTGGCGCTCACGATTACTGGTACCATATTTATTTTCATCGTGACGCGTTTTGCGTAAAATACCCGGTTCATTTTCTGCTATAATCCACCCATGAAATGGATTCTATTCACGGGAACATGGAGACTGACAAACAGACAGGTTGAAGAAGACGTCAGAAATTCGGTGCGCGAAGTTATCGGCCGCGGTGACGCTGTGCTCACAGGGGGGGGTACCGGCGTTGATTATTTTGCAATGGATGAAGCTATGAAACTCCAGCCGGATGCTTCAAGGTTGAAAGTAATCATTCCCGCTTATCTTGAAGATTTTATCAGTGACTACTACCTCAACTGGTGTCACGAACCGATCACCAAAAAAGATATAGACGGCATGGCTTCAGTTTTAAGGAAAATCAAAAAAATTAATCCCGCCAGTCTTGTCGAAATGCCCTATCACACCATTACGCAGGAGCATTATTTCATGAGGGACACCGAAGAAGTCAAAGTTTCCGACGAGGTCTATGCCTTTCAGGTAAACAAAAGCGTCGGCACGCAGGACACCATAGACAAGGCCAAAAAAGCCGGATTATCCGTCACTCTTCATAAGGAGTATTTGATGTAAAAACTTTGTGCCGCCTTCAGGAGATTATTATAACTATTTTGTCTGACACAGAATACATGCAAGGCTTGTACAATAGGTTACTTTTTATTAAATCAATGGGTAGCGCGTCATGAACAAAAAGTTTATAATTGCGGTATGCCAGAAGAAATTATTATAAGCGGGCCGAACAAAGGGTTCGAGGAGATTAAAGAAGTTGATGAAAATGGTATCGAGTTTTGGACGGCTCGAGAGTTGTTTCCTTTGCTTGGATACGCAACATGGCAAGCCTTTAATGAGGTCGTAACTCGTGCCGCTCGTGCCGCTCTAAATAGCGGTCAAATAGTCGAGAACCATTTTAGCCAATTGACTAAATTGGTAGATATTGGGTCTGGTGGAAAAAGAGCTGTCAAAGACTGGAAATTAGACCGATACGCTTGTTATTTGATAGCTCAAAATGGAGATCCTAAAATACCACAAATAGCTTTGGCTCAAACCTATTTTGCCGTTCAGACGAGAAGACAAGAAATTTTTGATAAACTGCCCGATGCAGAAAAAAGATTATTCATTCGGGGAGAAGTTACTAGTGAAAATAAAAAACTTTTTAAAACAGCGAAAGAGGCGGGGGTTTCTCATTTTGGACTTTTCAACGACGCTGGTTATCGTGGCTTGTACGGCGCTCCTCTCTCAGACGTAGAAGTAAAAAAGGGTATCAAAAAAGGCGAACTGCTTGATCGAGCCGGCGCAACTGAACTTGCCGCCAATTTATTTCGCATTACTCAGACTGATGAAAAGTTAAAAAAAGACAGAGTAAGGGGTGATAGCGCCGCGCAGAGGACACACAACATGGTTGGTGGAAAAGTCAGACAGACAATAAAGGATATAGGCGGTGATTTACCCGAAAATCTCAAGCCAGAAAAGCATATTAAGGAGATTAAAAAAGAGATGAAACTCATGGAGAAGCAAGCAAAAAAGAATTTGCTCCCAAGCAAGAAACGGTCAAAGAAATCTAATTAAAATACGGGAGGGAGGGGGAAGAGATTTTTGTTAAACGGTTTTTTTATCAGCTTCCTTAAGCTCGACAACAAAAACTTTTCTGCCACCGTCGTCTGTAACTTCTACAGGATGGTATCTTCCGATATATTTTTGCGGATCAATATCGTTGATGCCCAAAAATGCCTTTGCGTTTATGTACGCCGATTTATCATCCAAGCTCTTAATACCGACCATGCCCTCCTCGGCTTCTTTTACAAATCGAAAACCGACGGCGTTATTAGTCTTGTCGTAAAAAAGTTTGACCCCGACCATTGAAAAAATATCGTACTTGGTACAAAAGGAACTGCCAAGATAAAACCTCTCGGCTTTTCCAAGAGTGATAACTAGGTTGAAACGACTACCTGTAGATTTGAATTCTACGAACTTGTATTTATCCATACGGCTATCATATCAAGCCATTACTTCTTGTCAACATGCTTCCGTGTAAATTATAGCTTAGTTTGATTTTCCTATATTTAATGTTTAATTTACTCATTAAAATTTAATTTTAATGCCATTTTTATGGCTCTGTAAGAGCCTACTTTTCACCTATGGATTTACATACGCTATTTTTTATATCTTTGTATTCAAAATGACGCAATTTTACTTCTCAATGTCTACCAAATATGATAGTATTCCTAGGACTAGCTGTACAGTAGTCCTTCTATGAAAGTGGTAGTAGTTGCGCGGGTAAAACCGATAGAAAAGTCCCACTCTAATCAAATTCACTGGAAATTCCAAAAAGCAAAATACCCCTGTGTGGCAGAGGTACCTAGCTAGACACACTCAGATGTCTTGAAACTCGAACATTTCAATTGTACCCTAGACGGCCGTCGGGGACAATGACTACGGTATCCACAGGTGCATCAGCTCGGTTATAAAAGTGAATTTAAAAAACAGTGAACCATACAGGCCAGAAGTGCTCGACAACGGGTAACTATCAGTCTCAGGGACAATGCGGTCATCACCGAGTCATTCACATGACCGCGGGGAAAACTTTTCCGCCGTGTCCTCACTGCCACAAGAGCATCAATTGGCTCTTGGTGTCGATCGGATAGTATAGCGCAGTAAAAATAAAAACACTCTTTTGCCAGGGTGTTTTTTGTTGGAAATTTTTTCCATATGGTGTAGTTTTTAGTTTTTTGTCCACTATATAGCCCAAGAAACTAGAAACTGAAAAAAAACGGAACGCGGCAGATAGCGACAGAAGCCGAGTAAGTATACATTTCATTGGTTTACGAAAAAGAACGCAAGGGCGGATGGCTCTCGCGCTTAGAACGCGGTGTTTGCTTGGTAGTTTAAGTCATCTAGCGTGATACCTGCTCGCTGTATGATTAAATACTTGTCCTCTGATGAAAGATACGTTTTCCGTAGCAGTTTTGAAAACATCCTTGCCTTTCTCGTCGGTGCTTCGTACTTCAATCTGCAACATACACGGCAGAGGGGCGATTCAAGCTCGCTGTACCTATAGAGATATTTCATTCGTCTATTACAGCAGTTGCAGATAAAGTAAAAAATGGATCCGCGACCGCCTCCGAGATTTGAGGGTACACAGTCTACTTCCTGTTTATGCCAAAACGGAATGCCTGTTCGAAAATCGTCCATTGATTTGAATGCCGTATACTTCGGATCATTGAGTAGCTGTTTCATATAGGCGACTTCGCCGTCGTGGTTGGTTCTGAATGTTCGCCCCTCTTTTTCCCTGATGCACTGTAAGAAATTCGTAACATAGTTGCGGATATCAATGCGTGGGTGTGTGCTGTTAACAGTTTTTGTGTGTTGAGACATGCGCATAATCGTTAATAATGGCTAATAATATGCTCATTGTATGCGGAACCTGTTTGACAATCAACCTCTGCTATCGCGTTATTCGCGTAAAACACATGCGCTCTTAGTCGCTACAGCGTGAGGTTGTACCGTTACCTGTTTTATGATTTACGACTGTTTAACGCGAAGTAACACAGTCGAACATGTGGATTTATAAGGGTAGACTTGCATAAAAATATGCATGGGACTAGAATAGCGGTGCGGGTTTCGGCCCCCGCATGCGGTATGTCTGATTATTACGTTTTTCATATGTGGTTAATTATTAGGTGTGCTGATCTGATGAACGCTCGCAACCTCCCGTAACTGGGAGGTTGTTGGCATATGGGACATAGAGATGTCTACCGAATTAATATTTTTATATTATCTAATTCTCCATGTATTCTTGTCGAAGTGTCCCAAACTCATCATTTGATATCGGTACTACACCCGCAGGACTTTTAGTTGCGGCGTAACCACCTTGACCAGACGATAAGGAATCCCATGTGTCTCGAAACAAGATTTCTGGTGTATTTACCCCTGATGTGTCAGCAATGGCATCATATGTAGACGAAACATAATCATTATTACTGGTAGCTGGATCTACAGATGTTATCTCCACAAAACATTTTCCTAAGGTACTATTGTAATGTATGGAAAACTGCGAATTAGCCTCGACTGTGTTTGGATTGTTTACTTCGACTATTGATTCCCAATTTTGTAAAGTACAATTATTTTGAGCGTCTGAGACAGGGTTCATGTTTTTTGTCGTATTATCTGTAGTTGGCGGTGTTATTGACTGTTTCGTAACTTGCGATTGGGACGAATTATCGCTCGCTGTTGCTACGGGCTGAGTTAAATTATTTGAATTTTGTCCAATTGAAAAGGCAACTATCATCAAAAATATTATTATAATCACTATCCAAATCCATGCGTATTTTTTCATATTTTTTTATGGAAATAATATATTTAATTACCCTTAGCCTTATTATTAGCTTCAATCTTTCCGTCAATCAACAATCCTAACCCCACAATGAAGACTGCAAACGATATTGCCTCTACCCAAGAGTTGTAGTTATTAGGGACTGATAGAATCCAGAAAAATAAACCAACTGAAACAAAAATATATCCAAGTGCTATTTTCATTTTTTTGTTATTTATTGATAATTAATTTAATCAGTCGTCGGTTCACCAAGAAGATATGTCGACTGTATATATCCTATACCCGCCGTAAGACCCGATACGCCTAATGTCGGTATACCGAGGATACAAGAATCAGAATCTCTTATGGCAATACCGCCAGAATTGCCGTGGTCAATCGGAGCATCTGTTTTATAGATTGGCCCAGGTACGATGCCGCTCACTATTCCTTGTGTTACAGTTTCTGAAATCCCTAGTGCGTTACCTGATGCTGGATAGCCAAAAATAGTTAATTTATCGCCGACTTCTACATTAGAACAATCAGATGTTAGCCCTGAGAGGGGTAGACTTGTTAGTGTGGGAATTTGATCCAATGTACTAGTTGAAGTAAGTGGTGCCCCGAGAACAAAAAGAGCTTCATCTTGATATGTGTCAGGATTATATTTATAAGCCAACAAACTTATCTGATAATCTCCATAGTAAGGATTGTCTGAAAAATTAGGAGGTTCGGGGAAAGTAGCGTAGCAATTAGGTGGTTGTGTTCCTGTGTACGCCTCGGCGTAGACGTGATAATTACTAAGGAATACGATAGACCCTTTTGCCATAAGAGCTTCACCTGATCCCGCTGTTCCTACTGTGGTCGCGTTCTCGCCTGACCAACAGTTTATTTCAACAATTGTCGGCTCTATTTGGTTAATGAGAGAAGGCGAAAGACTGACAGACGGACTAGTTAATTTCGCAGGTGGTACAGTCTGAGTAGGCTGTGTTTCTGACTGAGGTTGTACAGTACTCTTATCGGAGGAATCTTGTGCAACAGCTGAAAAGGTTAATGAGCCAAAGAAATTTTGCTCAAGCTGTTTGTTTTCTTTTCCAGGTGGATAACTATATTCAATCATGTATATATCACCACCTTTCGCAATGTCCCTCCCAGATACATACATGTTGGTAGTCGTACCATACATCAAATAATCTATTGCCGGTAAACCATCGTACTCTGTAATGTTTGAAGAAATTAAATTATAACCAAGCGATGTATGGGATAACTCACTTTTCAGATTTTCTTCAGGAGAAGATGTTAGACCCGCAAATACCGAATTTGCGTAGGTAGCCGCCAAATAGATACTTCCATCCGTGCTACTAAAGTCATAAGTATCATCCAATGCCATGTTTCCACTTCCAAAAAAATCTTGGGTTGAAGTAGAAAACGTTGGTTGGCTTGGAAAAAATAGGGAGAAACCACCTTGTGCCAAGTTATAACTTTGTCCGCTGATTTCTGTGTTATTGTCGCTATTGTCATTATTTCTGGCGGAAAATTTAAATATAAAAACTAATGCAATGATAAACAATGCCCCTAAAATGACCTTTAACACCATATTAGATTTTAATTTTTTATACATATTATTTTATTGAACTTGGAACGAAGAAATAAATTTCTGATAATCCGCATCGACACGAGGCGTAATGTTCACCTGATATTCATAGGACAAGTCGTATACTATTTGACCTATTAAAAGCATGCGTCCCTTAAAGAACACGCCCCCAGGTCCTCTAGTTATGTAATCCAATGTTGGATAGGAATTATAAGTACTAGAGCTTGATGACACGAGTTGCAAATTCTGTCCCGTATCCTCGTTATCTAAGATATACTCAAGAAATGTTTGAGGGTTATAAGACTTTATAGAATTTTTAAAAATATAATCTTGGACAAGAAAAGCATTTTGATTTTGTTCAACAACATACGTAGTGTCAATCGTACACGGCCCTAGACCAATTGTCGTAGAAGTTTTCGAACTGGTAATAGGATAACCGGGAAACAAAATACTGAAATGATCTGCTGTCGAAGTGTAGGCTTGCCAAATATTGTCTTGTTGCGCTAGTGTTGATGTATGAGCATTAGATAAGGCATTCCAATTCCATGAAAATGGATTTAACCATACAACGAAAGCAACCAAAAGGACAAAAACTAAAGCGGTAATTGCGATAAAATATTTTTTCATTTGATTTTTTATTATTAAATTTCAACCGACGTTATCCTTATATTAAATACTGCGCTTCAAAAAATAAACCTTCGTGTGAATAGCTACTCCGCGTTCGCACGCTCAAGCAGATAGCTATCAATCTCTCTCAAAGAAAAATTGCAACCATTTTTTTCAAGATATTTTTTTAGGAAAAAACACTTTATAAAAAAATCAGCGTAGGGTTTGTCATATTCGGTGTCGTTAATAATTTTTTTGTAGTCTCTTTTTTCTTCGTCGTAACCACATTGAGAAATTATACTGTTTATAACACTGCTAGCTTTTGAATCGTATATAAAAAATAGATCACGAAAATGAAAATGTAGATATTTTGATACGAATGACCTCTTGTCATCCTCGGTAATTTCTTTACGTATAAATTTCATTACAGCCCTATGGATTTGTAGAATGATACGAACGTCTTCATTCGTAGTCAGATTTCTACCTTTAAGAGGAAGCAAAAATTGGTCGAATCTATTTTTAACTGTTTTTGCGACTTGTTTGTAAAAATCGCCCTTAATTTTTACTTTTCTTTTGTTTCTTTCGAGTTGTACAGCGTAGGCTCTACCAATAAGCCAAAATTTCGCATAGATTTCAGAATCGTTATCATGCCTTGGATATTTCTCACACATGGAATACAGAATATTGTTACCGACTTTTGCATAGTCAGGCTTTTTTGAAAAACTTTTTATATCAGCTAGTATAGTTTTCATAAAAATGCACACAAAAATCCCACCGCGGGGCGAGAGCTTGCGCTCCCCGTACCAGTTTCCCGATACGACCAGTCAAGGCAATCCCACACGATGGGGTTTTTGTCCTTGACTGGATTTTCGCCATGCCACTGATTGCTCAAATGGTTTAGGCTACTTATATATTCAATTGTGGCTTAATCGTACAATAGATACAGGTATTTGCAATCATCAATCGGCAGAACAAGCCGAGCAGACGTTTTTCTGATAGAGTAATACTGTTCAATACGGAAATAGGTTTGTATGTGTTAGGTCGTGGTTCTACGCGAAAGAACCGCATGTGCAGTGATATCAAGGATACGGCTCTAAACCTATATTTAGCAGTTTCTAGTTTTTTCCTTACTTATGGTAAGGAAAAAACTAAAACTAAAAATTATGTCATCAGAGAAAATAAAAGAGAATATCAAAAAAGTAGCCTACTTTGCAATCAAAGCACAGAAGATAGGTCCTATTTGGAGTTTTGAATCTCTACAAAAAGAGCTGGGCATAACCAAGATAGAAATTATTGAAATACTCGACCTTTTCCGTAAGGCGAAATTTTTTGACTATCATACTATTCCTTGGAATCCGAATAATGAAGACTACGACATTTTTCCCACAAAAGAAATGATCGAAGATCGAACTGGTGGGTTTGTGATTGGAGATAGCGAAATTATAAAGCAATTGACGAATGCCATCGCAACGGAAGATGCTAAGTTTGTTGATTTTAAAAGATCCGATATTCTCGCGACCGATGAGAAAAAATTACAAGAGCTAATAGATTCACCCAAAAAATTAAATCTGTTCGTCAAACAATTTCATCGAATTCGCGGCTTACCTACTTTTGTAGGCGACAAAATCATTTGGGGCGATACTGAACTTCCTGTAGAGAGAGGGCATGGCGTCATGATGAATATATTTTTTGAGAATCCGACAATTATTCTCCCAAATGAAAAGGTTCAGAAAAAAGGTACGCCCGTTGAACGGATAGAACTTGAGAGGGCTGTGCCGTACAATGACGAGGATTCTTTTAGATCTGCATTGAAAAAATTACGCAAAAAACTTAAAGAAGCTGGTCTACCGATGACTATAAAAAATTTTAGTAAAAATAAGTATCTTCTTGAAATAAGAAAGGTAGATGAATAGGGTCTAGTAGGACTTTTCAAGACTGAAAAATTCAATTCTATAGGCACAAAAACATCGACACCTACTAAGCCCAATTTCGGGCTTTTTTTGTTTGCGCTATCCTGCTCCCCATGATTACGGAGAGCAACAATTTAGACAAAAAAATTTCTTCCGACACTGATCAGGCGGCGAGAGTTTTTGCTGAAATCGTGGTCGCTCTTCTAGACGAGCAGGCTTTACTTTCCAGTAATCATGAAACTGAAATCATATTACCAAATTAACGAAAAATTATGAATGATATCGATCAAGAATTAAAACAAAGGGGTGTGCTGTATACCCCGAACGGAAACGTTAGAACTATACAGTGTCCATTTTGTTGGAGGGTGGACAATCAAAGCCGTCCAATGGGTACTTTCAACATCGACATCAAAACAGGCCGTGGGGAATGTGGTGAATGCCATAAGTTTTGGGAAAAAGGTGAATGGCTTGACGCTCTTGATAAGCCAGAAATTGAAAGTAAAGAAACGGACAACAAGGCAGTCAAAGAGACACGAAACTTTCAGGAAATCCCTGCAGTAGATTTCAAGATTGTCGATGTTGGTGAAATTCTCGCTAAAGATTTCGGGCCGGAAGTGTGGGCGGTGGAAGGTCTCATTCCTGAACAGTCAATAACAGCAATCGGCGGAGCGCCTGGAAGCTTCAAAACCTGGCTTACGCTCGACATAGCTCGGTGCGTGGCATCAGGTGAAGATTTTCTCGGAAAATTCAAAGTTACGAAAGGTGCGGTGCTGTTTGTTGACAAGGAAAATAATTTCAGACACTTACAAAAAAGATTCCGCCAGCTCGGTATCAATTCAGACCACTCGATTTGCTACCTTGAGCAGGACGCGCAGGACTTTTTCATTGAGGAAGATAAAAGCCTTGCGACATTGAAAAAAATGATTACGGAAAAAAATATAAAGCTCGTAGTCTTCGATTCTCTCGTCCGTATTCACAAAGGCGACGAAAATGAGGCTAAAAGCATTTCTGCTGTTATGAATAAGTTCAAGCAAATTACGAGCATCGGCGCGAATGTAATCTTTATCCACCACTACCGGAAAGAGCCTGCGGGGCGAAAGAAGTCCGGCAACAGCCTCAGAGGTTCGTCTGATATTGTCGCGGGAGTTGACGCACTGCTCATAGTAGAAAAAACCGAAGACGGAAAATCCTTGGCTATAGAACAGGCAAAACTACGGCAAGACCAAGCGCAGGATCCGTTCGAGGTAAACATTCAAGTAAACGAAGCCGACAAGACTATGAAATTCCAGTACGCGGGCGCGTATGATCCCGACAAGGTTGCCGTCGATGAAGCAATAATTGCCATTACTGCTCTTCTCAAAGAAAAAGGTGAATTGGGTAAGCAGGATTTGGCCGACATGCTTTCTGAGGAATATAGCAAGAATCAAATAAATACGGCCATCAAAAAAGCGACACAGCCAGAGGGGAATATAAAAGTAAGGAAAGCACAAAGCAACAAGCACTTCTACTCTCTCAAATAGAAAAGTTGCGTCGGGGGTGTATAACTGCGGTTGATGTGAAGCTGTTATGTTTATATTATTAAATGAAACGAATATATGAACATGTCAATATCTCCTCAAAAACCCATAGCCAAAATCAATGAAATAAAAGCCTTGCTCAAAGCAGGCCAAATCTCATTCGACGAAGCTAAGGCGTTAGCGTCGCCACTCATTCAGGAAATGGAAGCCTCTGCGGAAAAGGTTGCGAAACAATTTCGTCGACCTGCTCCAAAGTTTAACTTCACTTCTTTAATGAGATGAAAAAATTAACCAAAAAATTCGAAGTATTATTATCCGAAATTAAATATGGGCATGTCGTTGTCGAAGCCAAAAGCCGAGGCGAGGCTACCCGCATAGCATTACAAAATTACCAACAAGGCAGGGTAACGATGGGCGACGATTCCGATATTCAGACGAAAACCGTCAAGGAAATACCGCCCATAGGTTTTCTGCCTCAAAATTAACTAAATTAAAAATATGAAGACTCAAAATTACAACAATTCTAAGCCAGCAATAGTTTACTGCCGTGTTTCCACTGATGATCAAGCCACTACTGGAATTTCCATCGAAACCCAAGAAAATGTCTGCGTCGAAGCCGCTAAAAAAGACGGATACACAATATTAGAAGTTATCAAAGACGAGGGCAGAAGCGG
Organism: Candidatus Tayloriibacteriota bacterium; assembly: GCA_003151615.1. GTDB lineage: Bacteria > Patescibacteriota > Minisyncoccia > Phycocordibacterales > PALSA-1337 > PALSA-1337. The sequence goes on along the minus strand of PLXZ01000001.1, from coordinate 96,021 downwards.
AGGCAATCTCAAAAGACCGGGAATTCAGAAATTGATTAAATATGTTCTAGCAAAAGAGATTGGCGCAATCTATACCGTCCACAGCGACCGACTTGCCCGCAATACGTTAGACCATCTCAATCTTATGGACTTGTTCCGTAAAAACGAGGTGTTTCTAAATTGTACACAACAGCCGAATATGGACGACTCCGCTACTTCGCGAATGATTAGCACTGTCATGGCTTCCACAAATCAGTTTCAAAGAGACATCACTTCCGAAAAAGTCAGCATGACCATGAGAGAAAAAGCGAAAGCGGGTTATTTTCCCTCAAAAGCTCCAGTCGGATATAAAAATATCTTAAATCCTGATGCGTCAGTAGAGCGCATGGGACAGAAAAGCATAATCATTGATCCGAATGATGGGCCGTTGGTGAAAAAGGCGTTTGAATTATATGCGACTGGGACTTACAACGTCTATGCACTCAATGATATTCTTTACGAAAAAGGTCTGCGTACTCGAAATGGAAACAAACGATCTGACAGTCATCTTTTCAACACATTAAGGAACAGATTCTATCTTGGCGAAGTGAATTGGAAAGACGTATGTGTTAAAAATGCAAAACATCAAGCCCTTGTCAGCGAGGAGGTGTTCAATCAGGTGCAAAAAATAATGACTTCAAAAAATAAGAGCGCATGTCGGCGGCGTAAATACTCATGGCTTTTAAGTGGCTTCGTCCGATGCTACAAACATGACCGCAGATACACCGCCGAATGGCATTTGAACAAAAAGAAGGCCTATTATCACTGTACTAATCCAAGCGGTTGCGGAAAGTGCATTGAAGTTGCCAAGCTCGAAGAAATGGTGGCCGACAAGTTCAAGACGTTGGAATTCAGCCCTGTATTTATTGAAGAAGTCATAAATAACGCCAAGGCCATATTCTATGAACGCAAAAAAGCCTACGATAGCAAGCGAAAGGACTTCATCAATCAGCGCACCGCTTTTGAATCGAAGCAAAAGGTGGTCTTGGAGAAGCTGTTTGCAAAAGTCATATCCGACGATGACTTTACGAAAGTCAAAAAGCAGATCGAACATGAAATTGAAAATATCGACGCTCGGCTTATAGAGCTTGAAAAGCAGAAAAATGTAAATATCGGTGAGGCGCAGGATATTCTGAAATTCACGAGGAATATTTACGATGCCTACCAAAAAGCTTCTCCTGCTTTAAAGCGACAGATTTTGGCCTTTTTTTGGAATCACTTCGAAGTAGCCGACGGACTTATAATAAAATCAAATCCCTCCCTACTTTTCGACCAACTTTTGAAGCTCGAACAGGCAACTCAAAAAGTCGAAAATACCGAAAAGCCTATAGTATCTAACATGGTTATAAATTCTACTGAAAGGTGCGCCTAGTTGGAATCGAACCAACGACCCACTCCTTAAAAGGGAGATGCTCTACCAACTGAGCTATAGGCGCAACCACTCATTAAATTTTTTATCGCCTGAAAACAATATCATACAAAAGCACGTTTTAACAAGTTTTGCTCGGCGATTTTTACTTAAAGAGGCAAATCGAATGCAAAGAAACCGGGGCCGGTGAACATGAGCGAGAGGGCCATGACGAGCAGCAAAATATAATAATTGACGCCATCAGAAAGAAACTGCCCGGTTTTGGCCTTGAAACCGAGCTTTATCACGAGGATGATGACGTTCAGGAGAGCGGCAATCTGGGTGAAGAGGCCGATGATGAGAAATATTGAAATGAAGACCTCGATCGCGCCGTAGGTGAGGCTGTTGCTGCCGGAGCTGTCCCCGCGGCCCTTGATTTTCTTGTAGCCGAAATGAAAAAGGGTAACGCCAAGGACGATACGGATAATGAGCGGTCCGGCCATTTGATAGGTGAGAAGCGATGGAATCATGCTTAACATACTGTATAGTATATATAAGATGCAAAAAAATGCCAGAGTCTCGATTTTACTGCACGATATAAGGAGCGTTTATAATGTGGGCTCAATTTTCAGGACAGCTGATGCTTTCGGAGTATCGAAAATATATATTTCAGGATATACGCCGTCGCCGACGGATCGATTTGGCCGAATGCGCGCTGATGTTGCGAAAGTGGCCTTGGGCGCGGAAATGACTGTTCCGTGGGAGCGAATCGATGAAGCGGATGGCGAGACGGGCGCTGAAACTTTTGTCAAAAAATTTAAAAAGTCGGGCGGAGCAGTCGTTGTTCTGGAGCAGGACGCACGGTCTATTCCGTGCAAGGATGTTGCCGTGAAAATTTCGGGTATTTCTGAAATTCTGCTTGTGCCTGGCAACGAAGTTGGCGGGGTTAATAAAAATCTGCTCGATTTAGCAAATGTTATCGCCGAAATACCGATGAAAGGAAAAAAAGAATCGCTGAACGTATCTGTTGCGGCAGGAATTGCTTTATTTATGCTCGTTGCCGACCATGCTCGCGTTTAATTTTTTCGCTTCTAATCCCGCTGGATTTTATCAGTAAATACATCACCATCATGCAAATGCGAATTTAATATTGTTTTAGCAGAAAAAATGGCTCTAAATATAGCCTAAGATTTTCGCATTCGCATTTGCATGATGACGCAATAAAAAGCACGCCCAACACCCCTTGCTCGTTAATTTTTACGCAGTCGTTGGTGGACACTGCAGAAATGCGCGCTTCGTCCCCCCACAATTTTGCGCTGGATAATTCCTTTGCAGCCCGGTCGCGCGCAGGGCTTGCCCGTTTTTCGATACGCCTGATGCTGTTCCTGGAATTTGCCGCGTTCGCCGTCAATGTTTCTGTAATCCGACATGGAATCGCCGCCAAAATCGATTCCTTTTTCAAGAACTTTTTTCACGTCGGCATACAGCGTTTTAAGAAGCGAATCCGGAATATTTTTTACTCGTTCTTCCGGGTTAAGGCCTGTTCGCCATAGAGCCTCGTCGCTGTAAATGTTTCCCACGCCGGCAATGATCGACTGGTCCATCAGGACCATTTTTATTTTCCCGTTCGGTTTGCGGTTGATGCGTGATTTGAAGATATCGAAGGTGAAACTTTTTTCGAGCGGTTCCGGTCCGATGTTCGCCAAATGAAGCGAATGGAGAAGGCCTGTTTCGGCGTGTGCTCCGTCAATAAGGGTAACTTTCGCGAATTTACGCATATCTGACAAGGCTATTTGGCGACCGTTCGAAAGTGTCATGACAAAATGGATGAAGCGGTTGAAGGGGTCATGGAATGCTTTCGATTCGTCTGTTGCGGGAGTCCACGGATCCCGTTGCTTTTTCGCGGATTTTTTCGCGTCGAGATTAAAACGCGCATATAAAATGTGCCCAGTCATTTTCATGTGAACGAGAATTATTTTTTCCTTGTCGCCGGCTTTGCCGTGGGGTTTTTCAATATGAATCAAAATATTTTTCGCGCGCCTTGTGACGCCGGTAATTTTCGCCCCGACGACTTCTTTTTTAAATCGCCTGAAGAAGACCGGATTTTTTATCGAATCCTTGCCTTTATAAAAAGCGCTTCCGTAATCGGTCCAAACATCGGTAATGGTCAATCCGCTGACGCGTGAGTTAAGGCCGCTGACGGTTGTTTGTACTTCGGGGAGTTCAGGCATGAATATACCTTACTACTTTTTCGGCACTTTTTCGAGTTTCTGCCGTTCGAGTTCTTCGCGGACAATTCGCGCATCGCTCCACGGCATGTTATTGCCATTTGGTCCCATGATGAACGGATCGGTGCCTTTGCCGGTGATGATGATTGTGTCGCCGGTTTTTGCATGGGCGATTGCATCGCGGATGGCAAGACGGCGGTCGAGAATTATTGCAGGTTTGTTTTTAGTGAAGCCCGCGGCAACATCATTAATAATTTGCATCGGGTCTTCGTCATACGGATCTTCATTCGTCAGGACGACATAGTCACAGTACGCGTCGGCGACCGCGCCCATTTCCTTTCGCTTCCATTTGTCGCGACCACCGCCCGTACCTCCGAGGATGCCGATGAGTTTCGGAGTAATTGGTGCAGTTTTTTTATTTTTGCCGGTTCCGCCGTCGGATATCGTTTTATTCGCGTGCGTCGTAGTCAGGGCAACGTACACTTTTTGGAGCGAATCAATTGTGTGGGCGTAGTCAACAATGACATTGAAATCCTGGCCGGCCTTTATGTATTCCATGCGGCCGCGAATGACGGTGAAATTGCGTAGGGCCGCGACTATTTTTTCAAGCTCCACACCACGGCTCTCTGTGGCCTTTATTGCCGCAAGCATGTTGTAAATGTTGAAGATTCCGGAAAGTCGGGACTGAATGCGGACGCAGTCATAGCTGAATTCGAGGCCGTTTTCGAGAAGGCTGTACGGTTTGGTTTCGGCCAGACGATAGGCGATTTTTTTGTCCGCGCGCAAGGTCAGGAATTTTTTCGCCTCCATATCATCAGCATTTACGATGAGTATCTTATTATTTTTTCGCGAACGCCGGAGTTGTTTTCCGATTGCGAATTTTGAAGCGATATAATTTTCGTAGGAGCCGTGAGCCTCGATATGTTCCGGTGAAATGTTGGTGACGATGAGCGTATCCATGTGTATGAAGCGGTGACGGTAGAGCAGAGAACCCTGCGAAGTCATTTCGATAATCGCATAATCACATTTCGCGTCAACAGCCTCGTGGATGAATTTTTGCATGAAGCCGCGGCCGGGCATCGACATTTTATAGAGATTGTCGCGGGATTTTTCGCCGATTTTAAATCGGATCGTGTTGGAAAGCGCGGTTTTATATCCCGCTTTTTCGAGAATGGCGCTCACCAATTCGCCAGTCGAGCTTTTGCCTTTTGTTCCGGTAATGGCGATTATCTTTATCTTTCGTGAAGGGAAGCGGTAGTAGAGGGCGCTCAAAAATGCAAGGCCGAAATGGTACATGGGCTGGCCAAGCCGATATATTTTTTTCGGTATTATTTTTTCGGTTGAACGGAGGATTTTTTCCATTTTTGTTACTTTATTGTACGGCGTTTTCTACATCCCCAGAACTTTCAATGCCGCCTTTACTTTTTCGCCGGTCGAGGCGTTTTTCAGACCCTTGTCGAGCTGTTTGAGGGCGTCGCGCGCTTCAGCCGGAGTGTAGCCGAGCGATTTCAACGCCTCAATCGTGTCGGAATCGCTTCGTTGGGTTTCTTTTGTTTGTCCTGAAAGTCCGCCGCCGGTCTCGCCGAATTCTGGCATGTCATCCATTTTATCGCGTAATTCCAGTACGATTTTTTCCGCCATTTTTTTGCTCAAGCCGCCGACCTTCACGAGATGACTGGCATCGCCGCTTCTGATCGCATTATCGATTGCTCCGACTGATGCCACATTCAAAATGCCGAGAGCTGTTTTCGGACCGATTCCCGAAATACCGATGAGCAGTTCGAAGAAATTAAGTTCCGACAGCGTGGGGAAGCCATATAAATCCATGGCATCGTCGCGCACTGCGAGATAGGTCCAAACGGTGACTGTTTTTGAATCTTTTCCGCCCGTGCCTCCGCTGTTTCCAATACGGCTGGCCAGGTCAGCCGTGGTGTAAACTTTATAGCCGACCCCGTTCACATCCAAAACGACGTATTTCAGGTCGGTGTGCACGATTGTTCCGGTCAGGCGCGATATCATGCGTTCATTATATATGATTTGGCGATTTCTTGTATTTTTCCTTGTATTTTAAACGGCGCTGTGATAATGTTGCTCTCACAAACTAAAACCATAAATAACACATGCCGATAACATCTTCAGCAAAAAAGGCCCTCCGCGCAGGAAACAGAAAGCGCATCGTCAACCTCCGCACCCGCGCGGCTTTTGACGCTCCGATCAAAAAATTCCGAAAGCTTGTCGCCGCAAAAAGCCACAAGGAAGCGCAAGCTCTCGTTTCCGTCATTTATCAAGCTCTCGACAAGGCGGTCAAGAAAAACTACATAAAGAAGAATGCGGCGGCGCGGACGAAATCGCGTGTCATGAAGGCTTTGAAGAAGATTGCTTAAGCAAAACAGACTCTAACAAAAAATCGCCAAGCGGCGATTTTTTGTTTTACCCTATTTTTTCCTTGTGCCCCCGCCCTGTCTCGAACCTTATGAGACAAGACCCCGTAAGGGCCTTTGAGGATATTTTAGCATACTAAACCGAGGAACCTAGGTCGGGGGTGCTAAAAACAAAATGGGACAAATGGGACACTTTTAGGCATATTTCAGATCGTGCCATTTTTCGATAGTATCACCAAAAATAGGTAAGCCTAATAAGGGCAAAATAGATATTTGAGAATGGGACACTCCGAAAATCCGTGTCCCATTTGTCTTGCTCCATAATTCGTGCTGTTGTATGAAATGTCAACAAATGTCAAAAATCAGAGAATGACCAATATGTGGATAATTAAGTGTTGACTTAATTATCTTGTTGCCATACTATATCTTCATGGATATATTTTATGTAATTGCCGAGCCCACCCGGCGTCATATCATTGAGATGCTCGCGAAAAAAGGTCGGCTACCCGCAACGGACATCAGCGATACATTCAGTCAAAGCACCGCCGCCATCTCTCAGCATTTAAAAGTTCTTCGCGAAGCACATGTGGTGTACGTTGAGAAGCAGGGCCAGCAACGCATGTATCAGCTCGACATGAATGCCGTCTATGAGATCGAACAATGGACTCACAAAATGACGGATATCTGGAATAAACGTTTTGATAAATTAGATACACTATTAAAAGTTAAAAGAGTAAACAAAGATAAATAATATGAAAAATAAAAAAGAATTGACACTCGAACGCGTTTTTGACGCTCCCCTAGCATCAGTTTGGAAAGCTTGGACAGATCCCAAAATGCTCAAGCAATGGTGGGGGCCGGATAACGTCACCATCCCTGAATGCACAGTCGATCTACGTGTTGGCGGCACATTTTATATCGTCATGGAAGCGGGAGAAGCAATGGGTCAATATAAAGGTACAAAATGGCCGATGAAAGCGGAATTTACGGTCGTGGAACCGCCGTCGAAGCTATCGTATACTGCCAAGGCTTGGACTGAGGGACAGGATAAAGAAACCATGATCGATCAGACCACGGAAGTAACATTGACTGAGGAAAATGGCAAGACCAAGGTAAAAGTTAGGGCGATAATAAACAACCCCGCAACCGCACCGGCAATGGCTGTTGAGGGTATGGAAGGCGGATTTACACAGCAACTCGCCAAGCTCAATGTTTTTCTAACCACTAAAATCTAAGTCGAGAAAAAATCACCCAGTCCTCGAAGGAAAGGGTGACGTGTAATTTATGCAGTGACAAGATGATGTCCCTTCTGTTCAGGAACAGCCTGATGCTTGTTCTTACGGAGGACAGTGGCGGGACGACTGAATTGCCAGAGACGAATCTCACCATACTTGCCCTTCTTCTTGTAGATAGCATAGCGATATTTGTAGCGTTTCATGTGATGTTCGAAACGTGATAGGAATTCGTGATCGGGGCATCTCCACAATGCGCGACGTTTATCGTCTTCGCAGAGCTGTTCCCAGCATTCGCATTCATCAGAGGTGCCGGTAAGCATTTGAGCAATGCATTCGTTAGTGCGGCTGTCACCGCAGGTATCAATATACCAGGTGTAATCAGAGGATTCAGACATATCGGAGCCTTTCGGTTAAAGTTTCAAGTTGCTATGTTTGAGATCAAAATACCACATTTTCTGGAAAAAATATAGGGCCCGTTGCGAAAGTGCAACGGGCCCCGGCGGCATCAAACGTTCTCGGAGGAATGAGACGTTACTCTAGTGAAAAGGGAGGGGCCAGCGACAGTGAACGAGTCACGCGCATATCGGCCCCTCGATAGTCGATGGATTGATACATAGCAATCTCTCAGAATGCAAACCCGGTGTGTCCGCAGACACGACAAACGCGCTCGTTTGGACTTTTGTTTTGATCCGTCACAAGCATCGTCAGGTGTTCTGAAAAAGAACCGTCTCTCGCACTACCGACAGGATGGCGATTGTTGTCGCCCTATGTACCCCGTATTGCTACGGAGTGGTCAACTGCATTGTTAAGGAGAGCAGTAAGCTCTGAAGTAGCATGCTATACCTCCGCCCTTGTCGTGTCAACGAGGTTATCCACCTCTATGATGAATAAAATTATACTACCAATCTTCCTTCGAAGTATCGCCAATCGATTTTCTTAACCGCATCCACATATTTGGTGGCCGCAATAATTTCCAACGCTTTTTCTTCAAACGGTTTGAAACTCAAGGGTAATATATTGATGACATTTTTTGCTGCCAGTTCGGCGTTGAAGATCGGGGATGAAAGATAACCGAGCCTAAGGAGATACCATGTAGCGACGAATAACGAACATGGGTATTTTTTCTGACGGACGTAGTCTCCGATCTGATCCTTGAGTTTAGGGTCATTCACAAGCTTGAGCGTCTCATCACAGAGTGGAATGAGCTGTGATTCTCGTAGTACCAGGTCTGGCTTGAAGCCGTTCTCACTGAGCCATGCTGAAAAGGTCGTGTAGTCAAATGCAGGATCAGGGAAGGAATAATCGTCGACAAGAACTACAAGGGAGATACTGTGGCCTTTAGCTTTTTCTTCGTCACGGAGGCTACCTAGAATATCAAGCGAAAGCTTATGCTCCTCCCCGATCTTGTTATTAGAGTATATATGGGCATATTCTATGGAGAGATCTTTTGACATAGTTGCTATTATACACTCAAACAATATGGTTTAAAACACAGAGGACTATTTTGACCTAGCAAAATTTTAGTTTTTTTGTTACAGTATGAAATGTACCCATTTACATTCGAGTAGCTCGGCATTTTATGTCGTCCATCTATCCCGCCCTGAAAGGGCATTCTCAGCGGGCAGGATCGATGGCTTTGGCTATTCGTGAATGGGTACACCGTCTGGGAGTGCCCTTTCTTGTTTTTAATAAGGGGATCTTAGTCGGCATAGCTGTACCCTATGCTGAATCTTAATTCATACGATAAAGAATATTTAATTGAGTGCTTAAAAAACGGTAAGGATATACCTGCCGAGTATAAGTATGCTCTTTTTCCAACTAAACAAAAAGAGTATGAACTTGTGTATGCCGGTAAGGCACGAAAGGAGGATATCTTGGCAGACAACGAGGAGGCAAAAGCCGTACCCCTCCAAATTGAAAAAGTCTTTAATGGTGAAAAATATCCTCTTGCCGCTAAAGATTGGCATAATCTTTTGGTATTCGGTGACAACCTACAAATTCTCAAAACTTTTTATAAAAATGAAGACGAGCTTGTCAAAGGAAAAGTTAAGGGTAAGGTAAAACTTATCTACATTGACCCACCCTTTGCTTCTGATGAAGAATTCACTACCACGACCTCGGGAAGTAGGGCTTATGTAGACAAAAAGAAAGGCGCGGAATTTATTGAATTTTTACGCAGAAGGTTGGTCGTTGCAAAAGAATTGCTTGCACCCGATGGCTCTATCTTTGTACAGCTTGATCAAAAAAAAGGGCACTATGTAAAAATGGTTTTGGATGAGATATTCGGTGAGGGAAACCTGGTCAATGAAATTATTTGGCATTTTAGGACATACCAGGGACAAGTTAAAAGTTATTATCCTCGCAAACACAATGTTATTTATTGGTATCGAAATATCGACCATCCAAAATTTAATTTGATATATAGTGATAACCAAGAAGATACTGTCGATGCACAAAGATGGAAAGATTTCATAGTCTGAAGTGGACGGTTGGTGGCTCAAAGGCTTTGATTTAAAGACACCAGATGGGCAGACACAGATGAAAATTTATACAAAAAATGAAAGTATATCCGGGACGGACATGATTTGGCGGACATTGGATTCTTTAAAACTCGCCGACAAGATCGATTCCTTGCGACTCAATCGTGTGGATATGAAAATAAAGTTCAAGCCAACGAAAAAACATCCGCGCGGGACGAAGACCTTTTACGTCACATGGAAAGACACAAGTTCTCTTAACGACCTTGACGATCTCGACGTAAAGGCCGGACAAGTGCTTAAAAAATCAAAAATAGACCGTGGATTTTCTAATTGAAATACTCAATAAACAAGCACGTCTTTTTCCTATCGTAATCACCGTCGACGATGCCAACAAACGAAAAAGGGATTTTGATATCCTGCCTGCTTTGGCTTTACTTGAAAAGACGAGCGATCCGAAAAACATATGGTGCGTGACCTGCCACAATGAAGACGTCGAAGTTCATCACGTCTCAAAAGACCGTGCGTACACAATGTGTACCCAAAATGAACATGCCAAACGTGATTATTTCAATCCGGCGGAAATACAGCAGTGGCAATTCAATATCGAAAATTTTCTTAGTGCATTTCAGAAATCTATGGATATTCTGTCTCCAACGATTTCCGAGAGTATCGACAGCTTACTGTGGAGTTTGGGCACGCAAACGATAAATGGAGCGGACTATCATCTTTTTTTCTGTCGTGACATAAACGACATCGAGAAGCCGAAACTCAGCATTATCACGCATTTACCTCGAAGTGCTGTCTTCTATACTGGAACGCCGCAAATCTCCTTGCCGGATAAAGTACTCCTGGTGCCGATAATTGATTTATTCCAGAAAATAACAGAGAAAGGACTTTTTCTTAAAAAAGAAGCCGTTGAACAATTTTTTTCCCGAAATACGTACGCGACAGAAGACGGATCAATCATGCTTGACGACAATCTAGCTCTTGAAAAAGGCTATCTTCTATCCGATCAGTCAACGAGAGGTGTGTTTAAGAAAACATCGGAAGAAAAACTTCCCCCGCTTGCGTGCATCATTATTGAACATCTGTATGGCATCAGGAAATATTCCCAAAATTCAAAAACTCTTTCTGAGCTTGTGACTGACCTAGGACATTCCAAGCAGGTCATATCGAAAGAGATTAAACGTATAAGCAACGTGTGCAAGAAAAACAATCTTCCCGAAATACTTCACAAATACACTGGTAATAAATGGGGTATCAATCATCGATTGAAGTATTCCGAATGATTGTCCAAGTCGTTAACCAAAATTGGTCGGTGATGGGGATAACCTGACATCAGACAGTGAAAAAGCCTGAAAAATCAGGCTTTTTTCTTTTCCCTAACCACTCACTTGTGTCTTTAATTTGGTTAACGCTTTGATGTTGACAGTGCGTTTCCGGTCGACAGATACGCACGCATTAATAATGTCGATGTGAATTTATAAACTAATTTATTATAAAAATGAAAAAAGAAAAAACGGACCTGACATGGTCAACAGTCAAGCGGAAGGTATCCGGTCTTGTGCCCTGGGACAAAAATCCCCGCAAGTTGACCGAAGCCGAGGAACGTAATCTGCGAGCCAGTTTGGAGAAATTCAATTTGATGTCCATACCGGTTATAAACACGGATGATCGGATAATTTCAGGCCATCAACGAATAAAGATACTTCATCTTTTGGGTCGCGGAGATGAAGTCATCGATGTGCGCATTCCAAATCGACCGCTGACGGAATCAGAATACAAGGAAGCAGCTCTGCGCGAAAATCAGAACACCGGCTCGTGGGATCAGGAGCTTCTAAAAGACATGGACATGGATCTTCTTCTTGAAGTCGGCTTCGGAGACGATGAACTACAAGCATTGTTCGACGATGTCGACGTCATCGACGATCAATACGATATCGAAAAAGCGCTAAAGGAAACGAAAGTACCGCGAGTAAAGCCCGGCGAAATATGGGAACTTGGCGATCACCGATTTCTTGTCGGCGATTCAACCCTGCCGGATCAGGTAAAAAAACTCATGGGCAACGATCTTGCCGACATCATATATTGCGACCCTCCATTTAATATCGGCATGGACTATTCAAACGGCGTCAGCACATCCGGCAAGTATGAGGGATCGTTTACCGGCAAAAAGGACTCGAAAAAAGATGTGGAGTATGGGGCATTCTTGGACGCAAGCATAAAGACAGCGCTCACGATAGCGAAGCCAGACTGTCATCTCTTTTACTGGTGCGATGAGCGGTTCATATGGCTCACGCAGACGCTTTTTCGTGAGAATGATATCGATAGTAAGCGTGTCTGTCTTTGGATTAAAAATAATTTCAACATGACCCCGCAAGTGGCGTGGAATAAAGTATACGAGCCCTGCGTTCATGGCATCCGAGGCAAGCCGTACCTCAACAGCAACATGAAGAATCTGAACGAAATTCTTAATCAGGAAGTCGGGAGCGGCAACCAAGTTCATGAGGAAATTTTCGACATGATTAATCTCTGGCTCGAGAAACGCGACAACGCCCAGGATTATGCTCACCCGACACAGAAGCCGGTGTCGCTTAATGAAAAGCCATTGAAGCGGTGCAGTGCTCCTGGGCACATCGTCTTTTCTGGCTTCGCGGGAAGTGGCAGCGACTTAATCGCCTGCGAGCAGCTCAATCGAAAATGGCGCGGCGTTGAACAGGATCTCATCTTCGCCACTGTGATCATCGACCGGTGGGAGGCCTTTACCAACAAAAAAGCAAAACTCATATGAAAACCGAAATTAAACAAGGTGATATATACAAGCTCAGCAATCATATCGTTGCCTGCGGCAGTTCCCTCGATTCGGCGTTTGTAAGCAAGGTCGTTGGCGACAGAAAAATAAGATGCGTACTAGTGGATCCGCCGTACGGAGTTGCCTACGTCGAGGGTAAAAGAGACCTGAGCAAACTTGGCGTCGATACAGGCAGGGTGATCATCGGAGATCAACTCCAGAGCGATGACGAATATGCCGCTTTTACCAAAACGTGGCTTGAAGCGATCATACCGCATCTTGAGTCCTACAACGCCTGCTACATTTTTAACGGTGACATGATGTTTCCGGCACTCCGCGCGGGAATGAAGCAGGCAGGTTTCTACTACAGCCAAATGATCGTCTGGGTGAAAAATCATGTCGTTCTCGGGCGCAAGGATTACCTTCCCCAATTCGAGCTCATCGCATACGGATGGAAGGGTCGGCACAAAATGGAGCGGACAAAAGCTAAAAGTATCATATTTCATCCGAAGCCATCAAAGTCTAAACTGCACCCGACACAAAAACCTGTCGGACTCTTGCGAAAGCTCATACCAAATTCCACGAAAATGGGCGAATGCATATACGACCCATTCCTCGGTAGTGGCAGCACCTTGATCGCGTGCGAGCATCTTGGTCGAAGATGCGTGGGCATTGACATTGATCCGGAATATGTCTCAACCACCATTGCCCGATGGGAGAAACTGACCGGCATAAAAGCTGAGAAGATAAACTGAAATGGCTAAGGATTCTGCAAATCAGGAGGTCTATAAAAAGCAGGATTTCGACTCCTACCTCATGTGGAAGGCTATGCCGTCGATACTGCGTGGGCAGCCTCGACAATTGCTCGAAAAATTCGGCATCGATGACGAAGTCGCAATTGACCTTCTGTCGATCAAGACCCAAACGGAATTCGCCAAACGGTTCAACGTTAATATCGCCACCCTTTCTGATTGGAACAAAAAGATTGAGAAGGATGGTCTTGTCCCAGGCATAAACGCATGGGCGCGGAAACTCACGCCAAACGTACTCATGGCTTTGTATAAAAGGATAACGAAAGATGGTAAGGCGGCGGAGGTTAAGGCGTGGTACGAGATTGTCGAGAACATGTAACACACATAAAAATAATATGGAAAATATAAACATCACAAACAAACATATGACTGCCGATGAAGCGGCTATAATCCTGTCGGAAACCTTGAAAGACGTGGCCGAGAGGAAAATAACTCTGCGCCGCGCCCTTGCCATTTCGCGCGTGGCGCTTGCCTTGTCGAAAGTCATCGAGGTCGCTGATCTCGAAGAACGGGTCAAATTCATCGAGCAGTCGCTTAAAAAGCGAAAATGATATGAAAAACTTCGCAACAAATCTACAGCGCGGAAACCTCACTCCTAAAGAGCGCTATCTCATGCTCATTCAAAACGACGTTCATCGCGCAAAGACAGGCAAGGATGTTCTGACTGAAGCGGACAAAAATGCACTCGAAAATTGGCAGGCCAAGAACAATACTGAATCCCATGAATGGAACCGCCTCAATGAAGGCTGGAAATATTCCGGACGTATGGGCATCGAAGCAGAAATCGTTCTTCTCGAAGCTCAGTCAGGACACTTCAGGAAAACGACGATGATGTTTGCCCTGCTCTCATATCCTCATCAACGTCAAATGAAGAAATGCATAGAAAGCCTTGAGCGTATTAAGAAGGTCAGCGTGAAAGGAGCGATGGAAATCGCAGGAAAACAGAGAGCTGTCAAGCTCAAAGACGGCATGGATTTCGACTACGCCGTCTACCGGCTCGCGTTTGAGAATCTCACCGCCGAGGACAAAAAATCATTCAATGAACTATACGCCGAGGTCGAAGTTGATCATCAGTACCTTGATCAGGAAGAAATCATCGCCAACCTTTTTGACGGCCAGGACAAATTGACTCCAGAAGCCAAAGAGAAGCTTGCCACTCTTGTCGTCGAGCGTTGCTATAACAAATTCGCCAAAGAATATCAGATCTTCCACTATTTCGCCTGTATTCCTCTCGCCGAAATAGCAAGGCACTTCCTCATTGGTAAAGGCATTACAGTCAAAGGGAAATCATTGGCGAAAAATCAGGAATCGGACGATGAGGACGATGTCACATTTGATGAAATTAAGGATGCCGTAGAAGTGTATGCGAAGGATCATCGAATCACGATCGAGGCGATGCTTAAAAATGCCTGCTTGGACTGGCTTGACGGCGATCTGCTTGAGCAGTACACGCCGCTTGCCGTCAGTAATGGCAAAGAGCTTCTCGAAAGATGGCTTCGTGAAAAAATTCTCGCCCGTACGACTCTGAACAAACTCGTATCTGCTGGCACCCTTACAACACGAGAACGGACGGAACATGAAACGATGCAGGACAAACTTTACAGCAAAGGCCTCTGCGACAGCGAGCTTGAAAATGCCCGCAGAGCTTTGGAAATTTCCGGCATGGAAATTCCGGAGAAAGGAGAGCTTGATGAAAAGGTTGCATTCGAGACGTTTGAGGGTGTAGTCATAACCGGAGAGAGCCTCTACGCTTTCGCGTCCGACTATGAGTTCGTCAAGGAATTCAAAAAGCGGATCGACGAATATGAACCGAATCTCGGTCTCGTCTACGCAGACGACGATCCGGAGCAAAAAGGCAATCACCTCGATCAGGAGCTTCTCATCTGTGGCCTGACGGATAAAGGTGAACCGAACTTTTTTAGCGTATATGGCATGTCGATGGCACTCGTTTCGGGAATATCCGAGGGAGAGATGATGTTTAAGGAGATTAAGCAGGGTGACGAAACATTCTTGGAGTTCAAGAATCCCCGATACGAGGAAGTATTCGTCAATGAACGGCAGACCGTCATCGACGGCTATGCAAAGCTCCTGGCTTTCGATGTACTTTTTACAAAATTGTCGGCCATCTACGAAGTCGACATAGATGATCGGATTAAAATCATGCTTGCAAGGCTCAAGGAGTGCATCGATCAGCACAACTCGGCGCTTCGCAGGGCTTTGGGACGGACGCTTCCCGATGATGACGATAAAAATGACAAAAAATTAAAAAGAAATATATTCATAAGTAAGGTTCCTTTACAGGTGAAGAAAGACCTGTTCATTGATATCGGCAAAATCGTCCCTGATCCGGCGGTTACAGAGGAGCATGGCGAAAAATTGAAGGATATTTTCGGGGATGAGTTTACCATGCCGTAAATGTCAGATATACGGAATATATGAAGCCACACAAGGGTATTTCGGGACATAAAGTTACCTACTTCGAGGCCTCTAGTACGCACTAGACACCCCCAACCGTTGCGGTACCTTGGTGCCTGTATGAATACAATATTAAGGGCTCCCTTGGGCGGCGTTAACAGGCAGGCCGTCCAAGCGCCCATAAAGGTGAGCTACTGCCTGTATGCAAGAAAGTCGACTGAGGAGGAAGACAAGCAAGCCCTTTCAATCGAATCTCAAGTGCGCGAGATGACGCAACTTGCCGAAAAAGAAGGGCTTGCAATAACAGAGGTGAAGCGAGAGTCGCACTCTTCAAAGGAAGTTGGACAGCGTGCGGTGTACAATGAACTCCTTTCTGAAATCAGAGCCGGAAAGTTTAATGGCATCCTCACTTGGGCACCGGACAGACTTAGCCGCAACGCCGGAGACCTAGGAGCGGTCGTCGACCTTTTCGATCAGGGTAAGCTTCTTGAGATACGCACCTATACGCAGAAATTTACTAACAACCCGAACGAGAAATTCATGCTCATGATTCTCGGATCGCAAGCAAAGCTCGAAAACGACCAAAAGATCATCAACGTGAAGCGCGGTCTTCGCGCTCGATGCGAGATGGGTTGGCGACCGTCGACGGCACCGACTGGCTACCTCAATGAAAAGCATGTCGACAAAAAGTGTCAGGTACGGCTTGATCCGAGGCGATCGATTGTCATCCGGCAGATATTTGAGAAGGTCGCAGGTGGATGGAGCGGACGGCAGACATATCGGTGGCTCAGCCAAACTGGCTTCAAAACGAAAAATAACAAGAAGCTCTCCTTAGCCAATCTATATACCATTCTCCGCAATACCTTCTACTACGGAGAGTTTGAATACCCCACCGGTGGTGGCATGTGGTATCAAGGAAAGCATGAACCCATCATTACCAAGGAGCTCTTCGACAAAGTACAAGCGTCACTCCAAGAGCAGTACATACCAAAGACTGAAAGCAAGGAATTCGCCTTCACCAAGCTCATCACTTGCGGATACTGTCAGTCCGGCATCACCGCCGACGAAAAGTTCAAAAAACTGAAAGATGGCGGCGTCAATCGCCATGTCTACTATATGTGTACCAAAGCACGGAATACCGACTGCACCAATCAGCCGATCAATGAAAAAGACCTCATCGATGAGCTGACCAATCTTCTCGACACCATCGACCTTGATGAAATTGGCATGAAGGGTAAGATCGAGGAGGAGATTATCCGGTACAACAAATTCCGCATGGGTGTACTCGGAATGAAAACAAAAGATCGCAAGGCTGACGTCGATACGCGCGAGTATGCAAAGTATCTTCTCAAGGAAGGGACGATTACTGAAAAGCGCGAACTCCTGTCATGTCTCAAGAGCAAAGTGGTGCTCAAAGACAGGAAAATATCCCTGGAGTAGTCGGTGGTATTTTTTTATGTTCGGTGTGATGTCGTAATTACTCAACCGAATCCGTATCACGTTCGCATTTGGGTCGGAACTAGCTATGAGAAATTTGCCTTAGAATATTGCGTATCTTGTGAACAGACGTTCTTGTTCCGAGGATTTTTATAGGAAATGATTTTATTTGCTGCTCATTACTATCGACTACTAAAACCCATTCATGATTAATGAGTCCGCGAGTTGCCCAGACAAACGCATCGAAATCATAAGCCTCGATAGTGTGTCCTTTAATATTTCCAGAGATGATATTTCTCTTTGTGCCAGTATCGACGAGCAACTGAAAACGTCCTTTGCCTTTTGAGAAAGATAAATTAAATTCTTTCGCTACCTTAGCCATTCGGCGGGATCTTATCATGTAGGGCAAGTTGCAAATCAAGAGAATGATTAGGACAAGTAAGAAGATCCCAACAATCACTCCTAATGTTTCCAATAACGGCATAAGTGTTAGGATGTCTTGGTTCTAATATTTGCCAAGTTGGCGCCCATCAAACCAACTTTATATCCTTGCGCTCGAATCGCTTTTGTAGCTCGGTCATTCAGAACAAGCAACAGTATGAAACTAAGAAATGGAACAAGCATTCCAATCAGCCAAAGAATCCAATACTTCGATTTAAGCGCAACAAGGAGTTTATATGCAAAATAAATTTCAACCACTGCAAGCGGCAAATCTAAGAGATTAAATGCCCACGCAACAACAGCTCCTAAGCCAAAGATAACAATCGCTGCGACGACACACCAGAGTATACCTTTTTGTGCTTTTGCGACTGTAAGCACATCGACAGCTCCACCAACCATTACATTTTCAGCCATAAAAATTGATATATTATGTTAAATTGTGACGGTTAAATTATAACACAGACACGTCGGGTTAAATTCCCTTAGAAGGCTTTCACTATTTTATTTAAGTCTGAATGAATTTATGAATTCATTAATATTGCTTGGTGCAGAACCTTGGTAAAAAACAGAAATTTGATACAACTGATTTCCTATTAATATAGCTTTGCTATAAACATATGTACCAGTTTCGCTTGCGTATAATTCGTATTGAAGTGCAGGATACCCTCCAAAAGTCTCAAATGTAGATGTTGCTATGACTGCCCCTTTAACGGAACTTAACACGCCATTCATCACACCTTGTAAATTATTTTTTGGAACAGAAATATTAATATCTGAGGAATACTGAATATGATTCACAATGTAAGTCAACGTTTCCGATCCGTCATACTGATATGAGTCACTTTGAATCGGAAGACCCTGATACGGAGATGTTAATGTTTGTGTGGTGTGTGTTGGTTGGCCAGGAAAATCAATGGTAAAATCATCAGCCGCAGTCGTTGTTGCCTGAGACTGAACTATACCGCTATTATTGTTACTGACTGGACTTTGAGCTGATCGAGAACTTGTTGCAGTAATTTTTTGTGGAGTGGGTGCCATAACAGAAGAAGTGGTAGTGGAGGTGCCACCTTGACTAAGTGGCGGCACTGTAAATGGATACGAGGAATGATTACCAAAGACAGAAGATGTAATAATACCGACTACTATAACGAGCGCCACGGAAATGGTAATTGAAATTATTTTTTTCATACCCCAAAGCATATCACAAGTTCGAACTCAAAAATACTCTTGCTACAGTAGCTAGATGCCCAAACCATTGACTTTGCTACTCAAATATGTTATTATCGAGCTGTAAAGTTCCTTGTAATTCAAGATTCAATAGACATTGAGACGAGCTTTTTGAGCCTTAAATCAGGGCCTAGAAAGCTCGTCTCAAACTGAGGCAAGTCGTTCCGAGCGTTCTCGGTAAATCAGCAAATGGAGATGATGTCGATGAAAACATTGAACACGTCTGCACTGGTAACCGCAGACAGTCCGAAAGGACAGAGAGCTACCGAAACGTTCCGCGCCCAATACAACAAGGCGGGACTCAACGACGAAAGCGCACAGATCCTGAACGAGCATCCCGGCTTCGCCGTGTATCTCGCAGAAGGCATCCGTCGCTTCGGAGCGAAAGCGCCCGACTACGGTCTGGCTCAGTCAATCCTCGGCGCGGATTTCATTACGCCCGAGGAAGTCACCAAGGCTCGCCCGAGCATCGTTTACACCGTCGAACAGATCACGGCACTCGCTGAAAGTCTGCCGTCGGAGGACATTCTCAAGTGGTGCAAGGACAACGGTTACGCCGTCATGCCTGCACCGCCGCAAGCGTGCTCCACGCTCGACGTTCGGGAGATCCAGTCCGCCCACTTCTACTCGAAGACTGGTGGATGGTATGCCGATCAGAAGTTCGCCCGCGAGGACAAGACGTCCTTCGGCTGGCTCCTGATCAAGAAGACGCCTGTTTCGAACTCGACCAGCAAAAACTGGAACGAGCAGAACAAGCTTCTCTCCGCACTCGAGAAGGTGCCGAACGCTGCCGAGATGAGCTGGTTCATCACGACCTATTTCGAGGTTCGTGGTGTCCGACTCTTCGAAGGCGTTTACGTTCGGACGTCCAGTCTCGATTCGGACGGTTACCGCGTCCGCGTCGGCCGCTTCGATTCCACAGGTCTCTACGTCAGCCACTGGTACGACGACAGTCGCCACGACTCTCTCGGTGTTTCGGCTGCCAGGAAGTGATTCTTGATCCCTTGAGGGCTTGTCCCTCTTGAACACTTGAGCCTCCGCGAATTTTTTCGCGGAGGCTCTTTCTTTTATATACAAAAAACGATATGATATTTCCATCTTGCTACTGTAGCTTGGATCACGGTTCAAGCTCGCGAGATATCTCGCCTTGAGATATCGCCGGAGTGCCAGTGGTTTACGGATCACGGCAGAGCGCGATTAAGGATAGAGAGAACTTCTTGCCCGTTTTTAGAGGAGGTGTTTTGAAAAAACTGCTCTCGAATACAATTCAGGGATGAGAGGATATAGAGCTGAAAAGCTAGTAAACCTCGATTCTCGGTGACGCGGACGGGAACGGGCAATATCTCGATTCGGACGGTAACCACGTCAACGTCGGCAACTTCGATTCCACAGGTCTCAACGTCAACAACTGGAACGACGACAATCGCAACGACAATATCGGTGTTTCGGCTGCCAGGCAGTCAAACTCTATCCAAAGAAACTTCCGCCACAAAAGCGGAAGTTTCTGTTAACGCTCCTTTGTTGACCGTATCCATCCCCCGAGCATTCTCCCGATTTCGTCGAGATTCGCTTCGATGATGATATATTTCTTGGAGTCAATCGCCTTAATGTCTTTCATGAGGCGGATACAGACTCGAAGGAAATTCAACTTGACGCTCGTCTTTTCTAGGGTCGGTAGTTTTTCCGACTTTGACTGCTGACTTGCGAGAAGGATGCCTTCCAAAACTTCAATCAGTAGGCTTTCGCATTTCTGCCAAAGCGTATAGCGGTCTTGCTTGGGAACGGATAGGCGCAGGTTATAGAAATCTTTGTAGAGATCGTAACTTTTTTTGAAGATGGGTATGTCTAATTCATTCATATATGAAAATTTATAAGGATATATACTGGTCAATAATTTCTCCACAGACGCTCTTTCGCGCGTGGAATGTGTTCAAGTCGGACAAGCGAAACAGGCCTGATGTGGCAGGGTTCGAGCGGCAACTTGAAGAACACATTTTCAAGCTCTATCGGGAACTTAAAGATTGTACCTACCGGCACGGCGGATATTATCCTTTTTGGATATGCGATCCGAAACGACGTCATATCTACAAGGCAACCGTCCGTGACAGAGTCCTCCATCACGCGGTGTTTAAAATATTGAATCCCATATTTGAGCCAACCTTCATTTCCACCTCGTTCTCCTGCAGAATCGGCAAAGGCACTCACAAGGGAATGCTGTATCTTCGGGACACTATTAGAAAAATCAGTGCCAACTATACCCGTCCCTGTTTTGTCCTCAAATGCGACGTTCAGAAATTTTTCGACAGCGTCGATCATGACGTGCTTTTGGAAATCATCAATGCAAAAGTGAAAGATGCCGAGACTCAGAACCTTCTTAAGGAAATCATCGAAAGTTATTCGGTCAGCAGTACGAGAGAGAGAGAGAGAGAGAGAGAGAGTACTCGGCGCTTCGCGCCGGGTAGGAATACCTATAGGGAACCTTACTTCCCAGCTTTTCGCCAATGTTTATATGAATGAGTTCGATCAGTTTATGAAGCATGGGCTTAAGGTTAAAAACTATGCGCGGTATACGGATGATTTTGTCATCGTTTCTGGCAGTATTGATTATTTGCAAAAAATATTACCTTTGGTTAGGACTTTTTTGAGGGAAAAACTGCTTCTTGAACTCCATCCTCGGAAAGTTGAAATACGGTCGTGCACGCAGGGTATCGATTTTCTCGGGTATGTCGTACTACCATATCATATTCTTGTCAGGACTAAAACAAAGAAGCGGATGATGAAAAAATTACGGGAACAGGTCACTAAATTTAAAGGCGGACAGATAAAAGAAACGACTCTGTTCGGATCATTGCATTCATATCTCGGTGTTCTCTCTCATGCTGATGCGTATGAATTCAAGCAAGAAGTGGAGAGTCAGTTTTGGTATTGGCTGAAGGAATAACAGGAATCGAACTTTCTTGGTATACTTTCGGTGTCTATGTAATGGCATGCGAAGTGTCACGTCTACTGTGAGATAAGTCCCTCTAGGGGTTACCTTCAAACATAAATAAAATCCATGCTAGAAAAAAGACCTTTATATGTATATGTGATCGGTGCCGCTGTCGTATGGGCAATTATTCTAATGCTCTCATGGTTTGGGGTCATCTGGACACCCTTCCATGATGTTGTCACAGTGTGCGGAGGCTTCTGGATTGGGATGCTCGCCATGTATATTGCCGTGCATCTTTATCGATGGAAATAATTAACATTTGCCCAAAGTATGAGAGTTTTTCCACCCTCTTTAAGGATAGGGAAATATCGCTACAGTAGTAGACCCGATCAGTGATGATGTTCCAATTCTTCAACTTTACGTAGTTCACCTGCAACAACTGTTGCATCAGTCTGACTATCTTTTTTATTCATAAGCATAAGTATTGCAATCAGTGTCGTGACGGGAACTGCCAAGATCAGTCCTATTGAACCGACCATCGCACGGACTATTTCAGTGGCGAAAATCTCACTGTTGACAGTCATACCGAAATTTGCCGATGATTGATAAAAAAGAAGAAGTAAAGGCAATGAAGCACCGACATAGGCAATAGCAAGGATGTTAACGAGAGCACCGATATGTTCACGTCCCATGCGTAATGCCCTGCGAAATATGACAACACGCGGTAAGTGCGGACCGATATGACTCAGTTCATCGACTGCCACAGCTTGACCGATAGAGGCATCATAGAGTACGCCGAGGAGTCCGATAATTATTCCTCCCAAAAGAAGTCCTGCAAAATCTATCGTTCCATTTGTATTCATATTCAGAGATACTGATTCATCGTTCGCAAATCCCGTCAGTTTTGCTCCGTGGATTGACACATACGCGAGTAAACCTGTGACTATAATGGTCACGACCATTCCAATGACTGCAGAAGTTGTTACCTTGTTAAAACCATGTGTAATATACGAGCCAAGAATAATCATCACCGATGCCACCCCGATACTCATGAGGACTGGAGAATAGCCATTGAGTATTCCTGGAAATAAAATATATCCAATCGCCAGAAAACTTATCGCAAGTGCGATCAAACCTCTGAACCCCTGCTTGCCGCCAAAGATGAGGACACAGACAATAAAAAGTCCGACAAGGCCTTCAAGCCACGGTAGGCGGTATGCATCAGAGATAGAGTATGTGACAGAACCATCGACTGAGCTAACATCAATCGTCAAATAAAAAATATCGCCTGGGTTTAGAATTACCCGATCATCATCGACAATTATAGTTTGACCTTTTTGAGCACCTTCGAGAATCTCTGCATTGAGTGACTGATCCGTATCTTTGACGGGAGTACCCGGAACCGCTTCAACTTGCTGGCTTACAACTTTTATCACCTGGGCTTTTACGATAGTTATTTGATCTGGAGTCGACTGTTGAGCATGTGCAAAGAGTGGCTGCGATATGATGAGACCTAGTATAAAAATCGGCAGTAATTTCTTCATGTGTGAATCTAGACCTTGGAGCAAGATTTACACATACCATAGAGTTCAAGTGAGTGCTGGTCGATGGTTTCAAAAAGCGGAGACTTTCGCAGTACGCCTTGGGATATTTTATCAACATCGCATACTTCAAAACTTTCCGTCTTACCGCATTCGGTACAAACAAC
Source organism: Candidatus Tayloriibacteriota bacterium (assembly GCA_003151615.1). Lineage (GTDB taxonomy): Bacteria > Patescibacteriota > Minisyncoccia > Phycocordibacterales > PALSA-1337 > PALSA-1337. Next base: position 72,571 of record PLXZ01000001.1, on the reverse strand, counting down.
ATGATGGTGATGATGGTCGGCCAGTTCGTAATATACCGAACCCTTTCGAAGGTCGACTCTCTTGAGGATGCCAACCTTTTCAAGGGACGTAAAAGTGCGGTATATAGTCACGAGATTAATATCTTTTCCTTTGAGTCTCTCATGGATGTATTCCGCATTGACCGGCTTGCAGTCAGCGGAAAAAGCCTCGAGGATATGTTGTCGCGCCGGAGTGATCTTAAGCCCTACCTTTTTGAGCATGAGTGAATAGTCTTTTTTCATGGTGTAATAATATACCAAATGTAAACGATTTGCAATTATATATGGCATAGCGTATATTATAGATGCAAACTACTTACATCTATGAAAATAGCATTCTTGGGAAAAGGAGGGTCAGGCAAATCGACGATGGCGACGGCATTCGTCCAAGAGCTTCGTGCACGCGGGGTACGTGTACTTGCTATAGATGCCGATCACAATATGGACCTTTCATACAACCTAGGAGCAGAGCCTGCCATTTTCTTGGGTAACGATCCCGAACGTATCAAGGAACATGTCGGTTCAACTCGAACTGACACATATTTGAATGCACTCAAAATCGCAAAGGATCACGACATCGTATTCGCCCTCACCCCGGCCGACCAATATACTGCAAGCGTATCAATTGAATTGGAGGATGGTCTTCGTCTTATAACTGCCGGACCTCACACGGATCGAGTACGTTCCCAGGAAGCATGCAGCCATTCGCTCGCAGCTCCACTCAAGGTGTACTTGCCATTGCTTCACCTCAATAAAAATGAAGTGGTAGTGATAGACGAACGCGCCGGTACTGATCCTGTAGCGACCGGTATACTCTCTGGTGTTGATTTAGCAGTCATCGTTCAGGAACTGACAGTCAACAGCGCTCGTGTCGCCGAACAGATAAAAAGCGAATTAAGGTTAACAAATATTCCGCACATCATTGTCAATAACAAACATGCTGGGATAGAAATAGATACTGCTCGTGCCATAGAAGCTATCTTTGCAGTACGGCCACTTAATGTTGTCACCGTTTAGTTCTGCTCACTTGAGCAAAATTAAACGCTGATCGCATGGTGCGGTTAGCAATAGTTCATTCAACAAAAGGAGTTCTTTATGTCGTTACCATCCATCAAGACAGTCGCCCAGGAATTGGGTATCAATCTCGGCGAGGCAATCTCTCCCGAACAACAGGAACAGGTGCTCGTCGGTGCCATGCGCCGCGACCTCAAGCCAGCGCTCGATATACTCCACACCAAAGCTCATGAAGCCCAGAAGAACGGTGGAAGTGCCGATTGGCTGGAAGATCCGGCATCAGAGATCGGCAAGATGCTTACCCGTATCCATGCTGGTGATACGCTCCGCGCTTTGGCGTCGAAGCACTTCTGTCACGGCTTGCAGCTCAGTTTCTTCAACTGCTGTAAAGGTGTAGTGGGAACGCCACCGGCACAGCCGATGCTTGTCCAGATCCAGTGTCAAGCTGGACCGATCGCCCATTCGGACTGCTAAAACAGTCCAACACTTCCCTCGGGAAGACGCAGCCCTGCAAGCAAAAACTTGCCGGGCTATTTTTATTTCCGAAATGCATCTTATAATCACCATATGATCGATCTTTTAACAAAATATCACTCAATTATTGAGTGATATTTTGCTTTAACTGAACCTTGACGCGGACGATTTTCAACTGTCTGAGTCATAGGGTTGCTAGGTCACTTGACTTAGCACTAGCGTGTGCCCCCGGCAGGAATCGAACCTGCATTTCTCCCTTCGCAGGGGAGTGTCCTATCCATTGAACGACAAGAGCGATTTTTGTTTACGAATTTGTTTACGAAATTGCGCCGAGTGTGAATCCCCGACGCCCGCACACAGTACCATACTTTTTTTAAAAGCCCAAGATTTCGAGCAGTTTTTGCGAAAAAGGCTCGACGTGTTCGGTCTCGGCGATGTAGCGCAACAAAACAGTGCGCACGTCTTCGGGATCGACTTCTTCAATTGGCACGGAAATATATGTCATGAACATCTTGCTTGATTTGAGCAAAATTTTCGGCTCGGGATGGAGTGTGTCGATCCAAAATGATTCGAGGGTGAGAAAAGGGTAGAGCACATCGTTGATCGCAATCCCGCGGTCATTGATTTCGTAGCGGACGATGCGCGGTTTCATTCCCGCGTGCAGGCAAAGTGTAATTGTCGCAACGACGATAAAAATGCCAAAAATAACCTGGCCGAAAATGAGGGCGAGAGCCGTCGCCGTCGCGGCGATGATGCCGACCGCCCAATACCAGTCCGAACTTTTTTCGTAGTAGTAATGCTCGGGCGCATTCCATCCGATGATAGGTTCCGTCATATCCCAGAATTATACAATAAAAAAAGCCGGACTGCATGCACTAGGGTGCACGGGTCCGACGCAGGCACATATACCTGTTGTTCCGGTCAAGTTTTAATTCCAAGGCCAGGTGTTTTCCGTCAAAGACGATACTTTCGATTTCGTAGAGCAGGATGTCTTCGAACCGCGCGGGATCAATTTGTGGGTAACCGATTGTCTTTTTTCCTGCGCGCCGGGCCCGAATGGCCAAAATGAGCAGGTTTTGCGTGCGAGGGGAGATTTTCGCCGACTTGATTTCCTGTTCCCAGCCGTCTTTCGAAAGAACGAGGTTGATGCGTGTTTTTATCATAATAAAGCCTATTTTCTGGGGTTTCTGTCGTTGATACTACTTAAAATAGACCCATTTAGCACTATTGACTTTTAGGCTATAAATGTGCTATAATAAGGCCTGGTAAGTGTCCTTTGAAAATTGGACTGCAGAAAGTAAAACAGTAAACAAAAAACACAAACTCCGGGGCTTATCGGCCTCTACAAAACGAAAGGTTCTTAAATGAACTCGAGCACAAAAACAGAAAATGACAGCACGGCACCAGCAGCACAAACAACATCAGCAACAACCCAAACACCGGCGCCCAAAATAGCAATTCCGATCAACACGATCATTTTGCACCAGCAACCGCATCTCGATGAGGTTGTCGCGGTCACAATACTTCGCATGTATGGCGAGGCCTTGTTTCCGGGAATCGGAAAAGCGCAACTCCGTTTCGTCGAGGCCGACATCGTCGGCATCGAAAGCGAATGGGACAAAAACGGAGAACTTCCCATCGGCGTTTGCAAGGGCCGTTTCGATGAACATCGCGATGGCATTAAAAACGGCCGGATCAAGGGGAAATGCGCGGCGACACTCGCTGCGAAATATCTCGGGATTGAGAACAGGCCGGAACTGAAAAAACTTCTGGCCGAAACTCTCGAAGGCGACATGAATGCGACCAATACCCCGACCCAGCTTGCGGAACTCATGAAAGTGGGCTATCGCAGTCTGAAGAAGGATTCATACGTTGTGTTCAGCACCGTCTCGACTGCCGTGATTGCGATCATCAACCTCGAACGCCTGCGTTATGCCCAAAACTCCGATGAAAAGTCATTGAAGGTTATGTGGGCGGAAGCGTTGCAGGCTGACGAGGAATTGAAGGCTATGCAGCGCGTCGTCAGCAGGATCGGACAGCTTGTCGGGGAAAGCGCCAAAAACGAGGGCAACCTCGTGACGGAGTTTTCATTTGTGATCAAGGCTCTGTTCCGTGCGCCTCACGACTACAAAAAAGTTGTCGAGCCCCAGTTCGAGTTTTACCTGGCCTGCCTGAAGAATGACATTGTGGAATTTCAGGCGGTTATCGAAGAACTCAAGAAAGTGAAGCCGGTTGAAGTGAGGGCTCTCCTCTATAACCGGAAGGACATCATTAAACTCCTTGTTTGCAAATCAGACGCGCTTCAAGCCTCGAAAGCGGCGCGTATGCTCGGCAATCATATTGTTTTGGTCCGGAATTCCGAAGGGAATTTCCAAATCTTCACCGACAAACGGGTGTTCAACGACCAGGGCTTGTCTCTAGCGAATCTGGTCCGCATGATCCGTTGGCTGAGTCTGCCGGCCGATCAAAAGGCAAAGGCGGATTGGCAGGCGCTAGGTTGTGCGGGTGACCATCCGGACGTGGAAGGCATCCACTACCACAAGGTTGCCGAGGCGGTTTACAACGGTTCGCTGACGCATCCGGCAAAAGCCTCAACAATCGCCATGCAGGCGTTGATCGAGGCGATCAAATACGCGTTTGATCCGGGCTACGTCAAGATGTGGTGCAACGATCGGTGTATCATAATGAACCCGAAAAAAGTTGCCCAAATCAAGGCGGCAATGCGTGAGGAAAAACACCGGAACAAATCGGAGGAAAAAACTCCTGCGCAACTCATTCCGGATCTCGCTGCAGTGCTCGAAAACGTCGGTGCGGAGAAGAGCGAAGAACGGCCCGAAAAAACCGTTCGTCGTTTCTGATCCTGCAGTTCAGAGACACTGAAACAAAAGTGTCACGCAAAGAGGCCTTCTAACGGAGGCCTCTTTTTTTGTGCAAATGTGGCGAACGTGCGTGTTATACTTACTTCGGATTTCGATCCGTTCTTTGTAAAACAAACTCTAACAACTCAACCCAAATTCATATGAAAAATGAAACTGCGGAAGAAATTCCGCAGACGGTTGGGGAGAAATTTTCAATCGTCAAATTCGTTCCGACAATCGTCTTAACATTCGGAGTGGTGATATTTCTGTATGCCTATATTGTCATGCCCGCACCAATGTGGATTGCACAGTGGGGCGGCATGGCGAGTCACTGGTATTGGTTTATCCTCGAAGTAATCGTCATTTTGTCCCATCGCAGAAATTCAATTGCTTTGCGGAATATTTCTTTCACCGGTATGTCCTGCATGCTCCCGTGGTTCCGGGTTTAGGCCGTCTCTTCAAACAGCATCACGATGTGCACCACAATCTGACTCCGATCAATGCGGTGCCGAAGGACAATCCGACGCATTGGCTGAACAAGTTTGCCATCGTGCATTTCCGGCAATATCCGGCATCATTCTTTCCGTCATATTCGTATATCGGATTTGTCGTCGTTTGTTCGCCGATCATCGTCTCGCTCCAATGGCTTCTGCCGACGTGGCCGATCGCAGTCGTCATGGTCGGATCAATCGGATGGTCGCTCGTATCATACGAGCTCATCCACGCCGTCGAGCATCGGGACGAAAAAATATTCTGGGAAGACAATATTTTCAGAATAGCCCGCCGGTTTCGGATGGAGAATTTCGCGAAAAAAGTTTATTCCTTTCACGTTTTTCACCATGCGCATATCAAATGCAATGAAGCGGTCAGCGGGTTCGTCTGTGGTTTGCCTCTGGCGGACTGGCTGTTCGGAACGTTGAAGCTTTCGACGGATATTCCCGTGAACGGCAAGCCCGTGACGGCTGCCGATTTATTGGTGCCTCGACCGCGTTTTGCGCTCATCCGTTATTTTGACACGTTCGTCGAACCGGCAATCGCCGCGTTCCGCGAAAGAAAACGCCGCAAAGGCACTTCCTTAAAAAGTCTCAAAACAACCACTATCGCGTGACAGGCGATAGTGTTTTTATTGACAAAATACGATATAAAATGTATTATATTTCCAGTAAAGATTTTTGTAATTTGATGTTTATCGAAATAAAAACCTAACCATATGAGCGCTTCACTTGTGGACATCTTTGAACCGCCGTGCGATTTCACCCGGCAGGACGAGTTGTTTCCGGGGAAGTGGCGGGACGACGGTTCCGCCGACGGCCTTTACGGTCATCGCCCGTATCCGCCCTCCTACATCGAACGGCTTTTGACAAAAATAGACCGCGACGCCGATCGGCGCGCGGCTCTCGAACGAGTCATTGCATTCGACGAGAAAATGACGGAAACGATTCCGAACAACATGATGCTGGAAACACAGCAGGCGCGGCGAAGACATCGGCCTCATGGAAGAGTGTGGACCGATGACTTGCCCGACGGCACCATGTTTTTCGCCGAATATTGCAGCACGCAGCGACCGGAATTTTGGTCGCTCCTAATGAAGTGGCGGACATTCAGTCTCGAACTGCGCGCCGCGCTTGATCCCGATTTCCGCTATGAACTGGAACGCGGAGACTGGGATTGAAGAATGCTATGACTGCGGCACATTTATATCAAGGCTTCGGATTATTCCGGAGCTTTTTTGTTACCGTGTTGGCGGATGGGGTGAGATTCGAACTCACGGTCCCCTTGCGAGGACGGCAGTTTTCAAGACTGCTTCGTTAGACCACTCCGACACCCATCCCTGATTTTGTCAATAGTACACCTTGTATTGCTTTTTGTCCATAATGCTCCTCGCAGTGGCAATTTGGACAAATTAATTCCAAATTATTAATACTATTGTTGTTTCGATTCCTGTCTTTGTGATGAACTTGCAGTATGTGATAATTTTCATACGAACATCGTTCACATTTCCTTTCTCTTGTGCTGAGCAATCTGATTTTAAGCGTCTTTTGTGATTTCGCTTTATCACGCGGACTGTTGATTTTATAACGAATACCGGCTCTGTTTATATTTGCACAACTTCTGCTACAGGTCCTCCTGTTTTTCCCCGATAAAATTAATTTTTCGCAAACTACACAGGGTATTTCTTTTCTGCACGAAACACCGTAGCAAGCCATGCTACAAAATATTCTCTCAACACCCCTTTTAATTTGAGAGGGTCTTTTATATACAAGCTTATCGCATATTGAACATTTTGTATTTGGCTTTCTCGTATAATTTTCTGACATTAAATCAATTTTACCATAAAATCAATGTCAAAAACTTCATCAGATATATTCCGTGGACATAGTCTCACATTTTGCCCAAACATTCAACTTAAAGTACACTGGAACGATGAAATACCTCGGCATCGATTATGGTTCGAAAAGGGTAGGTGTCGCATTGTCGGATTCCGGCGGCACCATGGCGTTTCCGAAAAAAGTCATTGCGAATAAAGGCATTGCGGCTTTGGTCGGGGAAATTCGCGAATTGTGCTCGGCAGAAAAAGTCGATGAAATTGTCATCGGCGACTCGCGCGACTATCACGACAGGCCGAATGAAATCATGAAGGAAATCGAAAGTTTTTCAGTCGTTCTGCAGGAAGAAATAAAAGTGCCGGTTCATTTCCAGCTTGAGTTCATGACCAGCGCGCAGGCGTCCCAGCCGTCAGCAGGAGGGAAGCCGCGCGGAAATCCGCGCGAAAAAATGGAAGGATTGAAAGGCGACGCCGCATTGATTGACGCATCAGCCGCCGCCATTATTTTGCAAAGTTTTTTGGATAAAAAGAAAGCCTAATATATACTTCAAATATGAATGAAAACCAAAGAATCACCTACGACGATTTCGCGAAAGTAGAAATAAAAGCCGGCAAAATACTATCCGCGGAAAAAATTCCTGATACCGATAAACTGCTGAAATTATCGGTTGATTTTGCGGAAGCCGCGCCGCGGCAAATTGTTTCAGGAATAGCAATGTATTTTCCGGATCCGGCCGCGCTTGTCGGACGCACTGCGATGTTCGTGACGAATTTGGAACCGCGGGCCATCCGCGGATATGAAAGCAACGGCATGCTGTTTGCTGTTTCGACGCCCGCGCCGGTACAAGCCGGAACCGATGGGGTAATCGCAGGCGTCGCCGGGGCATTCTCGCTTCTTGAACCGGGTCCCGGCATTCCACCGGGAACGCGCGCGAAATAAATTGCTCAGTAAATAATTTCATGAACCTCATCCACGATATTTTAAATCCCGTCACGATTATTGGCGCCGTCGGCCTTGTTGGAGTTTGGCTCATTGTCTTTGCCGAGTCGGGACTTTTTTTCGGTTTTTTTCTGCCGGGGGATTCGCTTCTGTTCACCGCCGGCTTTCTGGCTTCGCAGAATTTTTTCCCTTCTTTTTCCCTTTGGCATATTGTTCCTCCGGTGATTGTGCTTTTTATCGGAGCCCTTATCGCGGCCATTGCCGGAGACAACGTCGGTTTCCTGTTCGGCCGTAAAATCGGCCCGGCCATTTTCACAAAAAAGGATTCGCTTTTTTTTGATAAAAAATATCCGGTCTCGGCGCAGAAATTTTACGACCGACACGGCAAAAAGACGATTATCTTCGCGCGCTTCGTGCCGATCGTACGGACGTTCGCCCCGATCATTGCGGGAGTCGGCTCCATGAATTACCGGACGTTTTTTTCATACAATATAATCGGGGCAGTCATATGGACGGCGCTTACCGTTTTTCTCGGTTTTTTTCTCGGCAAGACCATACCAAATGCTGAAAACTATATTACGCCGCTGGTCGTATTCATCATCTTAGTTTCATTCATTCCCGCCGTCTTTCATCTTGTACGGGAACGCCATGAACGCAGGGAAACAAATTGAAAATTATAGTATAATGGGCGCATGTTTACGAAGACTTTCTTCAAGCTCTTTCCTCCGCCGAAATTTCTGGACGAACCCTATGCCGGGATTGATATTTCCGACAGTGCCGTTCATTGCATACAGTTTGCGCGCGGTCCGGGAACATTCGGCAGGAACGGCGGACTCGTCATTGCTAAATTTGGCATGCGGCCGCTGGTGCAGGGAATCGTGGAAGCCGGTTTTGTGAAGGAAAAGGAGAAATTGACGGCAACTGTCGCCGAATTGGTCCGCGAACTGAATATTGAGCGGGTGCGGGCTTCCTTGCCCGAGGAAGAGATGTATATTTTCAAAACCCAGGTCCCGGCGCACAAGGACAGGAAGACGATGGCCCAAAATATCGAGTTCAGGCTGGAGGAAAATGTGCCACTTTCCCCGGCAAACGCCATTTTTTATTTCGACACCATTCCGGGAACAGAGGTGCCGGCGGCGGGAACTATTTCCGCCAGCGTCGCGGTCGCGCCGCGGAAAGTCGTCGAGACATATCTGGAGGTACTCAACAATGCCGGGCTGACGGTCATCTCGTTTGAAATGCAGGCCCGGGCATTGGCGCGCGCGTTCATACAAAAAAATCGTGTCGCAAAATCGGATCATGAAACCGTTCTCATCGTCCATATATTTAAGCGCAAAATCGGCATGTACATGGTGTATGACGGAGTCGCTTGCTTTACGTCAACCATCTCGCGCGGCGAAAATGTGGCCGAAACAATCGTCGCCGAAACGAAAAAAATCAGCGACTACTGGGCGGAGCGCGGGGAAGGGCGAAAGGAAATAGACCGCATCGTCATTTCCGGAAGCGACGCCCTTTCGGCGGATTTGGTCGAGAGGATTTCGCCCGAGCCCGGCGTCCGCGTTGAAATTGCGAACGTCTGGGGCAACGCTTTCTCGCCGGAAGATTTTGTGTCGCCGATAGCCGCCGGGGATTCGTTGGATTATTCCGTCGCCGCAGGTCTCGCCCTTCCCGTCCAATATCCATAAACATATGTATACGCTCATCCCCGAACAATCCGCCGCATATTTAAAAAAAGAATACCGCATCCGCGTGTTCATTCTCGCATTGCTTTTCATGTCGCTGGGCGTATGGATTGGCATCGTGACGCTTTTCCCCTCATATGTCATTTCCGTGACGCAGGAAAAAAGAGCTCTTGCGGAAGCCGGTACGGTGGAACAGACCGCGCGATCTGCCAGCACGACTGCGGCGATCGCCCAAATCGGCGCGGCAAATTCAGCGGTGACGACTCTCCAGAAAAGCCAGGACACGCTTATGATTTCTTCAATCATTGAAGACATATCTTCCCGCCGCGTTCCGGGAGTGACCATAACTGATTTTGAAATCAGCCGCAGCGGAGCCGCCGGCACCGTCATTGTCATTCAGGGAAAGGCCGCAAGCCGCGACGCCCTTGTTTCCTTTAAAAATAACCTGGCGTCGGACAGCCGTTTTTCAAAGGTCGATTTGCCGGTAGGGGATTTGGCGTCGGATACCAACATAAGTTTCAGCATAAGCATTACGGGAATTCAATGAAAAAAGCAATCGTCAATTCAAACCATTATCTCGCACTCGCCGTTTCCGGCTGTATTTTTATCTGCAGCGTCCTTGCGTTTTGGTTTGTTTACGGCCAGGTCGGAGTGCAGATGAGGAACAGTTCCGCCGCCTACGGCCAGATAGCCCAGGCTCAACTGCAGGAAGTCCAGGCTCGCCAGATCGTCGACACTCTTTCCGATACGCAGGTCGAACGCGATCTTCTGAGTTCTTTCTTCGTCAGCGACGCCCAGACGGTCGGATTCATAAGCCAGATCGAAAATGTCGGAAAAGAAGCGGGCAAGGCAACCGTTACGATAGCGTCGATATCGGACGATGATTTGTCGGCCGCCGCCATGGGTACGACCGGAAGCATACACGCGCATATCAACATACAGGGGACATGGCCCGACGCCATGCGCGCATTCCATCTGGTCGAAAGTCTGCCGTACGGGGAAAGCATCAACAACGTTCGGGCGTCGCCGGCTTCGTCAAAAGAATGGACGATCGGCTTTGACCTGACGGCCGTGTTGGTTCACGAATAGTTATATGGAAACAAAATTCAAATTAAAACTTCCTTTCATGAAAAAATCGCGCGCGGCGAAAAATTCAGCCGCTGCGCACCGCATGCGCTTCGGCAAAGATCCTTATTTCGACTGGACGGTCATTTTGGCACTGTTTATCGCCATCGCCGTACTGTGCGTTTCTTTTGCTTTTGCCCTCTGGCATATCGTCAGCGCGGGACCCCTTAATTCTTCGGATGTTTCATCCGCCGCCTCAACGGTCTCGGAACCTTCTCTCGATACGGCAAACCTTCAGAAGGTCATTACTGTCCAGTCTGAAAAATCATCAGCGGCTTTGCAATACGAACATGGTTATCCCGGTCCGGCAGACCCTTCCTTATAAGCTGGCATTTTACCCCTGGTCTGCTATAGTTTTTTCACGTTCCCGTAGTTCAATGGATAGAACAGGACTCTTCTAAGGTCTTGATGTAGGTTCGATTCCTACCGGGAACACACGCTAAGTAATTATTCCCTTTTTATTTCGTCACGACGAATGAAATCGCATTGCTTACGCCGGCAGTATTTTCGACGGTGACGGTATAGGTGCCGGGTGATACGAGAAGTTCATACATTGGGCAGGCTTCGTTGGCTTTGCAGTCGGGACCCATCCCCGATGGAAGCGTGAAAGTGAGACCCAGCACTCCATTGGATGAAGCCGCGGAGAGCGGCACGTTCGCAGCCGCCACGCTGTTGTCAAAAAGGACTTTATTGGAAGCGTTGAAGCCTGTTCCCGTAATTGTGATTGAGGTTCCTACCGGTCCGGAGCCGGGCGAAATGGAATTGATTACCACTCCGGCGGGCGCAGGCGCGGGCTGTGACGAAACAAAAGGAACATTGTAGCGCACGCTTTGCGCGATTTCAGCGCCGATTGTGTTTACGTTGAATGTCGATTCTTCGTTTGTACATTCGGTCGATTTCGGCTGGTCATAATTTTCGCACACCGGATAGCGGAGTGTAAATGTCAGCACCATTGTCTTGCCGCTTTTCGGAAATTCATATGTGTATTGGTAATAGCTGCTACCGGCCGCGCCGTCGCCCTCCACTGTTACGCAGTAGGGATTGGTGTTAATGGTGACAAGGGAAGTTTTACCGTTTGGTCCGGTCGCCGATCCCGTTTGCGTGCAGATGAATTGATTGTCGGTTGCGACCACTATTGGCGGCCAATTGACAGTTTGGATGTAATTTGTGGAAAGCGTCGCTGGATATTTGTAAAAGACTCCCGCAGTCGTGGTCGAGATCATTGCCGGACCCGTTGATGTCGGCGGAGGCGTTACCGTTGTTGTTGAAGCGACAGGCGTTGTTGTCGCGCTGATTGTTGAAGTTGCGACCGGCATAGTCGTTGTGGCCACCGGCGATGTTGCGGCCGGCGCCGGCTGTTTCAAGACGATGCTCGATATATATGCCGCGATCAGGATTATTATGACGATTACCATGATAAGACCCGTTTGCGATGTATTGTTTTGTTTCATATGTTTATTTTACACCATTTAGGACGACTTGGCACTGAAATGGTTACATGGGATGATATAAATATATGGAAATCGCGCAAACCACAATGTGCCCAACCTGCCACCAGACGGTTTTGCCGAGCTACTATTTTTGCCCGAATTGCGGGGCGAAGCTCAATGCGCCGCCTCTTTCCACTTCAATTGGCGCGCAGGCCTGGCTTTATTTCTTCAGCTTGATTCTCCCAATGATCTGCTATTTGGCCGTCACAAAATGGCAGGGATTCAAATATTACAAGTCAGCCGATCCGAAGACAAAGAAAATCGGCATGATTGCCTGCGGGCTGCTCCTGCTTTCGACCGTCTTTACCATTTGGTATGCCATTTATTGGACCCAGCAGGAAATACAGTCATCGGTAAGCGCTATCAATGCCGACATGGGCGCGTACTGATTTTTTAAGCGCGGTTAGAGCGCTTCTGCATCAATTACCAAGGATAAGAATAGGGATACATGTAAGAAAATTGCTGGTAGAAACTCTGTTGGTTTGCGATGACATCGACAAAAAGTTGCGCGCAGGAAGCGGTCCCATTATTCTCACAGACAGTTATATTGGATGTTCCGGCCTGGATACCTTGCACAGAAAGCCAGTTTCCATTGAGCGTCGCGGTCACAACTGCCGGATTTGAGTTCTGATAGATATAATAATTTCCCGAACCGTACAAAGTGATGTTTTTTGATGCGCCAGCATTGACCGAAACATTATTTCCATTTGTCCCGAAAGATACCGGAGATGATGCCGGGTAAGGATAAGACGGGTACGTAGGATATGTTGGATATGAAGGGTAGGACGGATAAGATGGGTAAGGAAAAGTTGTCTGTGACCCAACGGTTACATATACGGTGCCGCAGAGATTTATTCCCGATTCGCAAATGGTTATAATCGCTGATCCATTGTTTACTCCCGTTATGTTGACCTGATTGCCGACTATGGCTGTCGAAACTGCTGTCGGGTTTGTATTATTTTGTACAACAAGCGTCCCGTAGTTTCCATAGTAAGAGCCGTAAGGATAATTGTAGCCATTTGTGTAATTGCCTCCAGAAAGGGGTGTTACGGCTGTGGTTTGGGCGACCTGAAGATTTATATTCGTCTGGCTGAGTGAAAGTCCGTTTGCAATTCCGACTCCACCAGTCGTGACCGGACCTATGGTTGTTCCGCCGAAATAATTCGGCCACGTGGTCTGCGCGGAATTTTGCCCATCGACCGTCACATATACCAGAGTATTGTAGGGAATATTGTATGTTCCATTATTAATCGTCGTTGAAAAATATCCATACGCGTTTGTACTTCCAAGCGATCCCGTGGTTTCCGTTTCGGTTCCCCCGATTGTCGAATTATTGTAATAGAGAAGAACAGCCGAGTTCGGATCCCCATATACCGTAATCTGGGTAGAGCCGGTGTTTTGAACGCTGAGGGTGAGGGTTGGTATTGTCGAGGCAGAGGCGTGCGAAGCAACAACCAGAACACTGGTCGCGGCGAGAATAAAGGCTATAAATAGGTTTTTTATTTTCATATAGTATATATACACCTTCAGACGAAAAAATACTACCCCAGTGACTAATTGTAGACAAGTAATTAAAAAAGCCCCGCAATTTTCGTGCGGGAGCCTTGATGGGGAAACTGGGGTATCAAACCCGAAGCTCGGACTGATTGAGCTGCTTCCATTTGAAGTAAATGGTGCGGATGCCTTCCCGTTCGACATACCCGTCGGGAAGAAACAATTGACGGGATATGACGCATTCGAAAATGTGCCGGTGATATGCCGCCCAAACTCCAGGCCATTTTTCCGACGGCGCAATTTCACGGTGCTCGATTTTGACACATTCCGACATTTCGTATTTGGACGGGTCGGCGAATTTGAGTTCTTCGGTAACGCATCGCTTTGCCGTTTCACTCATTGTTTCCGTCCGTTTGGCTGTTTCGGCGATTCCGTTGAAGCCGCTTCTGATCAAAGGCTCCGGATTGTCATCGAATACCTGCCGGTCTTCATACAGTTCAAGCCATTTCCGGTTGATCCGGTGCATGACGATGACGATCGCTGCGTGCACGTCAATTATGAATTTGTCCGATGAACCGTTTTTACCGTGGGCGCCATTGCGCAAATACAGGCGATCCGTTTCGTGATATTTGAAAAAATCGTGTAAAGTTCTGCTTGTCGTGCCGGGGGCGCCCCATGATTTCCAGGGCACCTGATGCTTTTCGAGCATGCCGACGATTTCCTGACGAGGCACGATGACCTCTTCCGGATTTCGGGAGACCTTGGTCGTGGCCATACATACCTTGGGTTGGTTGTTGCGGTTTGTTCTTTGCTTCCGTCTTTTTACCTTTTTAAAACGGGTTTGTCAATTTATTTTACGGGATTCAAATAGTCAACTTCATATTCGAGAAGCAGAGTTCCCGATTCCGTTTTTTCCATGTTCAGTAGTTTTAATTTGAAGGGTGATTCTTCACTGAAAAGTTTTATTCCGCTTCCGAATACGAGAGGTTCTATTGTGAGAAAAATTTTGTTCACGACTTTTGCATTCATGAAAAGGCTGTAAATGTGCGCGCCGCCGCAAATGGCGACTTCCTTGAAGCCTCGTGTTTCGAGTTTCTTCAATAATTCGGCCGGCGCATCCTGGGTGGTTTCCGCCCCTTCAAAATTTTTTGACCGGCTGTATACAATATTTACGCGGTCTTTGAGCGGCTTCGGAAGGCTGGCATACGTGGTGCTTCCCATTACGATAACACCGGCGCGCTTTGTCAGTTCGATAAAACGCTTCTTGTCCTCCTTGCTTGTCCAGAGAAAAGAAGTCTGGCTTTCGTTCTGCGCTATATATCCGTCGGCTGTTATGGCGGCTATGATGAAGCAATTCATAATTTTTAAAATTTTTGATTCCTAATTAGTCCTTCAAAATGTCGTAGTCGGCTTTCAATTTTTTTATGTCTCCGGACATGAGGAGGTCAACCTCGTCTTTTTTCTCCATGTATACTCCGTCGACGATGTCTTTTTTATGATACTTGCTCGCGCGAGTTTCGTCAGGAACCGGCTGTTTCAATTCTTCAAACACTATCTGGCAGAGGCGTTCGCCGGGATAGAGACGCACTGTCTGCGAGCGAGTATTGTTTCGAACAGGCAGGATGAGCTGGCCTTCATAGCCCGCGTCAACTATTCCGGTAAGGTCGAGAGAAAGACCTTTTCGATTTGTCGACGAACGCGGATAGAGAACAGCCATGAGGTCTTTCGGTATTTTCATCGATTCAAAAGTCGAAATGAGAATGTATTCCTGGGGAAGCAGATCGAAGTACTGACCTTGTTCCAGCTCGATTACTTCGAAATAATCCTGATTGCGCTTGTCGAAATGCGTTATGTCGAGCGTTTCGCGGCCCTTCGGCGTCATATGCCACATTTTCGGAATCATAAAGGTAAAACCCAACCGCAAATCAACCGAGTGTCCTTGGAGCTGGAACTTGTCGAGGTTTGGTTTGAACACAATCGAACCGGATTTCACGCGCTCGATGATTTCTTGTTTAGTGATAATTGACATAGGGGAATTATAAACTAAGGCGGCGCTCTTGAGTAGTCATCAGTAGGCGACTATTTTTATTCCCTGTATCGGCTCCATCGGCTGATACTGGTCGGAAATGTTTTTTATTATCGCGTCGACCACTTCATATTTCCTGTTTTCGATATTTTCATACGATTTTTCGGGCAAGACGACGGTAATTTTTGCATGATCATTTTTTCGCTTCAAAATTTCCTTTGCCGCTTCGTAATGCGTGTCATATATATGTGCGTTTGAAATCGAATGGCTGTATATTCCCGGTTTTACCCCGAGCTCTTGCGCGAGCAAGCATTGAAGGAGCGCGAATCCTGCAACGTCATAGGGCACGCCGAGCATCACGTCATTTGAACGCACTATATTATGCAAGTGCAACCGTCCACCTATGATATTCACGGTGAAACTATATGGGCACGGAACATTTTTCTTTTTCTGAAGCGAGAGTCCGTCCTGACTTGGATCCCAGGCAAGTACAACACCGTGCCGCGAACCGGGTTCTTTCTTGAGTAAGTCGATGAGAAGTTTTAACTGATCGCGGCCGAAATGTTTTCTCCAGCGGTATCCGTAGGCGACGGTGACTACATCGCCAGGATTGGTGAAAGCGTCCCAAATTTTTGTATAACTCCGAAGAAAATCTTCCGGTTTTCGTGAACCCATGATGAACCATGCTTGTTCCGCAACCATTCCCTTCACCGGTATTTTTCTGAGAGTCAAAAGAGGGAAGCCGTCCTTTTCTATATCAATGGAAAAATGCATTCCGGGGATAGCCTTGGTTAGGTAAGTCGAGCGTTCGCTGCCGGCCTGCTTGCTCTGGTTAACCTCCTCCAGTCCCTCGGTCATTATTTTTTCGACCATTCCCTGGTAGATTTCATCAAATTTGGTCATAGTCCCCTAATTATATATAATTGTCGTATACTTTCATAATGACTCACCCCTACCCATATCTTCCCGAAGGAAGAAAATTCATATACGTACCAGTCAGTAATCCCTTTATGGCTGAAACCAAAAGGTACACTTTGGAATTTTCGACCGACAGCAAACAGCCTACGGGAGCGACGGTTGTCAAAGACGGAAAAATAATCGGGTACGGCGCGAACCAATCAAGGCTTCGTAAACAATGGCTGAAAAATCTCCACAACAAATTTTGCATCAGAAAAATGTTTCATATAAAGTCGGGAACGAAATATTATTTGTGTCCCGGATGTGCTTCTTCCAAAATGCATTCGGAGCCGCGTGCTGTAAAAGACGCTCAAAATAAAATCGGCGATATTTCAGGTTCTGATTTGTATCACTGGGGACATTGGTGGTGTTGCAAGCCCTGCTGGGACAGCATGATTGCCGGCGGCATCCGAAATGTCTATTTGGTCGAAGGTGCAACCGAACAATTCAAAAGATAGTATGCAAAAAAACACTGCAAAAAAATCAGAAGTGAAAATAAAGCCCAAGCCGCAGCCAAAATTCATCGTCCTCGAGGGCGGGGAAGGCTCGGGGAAATCGTCCGTTCTGATTGCGCTCCGGGAAGCCTTGGGCGATGCCGTTGTCACGACCCGCGAACCGGGCGGATCGCCTTTTGCGGAGGTCATACGAAACACCGCACTGAAAGACCCTTTGGCGGAAGGGGCTTTGCCGCAAACGATGCTCTCCCTGATGTTCGCGTCGCGTTTTGAGCATGTTGCGAAAACCATACTGCCCGCGATGAAATCGGGAAAATCGGTCATAACCGATCGTTTTGACGGCTCTTCGTTTGCATACAACGTTATCGCGCAGTCCGAAGGCGCGCTTGAGGAAGTTTTCTGGCATTTGCGAAAACAACTCAATGTATTACCCGACCTGTACATATATATAGATGTCAGTTCCGAGGAAGGCCTTCGCCGGGCAAACTCGCGCAACCAGTCGCTTCTCGACGGAAATCATTTTGACAACCGTGCAATCGCTTTTCATAATTCGGTCAGAGACGGCTACAAGAAATTTTTTGGCAACAAGGAAATAAAAAGCGTTGTCGTTGACGGCCATCGGCCAATCGCCGAGGTTCAGCGTGAAGTTTTGGATATTGTCTGGAAAATGATACTATTTCCGTAACAAACAAATGAAAATCAACGATTTACCATCACATATCGACAAGGACGTTTCGGTCAAAGGCTTCGTGCAATCCGTCCGCGCTCAGGGAAAGGTCGGCTTTATTACCCTACGCAATATCACCGGCATGGTGCAATGCGTATTTTTGGGCGAGGCTCTGATTGGCGAGCTCAAGAAAATTAGCACGGAATCGTATGTTTCGGTCGAAGGAAAACTGGTGGCGGCGAAACAGGCGCCGGGCGGCGTCGAAATTCAGGTCGCGAAAATGGAAATAGTGAGCGCGGCTCTTCCTGAATTGGCCATTCCTGTTGTCACCATTAAAGGAGGGGAAGACACCGAAGCCCCCGTCCGCTTCGACTATCGTTGGATCGATCTACGAAAGCCGGAAAAGGCGAAAATTTTCAAAGTCTGGACTTCATTTGAAAAAGGCCTTCGCAAATACTGGAATGAAAATGATTACATCCAGATTTATTCTCCATCATTCATGAGCACTCCGTCGGAAACCGGTGCCGAAGTTTTCGAGGTTAAATATTTCGATAAAAAAGCGTACCTCGCCCAGTCGCCGCAATTCTACAAGCAGATGGCCATGGCGTCGGGCTTTGGCAAGGTCTTCATCGCTGGTCCAGTATTCAGAGCCGAGGAATCATTCACGACGCGTCATCTCACCGAATTCACCGGCTTCGACTTCGAAATTTCCGACATCAATGACCATCACGATTTGATGGATGCGGAGGAGGCAATGCTTGTATCTGCTTTCACTCAGTTGAAAGAAGATGCTCCGTTAAAATTTCCCGACGTGAACATCGAAATTCCTTCGCGACCGTTTCCGCGAATTTCAATGGTTGAAGCCAAGAAAATTTTGGCGAAGGAAGGCGTTGCGAGCGGCGAAGAACATGATTTGTCGCCCGAGGAAGAGCGTGCTATTTCGGAATACGTCAAAAAAACGCACAATCACGATTTCGTTTTCATAACCGACTATCACAAATCAAAAAGCGCCTTCTATCATATGCGTCATCCCGAGGACAATGACCGTTCGCGACGCGCTGATCTCATTTATCGCGGAATCGAAGTAACGACGCTTGCCCAGCGCGAGCATCGCATCGACATTTTGGAAAAGCAGGCGAAAGAAAAAGGCATGAACCTCGAATCACTCCATGATTATTTGAACTTTTTCCGCTACGGAGTTCCGGCGCACGGCGGCGCTGGCATCGGTCCCGGACGTTTGATCATGAAAATTCTCGACCTTCCGAACGTGCGCGAGGCTACCTATTTGCCGCGCGACGTAAAGCGGCTCAATCCGTAATCAATTCTCATACCGCGCAGTTATTTCCACAAAATAATATGAATCCCTTCTTTTTAATTTCCCCGCTCATTCTCCAGACCTTTATTTGGCCGGGAACGCGTTTGCTTCTGAAAGTTTTCGGCCATTTTGAAGTACATGGTCTCGAACACCTGACGCCCGTTTCGACAAAAAAAGGCGCTATCTTTGCTTCAAACCATACAAGCGAGCTTGATGCGATACTTTTGCCCGCCGGTTTGCCGTTTTTGTCGCGGTTCATGCCGATTTTCTACACGTCGCGCGAGAAAAAATTCTATGACACGAGCGGCATTCTCCAGCTCATATACGGAGGGTTCATCTTTCAATTGTGGGGTGCACACCGGGTCATGACTGGCAAAAAAGACTATGAAAAATCGCTCGTCAATCACGTGAAAATCGTCGAAGCGGGCAAAAGCGTTTTCGTTTTTCCGGAAGGCGGGGTTACTCCCGATGGCACAATCCAGACCGCACGCGGCGGAGTCGGTTATCTCGCGGAACGCACCGGCGCGCCAGTCATTCCCGTCGGCATTTCCGGCGCGCATAAAATGAAATTCAGCGATTTTTTTCTTCGCCGTCGGCACATCAAAATAACATTTGGCCCCTCTATCACTGTCACCGAACTCCACGAAAATGTTGCGCGTAGCGTCGAACCTGGCGGCAATGTTTATAAAGAAGAAGCCGAATATATCATGGGGAAAGTGAGGGATTGCATTGCATAAAGTTTCAATCTATACTATTCGCATGCAAAAAACGCATACATCATTGCAGGCAATAAACGTGAGCGTCTTTATCTGGCTCTGGACCAAAAGTTCCAAGGCTGGCTTTGCGATTTTCTCCCGGTAAGTAAACGGAAAATATCTCAAAAACGAGTCTTGGAACAAATCCAGGGCTCGTTTTTCGTTATATCGTCCTTGTGGACGAATGGGTAACGACAGTACAAACAGTAACAACAAAAACAAAAGAGAAAGGACAGCAATGAAATCAACAGTGTTTGCTTCAAAGGCAATGACGACTCCGGCTTTGGAAAAAAAAGGAATTGCAGGTTGGAGGCGTAATGATGCCGGCGGACTGGAAGAGCTTATTTTTTGCGTTTCCAGTTCCGGCACCGGCGAATGGGTTTGTGTTGAAACATATCGCACTCAAAAAGCCGACGAACGGCGGAAGAACCGCGAATTTTACGCCACGCGACCGCATCTCCTGACCGAAAAAGTCAGGCAAAAGAAGTTGTCGCGTGGAGGCTTGGGCGCTTTCTTTAAAGAACGGGACTGTCCCTGGCATGCGTGGTAATTCTTTGTATTTTTGCCCGAAATGCGACATTCGGACGGCAGGAATTCCTCGAGTTGATTCCATCAGCGGAAAATCAGCGGACGATAGGTGCTGCCCAGTGTGCAATAACGGGAAACTGATTCCTGTTTCCGGCTCGGACGCAACAATTGCAAAACCGGGCTGGAGCTGTTGTCTGCCCCATATTACAATCACGGCACGATCGTGGTAGTAACACAAGACCGAAAGTGCGTTTCAAACGCATGAGTAGGTCTTTTTTCTGCTATAATCATGGCACATATGCTCAGTCAAGACGCCATTCAGGAAATACTCGGTATAAAGGAAAAGACATGTCTTTCACCCCGTGAAATGGCGACCATGATGAAAGTCTCTTTTTTTCCCTATGATACAGCGAATATAAGTCCGGAAATTCAGGTTTTCGCGGAAAAATTGACGAAGACATTTCATGAACTCGGCGTATCTGTCGTCCCATATGCCGATACTTTGGAAAAAGTTCCTTTCCGCAAAATTGCAAAACGTTTTTTTAATATCATTGCCAATAATTTTCTGTTTGCAGTCTATGAGCTTTTTAGAAAAGAACATCCGTATTATTTCATTAATTTTTCGGCGTTGAGGAATCTTTTGAAAAGGTGGCGCATCAAGAGGGGAATATCCGTAATTGCCCTCGGAAAAAACAAGACCTGGAAATTGCCGATTGATTACACTTCGAGCTTTACGCAGAATTCCATCATAACCATTTTGGACCAGCCAAAGGATATCGATGAAAAAAGCGAGTTTCAAAAGCATTTTGACACGGCGATGGATCTTTTCTCGTATCATATGACCCAGATTGTCATTTTGGTCAGTAAAAAGGAATGGATTCTGTATAACTTCAACGCTTCGCATCCCGTGTATTCAATTGATGAAGATTTCAAAGAACATGTTCTTGATGCCCTTGTGCCAAAAATTGTTGCACCGATACGTCCGCATAAATTTACCGAATTTGTGGTCCTCGACGAGCATTTTGACGTTACCGCGAAGGACTATCAGTCGCAGATCGCCGACATCGTGATTGGCGCGAAAGCTTTTGATGCCACCGGTTTGTATCCGAAAGGCAAGAAAATTGCCGATATGCCTTTCCGTAACGGATTTTACAGATGGATTGGCAAAATTCATTTGGATAACAGAAGCGGCATGAGTTACGGATTTCTCGCGAAACAAATGCCGGTTGAAATTGAAAAACTTGTGCCAATCGAATCAGCCATGAAACAATATCCTGAAATTTCTTCCGGAAAAGATTATTTTTGGTCCGGCGGAAAACTCTTTATTGTCATTGAATTGAACGGCAAAAAATTCTGCATGAAAGTTCCTCCTATATGGGTGTTGAGCCAGAAATCCGGGTCCGACAAGACGAACGTTCATCCTGAAACTGATATATTAAAGCTCGGTCTCGTTGATGGAAAAATGTATTTGCAAATGCCGCGAGGAATGAAATTGACGAAAGATTACCGTCCGTCATTCGACACGAAGGTGATTTTGGCGCATGCGGTGGGGAATGCCATCTCCGCCTCAATTTTGGAACATGTAAAACCTGCTTCTGGCTATGCCAAGCAGGCAAAGGAAAAAGGTTTCGGCATTGCCCATTGGCATGGTTACTTCAATCCCGAGTATCTTCCGAAAGGTTGGCTTTTCCATGGAAATTTGAATCCTCACGTTGCCTGTTCGACGGCCCAGTCGGCCATATTTGCCCTTGACGGAAAGCTGAATATCTTTGAAAAAGCCTTTGCGGATAATATGGAGTATAATGGTGACGTGCACATAGAGCCGCATCACGGAACAAACATCAACTTTACTTCGATAACCGATCTGGCCCATTTGTTAAGGAATAATCCACAAATATCAGTTCTCGGTAATAAATACCTGTATCTCTATAAATAATATGTCGTTCGTAATCAATTATTACAGTCTGTCATTGTTCTTGGGTGGGGTTGTGTCATTGTTTGCGGGACTTTTTGTCTTTTTGGATGATTCGAAGAAACGCGAAAATATTGCATGGCTTCTTTTGAACTTTTCGACTGCAATATGGAGCTTTGGCTACCAGCTTATGAGTATTTCAAACACAAAAGGCCTTGCAGTCTTTAGTGACGAAACTTTGCATGTTGGAGCGATACTTATTCCAATTTTTTATTTTCTTTTCATAATATCTCTGACAAAAGTTTATCAGAAATACAAGGATTTTTTCTATACGTTTTCAGTGGCGGGCTTGTTTTTCTTGGTCGTCAGCCCTTTGCCCGCTTTTGTCCGAGATGTTTTTCAAAAGGGGCCGTTTAATTTTGCGCCTGACGCTGGCCCCCTTTACATTTATTTCACAGCCTATTTTTTTGGCATTGTCATCTTTTCCTTGGTCATACTTTTCATGCAAATTCGCAGGTCCGAGAAAAGCGACGCAATCAGGCTCCGATTTGTCCTTCTCTCATCGATCGCCGGATTTCTCGGCGGCGGCAGTGTTTTCTTTTTGACATTCAATGTTCCTATTTATCCGTTTCCGATTGTTCTTTTCTCATTCTATCCGCTCATCATCGCGTATGCGATGCTGAAGTACAGTTTGTTTAACGTGAAGATTGTTGCGACAGAATTCCTGACGGGTACGTTGTGGATTATTCTCTTGTTTCGAACGGTTCTCGCCCAAAATATTGAGGACCAGATAATCAGCGGCATTGTTCTGATTCTCACCATGATTTTCGGCGTTCTTTTGATAAAGACGGTTTACCGGGAAGTCAAACAGCGCGAAAAAATCGAGTCGCTCGCCAAACAGCTCGACAGCCTGGTGCATTTGGTCAGTCATGAAGTCAAGGGTGCGCTTGGAAAAAACCGTGATGCGTTCGCGGCGATTTTGGAAGGGGATTTGGGCGAGGCAACGGAACCGATGAAGAAAATAGTCGCGGTTGCGGATGACAGTACGAAACATACGGTGGAAATGGTCATGGATATTTTGAATTCCTCGAATGCGAAAAATGGCACGCTCGCAATGTACAAGAAACCTTTTGATATGAAGGTGGCAACGGAAGAAGTCGTCGCGTCATTGATGTCCGAAGCGCAGAAAAAGGGACTTGCATTGAACATAGAAATTCCCGGGGGCGTGAATTACACGATTGACGGCGATCGCGAGAAAATTGTCCAGCATGTCATCCGCAATTTGGTCGACAATTCCATCCGCTACACGCCGTCAGGAAGCGTCACCGTCATTTTGCTCGGCGGAATCAAGGATCCTAAAAATTTAAAGGCCGCGAAATCTGTCGTACTTCTTTCGATAAAAGACACCGGCGTCGGCATCACTCCCGAGGACATGTCACATCTGTTCACCGAAGGTGGCCGCGGCAAGGAATCGGTCAAGGTCAACGTGCACAGCACCGGCTACGGACTTTTCTTCGCAAAGAATATCGTCGACGCGCACGGCGGCAAAGTCTGGGCCGAATCGCAGGGTGCGGGGAAGGGGTCGCAGTTTTATGTCGAGTTTCCGGCAAACGTCGGGATTTCTGCATAAAATGTTGACTTTAAACACAGGTCTGCTAGTATGGATAACCAAGCTCTAACGAGTTCCTTTTTAACCAGTGTTTGGATTTTGTCTGAGTGCGAGCCGGTCTTCTGCCGATTCCACGGGCATTTATAAACACAGGATACTAAAGGAAAATAGGCTTTAATATAAAATGTCACGTTCACTGTATAAGGGTCCGTTCGTTGAAGAACGACTCCTCAAAAAGATTTCAGGCAAAAAACCTCTGGAAACAGGGGTTATTAAAACATGGTATCGCCGATCCCAGATTGCGCCGGAAATGATTGGGTTCACATTCGGCGTGTATAACGGACGACAACATTTGGAAGTTTTGATCACCGAGGACATGGTTGGACACCGCCTCGGTGAATTTTCGCCTACGCGCAAATTCAACCGACACGGAGGAAAGATGCAGAAGGAATTGGAAATGAAGCAGAAGGAAGCTGAAATCAATGCCGCAAAATCAGCGAAGGAAGCGGCCGGATCCGCACCGGGTGCGACAGCTAAGCCTGGCGCCAAATAATTTATATATATATATGATCACAGCATCACTCCACAACTATCGACAGTCTCCCCGCAAGGTCCGCGGCACGGCTAACCTCATGCGCGGCAAATCAGTCGTCGAGGCGGCGAGCATGCTTAAATTCCTTCCGAAGAAGGCAACCGGTCCTCTCGGCGCGCTCCTCGCATCGGCAATCGCCAACGCAAAAAACAATTTTAATATCGAATCAGCCGGTCTTTTTATAAAGGAAATCCGCGTTGACGGGGGAGTTACGTTGAAGCGATCGATGCCACGAGCACGCGGCAGTGCTTCACGAATCAACAAGCGTTCAAGCAACGTCATGATCACTCTCGCTCCGATTGCTGAAAAGCCCGCGAAGCTCCGACGATGGGGACGACCGGCGATTGTAAAAACAGAAAAAACACAAAAAAAATAACATGTCACACTCCGTACACCCATATGCACATAGACTTGGAATCATTCGCGACTGGAAGAGCCGCTGGTTCGGCGTGGACAAGCAATACCGCAACTATTTGAAGGCTGACATTGTTATCCGTGAGTTTTTGACGAAGGAATTGCGCGCATTCTATCTTTCCGACATTGCAATCGAGCGAAATCAGAAGGCCCTCCGCATCATTATCCGTTCATCACGACCGGGTATGATCATCGGCCGCGCGGGTGACGGTATCGTAAAGCTCCGCGAGAAAGTCATGAAGCAGCTCAAAAAGCGAGGAGTTGACCTCTCAGGCCAAGAATTGAAGATGGACATCGAGGAAGTCCGAAATCCTGAAGCAAACTCGGCTATCGTCGGTTTGATGGTCGCTGAAGGTCTCGAAAAGCGCCTTCCATTCCGCCGCGTTGTGAAGCAGGCATTGGAGAAAGTCATGGCAAACCGCGAAGTCCAGGGTGCCCGCATCAAATTGTCGGGACGACTCGGTGGTGCTGAAATGGCACGTCAGGAAGACCTCAAAAAGGGTCGTATTCCTCTTCAAACAATGCGTGCAGACATCGAATTCGCACGCGAAAAGGCCCACATGACCTACGGCGACATCGGTATAAAGGTCTGGATATATAAAGGAGAGATTTTCGCGAAGGACATGGCTGCGAATCTCGCGAAAACGACGCAAACAGGTGCCGCTCCGACGCAAAAATTCAAATAATTTTCATATAAATCACTACCATGTTATTCCCTAAAAAAGTAAAATTCCGAAAATGGCATACCGGCCGCAAGAACGCGAAGAAACTCGCGGTGGCTGTTGAAACGCGTGGTACGCACCTCTCGTTCGGATCATTCGGATTGAAGGCTCTCGCGTACGGACGTTTGTCGTCGAATGAAATCGAAGCTGCGCGAAAAGTCATGGCTCGATATGCCACAAAGTCCGGAAAAGTATGGGTTCGCGTCTTTCCGGACCGACCATTCACCCAGAAACCAGCCGAAGTAAAGCTCGGAAAGGGTAAGGGAGATCCGGTCGGATTCGTTGCTCCGGTAAAGGCCGGCCGAATTCTTTTTGAAATCGACGGCGTGGACGACAAAACGGCGTTGGAAGCATTGCGAAAGGCCGGCACGAAAATTTCCGTCAAGACGAAAATTATCAACCGAGCGGTAATGGGAGCGTAAAACTTGAATAGATAGAGGATACGTGATATAAATCAACACCAATGACTGACACTAAAAAGACAACAAAAACGACCGTGCAGGCGGAAGCTCCAAAGCGAAAAACTTTGAGTGGCGTTGTCGTGTCCGACAAAATGAAGGATACGGTTGTTGTTTTGGTCGAACGCTATGTGAAAAACGAGAAATATCACAAGTTCATGAATCTTTCGAAGCGCTACAAGGTCCACAATCCCGGAAACACCAAAAAGGTGGGGGACAAGGTTACGATCGAATCATGCCGACCTATTTCACGACACAAGTCTTTTAAAATAGCAGAATAAATTTATGATACAGCCACGCTCAATCGTACGAATAACTGACAACTGCGGCGCCAAAATCGGCCGTATTTTCAAGGTGCTTGGCTCTTCGAAGAAGCGCTATGCTGAAATCGGCGATCTCGTGGTCCTCTCCGTTCAGAAGGCCGAACCCCGCAAGACCATCAAAAAGAAGGATGTTCTCCAGGCCGTCGTCGTCCGCCAGCGCAAGCCATTCCGCCGCAAGGACGGATCATACGTGCGATTCGATGAAAACTCAGTCGTCATTTTGACAAAGGGTACGAAGGAGCCGATTGCCGGACGCATCTTCGGCCCGATTCCTCGCGAATTGTCGGAACGCGGTTACCAGACCATCGCCTCAAAAGCGCCGGAGATTGTATAAAAATTTATGACCATCAAGAAAAACGACAATGTAATAATCCTTACGGGAAAGGACAAGGGCAAGACGGGAAAGGTCTCGAAGTCTTTTCCTCGCGACGGCAAAGTCATCGTCGAAGGTCTTAACCTCGTCAAAAAGCATATGCGACCCCGCAAGGAAGGCCAGAAAGGTCAGGTTGTCGACCAGGCTATGCCGATTGACGTTTCAAACGTCGCGCTGAAGAAATAATATGAAAACATCACACACAACAATCAAAGATTTGGAAAAGAGCGCATACAAAACGCTTCAGCCGAAATTCGGCTATACAAATCCAATGCAGTCGCCTCGACTTTTGAAAGTCGTCGTTTCCGCGGGTATCGGCTCGATCAAGGACAAAAAGAAAATCGAACTCGTCGCAGACCGATTGGCGAAAATCACGGGCCAAAAGCCTGCTCTTCGCGGCGCGAAGAAATCGATCGCAACATTCAAGGTCCGCACCGGCGACCCTGTTGGTTTCCAGATAACCCTCCGCGGCAAACGCATGAATGATTTTCTTGACCGGCTTGTCCACATTTCATTGCCCCGCACAAAGGACTTCCGCGGCATAACGCGAACCGCAGTCGACGAAATGGGCAATTACACCCTCGGCATCCGCGAGCACACCATTTTCGCTGAAACATCAGACGAAGATCTCCGCGATGTTTTCGGAATGGCTCTCACGGTCGTGACTTCATCAAACGACAAGGTTCAGACACTCGCATTTTTGGAACATCTCGGTTTTCCGTTCAAGAAAGAAGAGGTGAAGGCAGGAAAGGCGAAATAGACTATAAAAAAGCGTTTTTAATCAAAAAAGCCCTTCATTAAGGGCTTTTTTCTTACCATTGACAGATGCCATACTAATGGTGTACAATACACCTGTAAGTTCTTTGATTTTGCGAACGATCGCCATAGCTTAAAGCTGCTCAAAAAGATGGGCGTCTCTAAGCTATGGCGATAAGGTAGCCCTCTAGCTCAACAAAAAACAAATGCTGACTTCTAAAGTCGGCGATGAAAGGAAACTGACCATGAAAATCATGCTCGGACTGTTACTGAATCTGCTCGAATCACTCGACCAGATTGTCAATGAAGAAGCCCAATCCGCAATCGGCGTCCTCAAGGACCTCTTCGCCAAATTGAACGGCAAGGACGGAAACACCTGGTGGGAAATGCTCAAAAAATTTCTGCGCAAGGAGCCCTGCTGGGTGACGAACACTGTCAATGCCGTCGTCGGCGCAATCGTGGTCTATGTCGTAGACTGCACCTTGTCTCTCGAAGAGATGATCAAGGCCGGCAATTACGACTGGACTAACAGCGACATCACTGCGAAGCGATTTCCATTGAAGAACACCGGCGCGGACGAGTGGGAATTTAAAATGTTCCATTTCGATCGCTCCATCTCGTCGGAAAATGCCGTCAGTGGCATTACAACCGACGATACTGCCAATCCATGGCAACCGGCCGCGATCGAGCATCTGCTGACTTACGGGAAAAATAACCCTGAAGAACAGCGGAAGTATCCGATCGTTGCGTTGGGCTCCGTTGGTAAGGTCTATGGCTTCCGCTGCGTGCCGTACCTCAACAAGGACGTTTCCGAGCGGCACCTCCGCCTCGGCCGCCACGTGCCTTACCTCTACGAGGGCGTTTCCGGGCGGGACCTCGACCTCATCCGCTGGGACGGTGGTTGGGGTGCCAGCTATCGTTTCCTGGCTGTTCGCAAAAAAGTCTCTCAGATCTCGGTTTCTTGATCATCGGCATCGCTTGCGCTTTGCCACTTGGAATCTTGGACCCTTGGTCGCATCAAATTCAGACCTCGCGTTGTACACAAGTTGTGTCGCGCGAGGTTTTTTATTTTCATATATAATGAAAAGTGACAAGTGATAAATCCAAGGTCACGGCTTTGGGTAATTTGTCCGCAACCCTCGGAATGAGAGTTTGGAAGACCAAGGTTTTCCAAAGAGTATTTCGAGGATTGATCTCAAAAAATAGAGAGACAGTTGGTGTGAGAAACCAAGTGATAGATTAATGTCACGAATTCGATGCAGCTTTCGCGAAGCTATCGGGGAGCAGTGCCATGGGTGGTTTTTCACACAAGGTCCGTTGGTAAGGTCAATGGCAACCGCAACGTGCCGAACCTCAACAAGGACGATTCCAAGCGGAACCTCAACCTCAACAACTGGGACGGTGATTGGAATGCCAACTATCGTTTCCTGGCTGTTCGCCACTATCATTATTTCTCCTGAGATTTTGTCTCAGGAGTTTTGCTAAGTAATTGCTTTTTCCAGCCTCCAAGCATCTTACCGATTTCAGAGAATTTTTCTGACAGCACGATATATTTCTTGTTATCGAGTGCTTTTATCTCCCACGAAAGTTGTAGAAGGAGCTTAATGAGATCCACTTTAGAGATGCTTTTATTTAAGAATATATGCTTGTCGGCCGTATGGGTATAGCTTGCGATGAAAGCGTATTCGATCGCTTCGAGGAAGAGGATATCTATCTTTGAACCAATCGTAAAACGGTTAGCTTTGGGAAAATGGGTTAAATAGTCCTGCCATATGGCATAGGTGTCCTTGAGCTTCAAAACAACAGGTATTAATCTCTGCGGGGGGGGGCTACTTTATCAGTCTTAATTTTTGTATCAATCATGATGTACAACAATATCATTTCTATGGAAAATTTGCTCGAAGCGTGGAAAGAATTCCTAAAAGGGAAGCGAAGCAAGAAAGATGTGCAGGAGTTTCAATATCGTTTATCCGATAACATTCTTGATTTACATACTGATTTAAAAAATAAAACTTATACCCATGGAGGCTACTATGCCTTTAATATCTCTGATCCAAAGCCACGAAATATCCATAAGGCAAGTGTGCGAGACAGACTTTTGCATCATGCAATCTATCGCGAACTTTATCCTTTTTTTGACCGCACTTTTATTTATGATTCATACTCATGCCGTAAGCTACGGGGTACACATCGAGCAGTGGAACGATTCAAGCATTTTGCTTTAAAGGAGAGCAAGAATAACACAAAGACGCTTTGGATTTTAAAGTGCGATATTCGGAAGTTTTTTGCTTCAATCGATCAAAAAATACTCCTTGATACTGTAGGAAAGTACATTACCGATCCTGATGTCATTTGGCTTATCGGACGTGTGGCTAAAAGTTTCCACAGTACAGTAGACGGAAAGGGATTACCGCTTGGCAATCTCACCTCGCAGCTTCTGGTTAACGTCTACATGAATGCTTTTGACCATTTTATGAAGCACACGATTAAAGCAAAATACTATATCCGATACGCCGATGATTTTGTGGTGATGAGCGGGAACAAGGATTGGCTTCTCGATATATTGCCGAAAATGTCACTATTTTTGGAAGAAAAACTGGCCCTGAAACTTCATCCCGATAAAGTTTTCATTAAAACGTTCTCGTCAGGTGTCGATTTCCTTGGGTGGATACATTTTCCTGACCATAGAGTTCTAAGAACGGCTACAAAGAAGAGAATGTTTAAGAATCTTGATCATCAGCCTAAGATAGAAACTGTTGCATCTTATTTGGGTATGTTAACGCACGGAAATACTTTCAAGATTAAAAATATGATAAGCTATTCACATGAAAGACGCCGCCATTAAAAAACTGATTGATGCGGAGAAAAAGCGGCAGAAAAAAGTCGTGAATCTGATTGCGTCGGAAAACTATGTGTCGCAGGATGTTTTGGATGCGCTCGGCTCGGAACTGACGAATAAATATGCGGAAGGGTATGCGGGCAAGCGCTACTATGGCGGCAATGAAGTGGTGGATAAAATCGAGATGTTGGCGATTGAGCGTGCATTGAAAGCTTTCGGTTTGTCGGCTGATAAATGGCATGTGAATGTGCAGCCTTTGTCGGGTTCGCCGGCCAACTTGGCCGTTTACACAGCACTCGTTCCGCCCGGAGGAAAAATCATGGGCATGTCGCTCGACCATGGAGGTCATTTGACCCACGGTCACAAAGTTTCCGCTACCGGAAAATTCTGGGTTCAGGTTCCATATGGTGTTGATGCGAAATTGGAGCAGCTCAATTACGGGGAATTGCGCGAAATTGCGATGCGGGAGAAACCGGTCATCATTGTCGCCGGATTTACGGCATATCCGCGCGCCATTGATTTCAAAAAATTCCGCGACATTGCCGACGCGGCGAAAAATGAAACGGGTCAGTCCGCGCTTTTGATGGTGGATATGTCGCACTTTGCCGGACTCGTTGCGGGGAAGGAATATCCGTCGCCTTTTGAATATGCTGATATCGTCACGACAACGGTCCACAAAACACTGCGCGGTCCGCGCGCGGCTATGATTTTCAGCCGGCTCGACCGGCATGTCGATGGCACCAATGGTCCGGTTTCGATTTCATCAAAAATCGACAAGGCTGTTTTTCCTGGTCTCCAGGGCGGTCCTCACATCAATCAAATTGCCGCTGTCGCGGTGGCTTTGAAAGAAGCAGCCGCTCCGGCTTTCAAAAAATATGCGAAACAGGTCAAGAAAAATGCTACGGCTCTTGCCGGCGAATTGACGAAACGCGGGTGGAAAATCATTTCCGGCGGAACGGATTCGCATTTGGTTCTCGTTGACACATGGATGAACGGTCAGAAAAATGCGAAGGGAGCCGGCGCGGTTTCAGGCAAGGAGGCGAGTGATAAATTGGAAAAAGCCGGCATCATCGTCAATAAAAATGCAATTCCTTTTGACAAGCGCCCTCCGACCGACCCATCCGGTATTCGCCTCGGTTCCGCCGCAGAAACGACGCGCGGGAAACTTGAAAAAGACTTCGTCAAACTGGCCAAAAAAATAGATTCGATTTTGCGGGGCTAATATTTTACGTAGCTTACGGACGTGGTACAATGAGCGCAGTAGTGCAGGGTAGTTTGTCGCAGTTTTCGAAACTCAACAGTCAACAATTCAACCAACCGGGAGGATTTTCACATGGCAAAAAAGAATCTTGTCGTTTTCGGATTTGACACGCTGTTCACGCCCGACAGTTCAGCTATCGCTTCATGGGCCGATCCGATTCTCGATTCCGAGAAAGTCTTGAAAGTGTTCATAGCTTCGGACAGCGAACCGTGTTTTGAATGGCCCAAAGTTTTCATGCTCGGCTCGCGCACCTTATTTTTAGGCCATTGCATTTCGACCACCCAATCGCGGGATGATTGTTTCCGTCTCTTGGCCAATTTGATCCGTCTGATTTGCATGGAGCATGACGTTCATCGGAAGTTCTTTTTCGCCGGCAGTCAGGCGGACTTTGCCGCAGGAAACAATTTCGGTCTGACGAGCGTTCTGGTTAACGGCCAGGCGATTCTGCCCGAACAGTTTCTTCTCGTTTGATTTTTTCGCCCTGTGGTTTTTCATGAGCGCGTCGGTTTCAATAACCGATGCGCTTTTTCTTGGACAGCGCGGACTTCTTTTGGCCAACTCACCAAAAAATGCTATAGTTTTCCTATGATACGCCAGCTTCTCGAGAGAAATATCATCCAGGCATTGGGCAATCTCGGCATCGAAACGATCGGCGATGCGGCGACCTTTACCGTTGAACATCCGGAAGAATTGTCACATGGAGATTATATGACCAATGTGGCCCTTGTGTACGCCCGGAAGGCCGGAATGTCTCCGCGCGCGTTGGCTGAAAAAATCGCCGGACAATTGGCACAAATCAATCACGTAAAAAAAGTCGAAATCGCCGGTCCCGGTTTCATCA
Organism: Candidatus Tayloriibacteriota bacterium; assembly: GCA_003151615.1. Taxonomy (GTDB): domain Bacteria; phylum Patescibacteriota; class Minisyncoccia; order Phycocordibacterales; family PALSA-1337; genus PALSA-1337. The sequence continues at coordinate 40,347 of PLXZ01000001.1, read as the reverse complement.
ACTTTTTCATTTCCCGCGAGTTTTTCTCGCAAAGCGTCTCCGACATTATTTCCGCCGACAAAAAATTCGGGCACAACGAATTATATTCAAAATCAGGCGTAAAAAAAGTCATCGTAGAATACACCGACCCTAATCCGTTCAAGGAATTCCACATCGGCCACTTGATGAGCAACACGATTGGCGAATCGATTGCGCGTATCATTCATGTTTCCGGAGCCGAAGTCAAGCGCGCCTGTTATCAAGGTGATGTTGGTCTGCATGTTGCGAAGGCGATTTGGGGATATTTGCAAGGAACTCCCGGCGCGCATTTCGGCGAATATTATGTCGCCGGCGCCGCGGCATATGACGAAAGTGAAGAGGCGAAAAAGGAAATAATTGCGATAAACAAAAAAATATATTCCAAGGAAGATCCGAAAATAAATGAGATTTACGCGAAGGGAAGGGAGGATTCGCTCAACGGTTTTGAATCAATGTATAAAAGACTCGGCACGAAATTCGACTATTATTTTTTCGAAAGCGAGACTGCGCCGATCGGGGCGAAACTTGTCGAGGAAGGCTTGAATAAGGGTATTTTTGAAAAAAGCGAAGGTGCGATTGTTTTCAAAGGCGACGAAGATCGCGGTCTCCATACGCGTGTTTTCATTAATTCCGAAGGTTTGCCGACATATGAGGCGAAGGAACTCGGCCTGGTCAAGAAAAAATTTGAAACATACCATTATGATTTGTCGGTGGTCATCACCGGCAATGAAATCAGGGATTATTTCCGCGTATTGATGGATGCCGTCGACAAAATATTTACCGATTCGCACATCAAAAAAATTCAGCACATTCCGCACGGCATGCTGCGTCTGTCGACGGGAAAAATGTCCTCGCGAAAGGGCGGCATCATTTCCGGTGAGTCGCTGATTGAGGATACGAAGAAAGCAATCATGGAAAAAGTGGGCACGGGCGATTCCGCCAAAAAAATGTCCGACACAATTGCCGAAGAAGTCGCCATCGGCGCCATTAAATATTCAATTCTCCGTCAGGGAAGCGACGAGGACATTATTTATGACGTCACGAAATCAGTTTCTCTCGAAGGTGATTCTGGCCCCTATTTGCAATACGCAACCGTCCGGGCCAAATCGATCCGCGAAAAAGCCGCAGCTGCCGGAATCGTCAAAAAATTCAATTCATATCCGGACGAAGCCTCCGACATTGAGCGCGTTCTGTATCGATTCCCCGAAATCGTCGAATATTCCGCGCGAAAATGCGAGCCGCACTATATCGCGACGTATCTTATCGTTGTTTCGGCTCTCTTCAACAATTATTATGCGAATAATAAAATCGTGGCCGCCGATGATGAGTTCTCGCCATATCGCGTGGCTTTGACGCATGCCTTCGAAATCGTCATGCGCAACGGCCTGACATTGCTCGGTATTCCCGTGCCGGAGAGGATGTGATTTTTTCCGCCGATTATTTTTCCGTTTTCGCAATTGCATCACCGCCCCATGCGGCGTGAAGTCCGCACTCGCGTTTTTCGTCGGCTTTGGCCGGATCGAAATAACTCCATTCGTTCGGGAGGTTATTTTCCTTCAAATATTTTTCTAGATCCTGATTGTTCCAGTAAAAAAGGGGATTCACCTTCAAAACTCCGAAATTTTTGTCGTCGCTGACGATATCCATTTCGGCGCGGTTTGGGTTTTGATCTTTGCGAAGGGCGGTGATCCAAACTTTGGGTGCCAGTTCCTTCATGCCGCGCTGAAAAGGTTCCAACTTGAATATGGTGCTGAATTTTTTCAATTCCGCTTCATTTTCCGGAGTAGGAATCGGCCCGTCGATTGCGTCGCGGTGGGCCGCGGTTATGCGTGGAACATAGGCTTTTATATTGAGCCCTAACAATTTTTTCAGAGCCTCCGCGTGTCTGTATGTCGCGGGTCGGTTATATCCATGGTCAGCCCATAAAACCGGAATGTCAGGCTTTATTTTTGTGACGAGATGCAGGATTACCGCTTCAAAAGGCCGGAAATTTGTGGAAACAATGGCATTGCCGTCCGCATGCGCGACCGCCCATTCAATTATTTCAAGAGGGGATTTATCTTTCAGTTCCGCATTGATTTTTTCTATTTCTTTTTGTATCATATTTTTTTAATTTATTTTATTTTTGCTTAATTCTTCAATCACTTCGGGAAAAGAAAACCAGCCGGGTATTTCTTCTCCTTCGCGCAGGCGCCGCCGGAATTCCGTTCCGGAAATCGAGACGATTTTTGAAACGGCTTTCGCGTCTTCCGGCGATATGTACTCGTTCTGGCTTTCGTCATACACAAGTTCAGGCGAAGTGACGATTTCAATGCCAATTTCCCGGGCGTATTGTATCGCGAATTCCTGGGCTTCGGTCAGGCCATAAAAAGCCTTGCCCGCGAGGTCTTTTCCCGGACTGGCATGGTCGCGTCCTATGATGAAATGCGTCGCACCGTAATTTTTTCTGATGATTGCATGCCAGAGGGCTTCGCGCGGGCCAGCCATTCTCATTGCTATCGGCAGAAGCGAGAGTGTCGCATCGGGAAGGCGTTGCGCGACCAATTTTTCATAGCTCCGCACGCGAGTCGGATAATCAATGTCGCCGTCCTTTGTCGGTCCGACGGCGGGGTGAATCAGAATATGCGCATTATGCTTTTTTGCAGAGCGCGTAATTACTTCAAAATGCGCTCGATGAATCGGATTTCTCGTTTGGAAGGCGATGACCGATTTCAGACCTTTCTCCACGAAAATTTTCTTTAATTCGGCCGGACTTTTTCTTATGTGCGCGAAGTCCGCATGCTCCGGTTTTTCGGTGACCGTAATTTTTCCGCCGACGTAAGTGTCTTTTGTCCTGTTGAAGAGATAATCTACGCCGAAATGCGAAATATCCGTCGTGCCGTATACATTTTTCGCTTCGACTTTTTTATCCGGCACGAATATTGATTCGATCGTAAGTGTCGCCAGTTTTTTGCCCCGGCTATTTTTAAGATCGATTATATCGCCGACTTTTGAAGCAAATATTTCGCTATCGACATCGAGAACAACCGGAATTGGCCACAGTTCGCCGTTTTTCAATCGGCTGTCGCTGACCACATTTTCGTAATCGTCCTTGTTGAGAAAACCGGAGAGGGGAGCGAATCCTCCGTTTGCTATGAGCTCCAGATCGTAGAGCTGCCGCTCGGTGAGCGTAATGCTGTTTTTTACTTTTGACATATCATTTTTTGTTAACTCTGCTAATAACAACAAAACCCGCTTCCGGCGGGAATGCGAGTTTGTGGAGATGAAACTATCATTCCCGTTGCCGGGCTAGTGGTAGCACCTTCTCGCTTTCGCAAGGGTTGCTGACAGTTCATCGGGCTAGGTCCCTCCCTGTACTCTTGATATGTATTCTGTTGTGTTTCAATTCTAGCACATCCGATTTTCCCGTCAAATTATTCCCGATAATATGCTAGAATAGCCATATTCTTATGGCCGAAGAGAACAAAAAACAAGCCGTTCCAAAATCCGCCCACGCCGAACGCGAAGAAAAAATCCTGAAATTCTGGAACGAAAAGGATATTTTCCGGAAATCGGTGGAGACGCCGGCTTCGCTTCAAAAACCGCGGGGCGATTTTGTCTTTTATGACGGGCCGCCGTTTGCGACCGGTTTGCCGCACTTCGGCCACGTCCTGCCGACTTCGATAAAGGATGCGATTCCGCGTTACAAGACAATGCAGGGCTTTCGGGTGCGCCGCCGCTGGGGCTGGGATTGCCACGGCTTGCCGGTAGAAAATCTGATTGAAAAAGAGCTCGGTCTCAAGACAAAAAAAGACATCATTGATTACGGCATCGGACGTTTCAATTCCGCCGCCCGCGACAGTGTTTTGCGGTATGCGCAGGATTGGAAGACCATTATTCCACGCCTCGGACGCTGGGTTGATATGGAGGACGACTACCGCACGATGGACGCGACCTACACCGAATCGGTCTGGTGGGCTTTTAAAAATCTTTACGACAAAAATCTGATTTCGGAAAGCTTCAAGGCTATGCAAATCTGTCCGCATTGCGAAACGACACTCGCCAATTTTGAAGTGAATCAAGGTTTCAAGGACATCACTGACATTTCTGTGTATGCGAAATTCGAATTTGCGGAAAAAGGCACGCTAGGGGAGCAGCCTGTTTATCTGATTGCATGGACGACGACGCCGTGGACACTGCCGGGGAATGTCGCATTGGCAGTCGGCGCCGACGTTGAATATGTAAAAGTGAAAACCGAAAAAGGCATATTCATTTTGGCAAAGGATCGGATGGCGCATGTGTTGAAGGATATGCCCCATGAAATTATCACAACAATGAAAGGTTCCGAACTCGCCGGGAAATCATACAAACCTGTTTTCAGTTATTATTCAAAAGACGCAACTCTCAAAAATCGCGAAAATGGATGGAAAATATATGCGGCTGATTTCGTTACGACGACTGACGGCAGTGGTATCGTGCACATTGCTCCGGCATTTGGCGCAGACGATATGGAGCTTGGTAAAAAATATAATTTGCCATTCGTTCAGCATGTCGGCATGGACGGCCGCTTCAAAAAGGAAGTCACAGATTTCGCGGGCATCATGGTGAAGCCAAAATCGTCTCCTGAAGAAAAAGACGCTCATCAGAAAGGCGATGTCGAGATAATCAAAAAGCTCGGTCCGGCGCTGTTTGCGAAGGAAAAAATCGTGCACTCGTATCCGCATTGCTGGCGTTGCGAAACTCCGCTTCTGAATTACGCCACCTCGTCGTGGTTTGTTACCGTTTCGAAATTGACCGACAAATTGGTTTCGGAAAATAAAAAAGTGAATTGGGTTCCGCAGGAAGTGGGGGAGGGCCGTTTCGGCAACTGGCTTCTGGGTTCGCGTGATTGGGCGATTTCACGGTCGCGATTTTGGGGTGCGCCTCTGCCGGTGTGGAGAACGAAGGAAAGTGATTTACCGGCCGGAGAAAAGCCCGAAACGGTGGTCATTGGTTCTCTTGCCGACCTCAAAAAATACAGCAAACCGGTCAACGAATATTTTGCGGTCCGCCACGGCGAGGCAGAAAATAATACGAAAGGAATCATCAGTTCGAAAGCCGAAAATCCGCATCATCTCACCGAAACCGGTCGCAAACAAGTGGCTGAAGCCGCTGAATGGCTCGCCGCGCAAAATGTCAAAAAGGCATTTGACTATATATATGTATCGCCGTTTCTTCGCACGCGCGAGACCGCTGAAATCATAGCCAAAAAAATCGGCATCCCGGCCGACCGCATCATTGTCGACCCGCGCATTGGCGAACTTAATGCGGGGGATTATAACGGAATGGAATTTCAGGAATTTCTCAAAAAATTTAAATTTGGGGAACGCTTTGACACGCAGCTGCCGCATGGCGAAAACTATGTCGGTTTGAAGAAGCGCATGGGCGACTTCATTTATGATTTGGAAAAAAAATATTTCGGCAAGCGCATTTTGATCGTCTCGCACGATTCGCCGCTTGCTCTTTTGGTTGCGGCATCGCAAGGTCTCAATCGTGCCCAGACTATTGATGTGCGCGGACATACCGATCATTTTATTTTCAATGCAAAGCCGTTCCGTATCGATTTCACTCCGCTTCCGCACAATGAAGAATACGAGCTCGATCTGCATCGACCGTACATCGACGATTTCAAAATGAAAACAGCCGATGGCCGGGACCTGCTCCGCATCGAAGAAGTTTTTGATTGCTGGTTCGAATCCGGTTCGATGCCGTTTGGCGAGGCACATTACCCGTTTTGCAATGATGCGACTGCGGCCCCGGCTGAGCGTGGAATGTTCCAACCGAAATCCGGCCTCTTCAAAAAATCAAAAGGCTTTCCGGCCGATTTTATCGCCGAAGGCCAGGACCAGACGCGCGGCTGGTTTTATTCGATGCTTGTTTTGGGCGTCGCGCTGTTTGGCAAGTCGCCGTACAAAAATGTCATCGTCAACGGAATCGTTCTTGCCGAAGACGGCCAAAAACTTTCAAAGTCGAAGAAGAATTATCCGGATTTGATGCCAGTCGTTGAAAAATACAGCGCGGATGCATTGCGTTTCTATTTGCTCGCATCACCGCTCGTCCGCGCACAAGAATTTGCCTTTGCGGAGCGCGGCGTGGACGAAGTGGCGAAAAAACACATTGGCCGTCTGGCAAATGTTGTCACTTTTTATGAAATGTATGTTTCCGCGGCGTCCGGTGAATCTGCAGCGAACAACAAGTCGACTGCCGATTCGCCGCATGTTCTCGACCGCTGGATCATGGCGCGCCTTGCGCAATTGACCGACGAAGTTACGCGCGGGTTGGAAGCGTATGAATTGGATCGCGCAGCCCGTCCGTTTGCCGATTTCATCGATGACCTTTCGACCTGGTATCTTCGCCGTTCGCGCGACAGGTTCAAGGAAGATGGTCCGGAAAAAGAAGCGGCTCTCGCGACGACCCGGCACATTCTTCTCCAGACCGCGAAGCTGCTTGCCCCATTCATGCCGTTTCTTGCCGAAGACATATATCAGCGCGTGAAGGGTAATGTGTCGCAAAATGACGGACACAATTCAATCAAAGAAAGTGTGCATCTCGAGCAATGGCCTTCTGCCGGAAAAATCGACGCAAATGTGCTGAAAAATATGGCCGAGACGCGGCGCTTGGCGTCTGTCGCGCTTGAAGCGCGCATGAAGGCGAAAATAAATGTTCGCCAGCCGCTCGCAAAACTTTCAATCAAAAAAACGCCGGCGTCTTCCGCACTTACTCAGGAATTTTTGAATCTTATTCTCGATGAAATAAACGTGAAAGCGGTCGGCGTGGTCGATTCATTGTCGGCGGTTGCGGCATCGGAAAATGAAATCGAACTCGACACGACGATGACGCAGGAATTGAAGGAAGAGGGAAATGTCCGCGAACTCATCCGCGCGATTCAGGATCTCCGCAAAAAGGAAAATTTGACGATATCCGATATGGCCGAACTCAAGGTCATGACCGACGAAACGGGCAAAGCCTTCATCGAGCGCAACAAAACCGAACTGATGAAAACGACGGGACTTTCCGGCATCACGTGTTCCGTTGAATTTTTCGGCGGAGAGGAAATTGCCGTCGACTCGTATCGTTTTGGGCTGTCGATTTCGTAGGTAGTTTCTTAAACATTTCCATTATGTCGCACCGCATTTACACAACACCCGGATTTGTCGTCGGGAGCCGGCCTCACGGCGAGGGCGGAAAAATTCTCTTTATTTTCACGCAGGAGCTTGGTCAGGTATCTTCAATCGCGCAAGGAATACGCCTTTCGAAGTCGAAATTGCGCTATCACGCCCAGGATTATTCCATGGCAAATTTTTCCCTCGTTCGCGGCAAAGATTTCTGGCGTGTCGTCGGCGCGGAGCCGATGAAAGAGCCGATGAAAGACCGGCAGTCGCAAACTGTTTCAACATCGGTTCCAACGTCCACTCCCGCATATGCGTTGCGCGTCCGAATGTTTTCAGTCTTGTCGCGTCTGTTGCAGGGCGAAGAAAAAAACGCCACGTTGTTCGAAGCCGTCGATGCAGCATGTCAATTTTTGGACACGCCCGAAGCAAAAGATTCCGTTGACGTCGCCGAACCGATTATTATGCTGCGCATCCTCCATCATCTGGGATATGTTCGACTCATACCCGACCTTGCTCCGTTTTTAACTAACAATTCGTTTACTCCGGAACTTTTTAAAACTATGGCGATGCCCGGCATGAAAACAAAAGCAATCAAGGAAATCAATACCGCTTTGCAGGAGAGCCATTTGTGATACACTGTTCGCATGTCAAAAGAAATGCCGCAGTCAAAACCCCATATTCTCATTCTCGGCGCCGGTTTCGGCGGGGTGTACGTCGCGAAGCGCTTGCTCAAGCAGGTCCGCGCCGGGAAAATTGACCTGACAATCGTCAATCGCACAAACTATTTTCTCTTTACGCCTCTTTTGCATGAAGTGGCGACGGGAGCATTGACGCCCGGATCGGTCGCCGAGCCTCTCCGCGAAGTTTTCCATAAAACAAATGTTCAGGTCATCCAAGGGAATATCGATTCGATTGATGCCGCCAAAAAAACCGCAACTATTTCCGGGACTCCGATTTTGTATGACTATCTCGTCATTGCCACCGGAGCCGAAACGAATTATTACGGCATCTCCGGAGCTGAAAAATTTTCGCTCCCGCTCAAAAATCTTCTTGACGCCGCGCGGATCCGTTCACGCGTGATTGATTCTTTTGAAAAAGCGGCTTTGTCGAATGATCCGGCGGAACGCGCGCGGCTGCTTTCATTTGCCGTTGTCGGCGGGGGAGCAACCGGCGTTGAAATGGCTGCTGAACTTTCCGAATTTGCCGAAGCCATTGCCAAGCGTTACTATCGCGAAATGAACTGGCCCGCCGACGAAGTTCAAATTTCAATCGTCGACACCGGTCCGGAACTTCTTCAAATGTTTGCGCCAAAATTGCGCAAGACCGCGATGAAGCATCTTCAAAAGGAAGGCGTCGCGCTTCACATGAATTCTTCGGTCACGTCCGTTTCGGCTGACGGCTTGACGCTTTCCGGCAACATAAGCATTCCCGCCGCAACCGTTATCTGGTCCGCCGGCGTGAAGGCCATCATTCCAAAATTTGAGGGAACGCAGCCTGTTCTTGTAAAAGGCCGAATGACCGTGGACAATCATTTTGTTTTGACGGACGCATCCGCTTCGAATACTTTCAATACTATTTTTGTCCTTGGCGACGCCGCGGGATATCCGACTCCCGTTCCAATGCTTGCCCAAGTCGCCGAAAATCAGGCGAAAGTCGTGGCGAGCAATCTTCTCGCTTCAATTGCCGGCAGACCGCTTTCAGGATTTATTTACAATTCAAAAGGCAGCATGGTTTCGCTCGGCCAATGGTTCGCAATCGGCGAAATTTTCTCGCTTAAAATCAGCGGACGGTTGACCTGGTGGCTCTGGCGCACGGTGTATCTTTTTAAATTCGCCTCCTTCAAAAAGCGCGTTCGCATCATGTTTGAATGGAGTCTCGCGGTGTTTTTTCCTCGGGATATTACGAAAATCACCGGCGAATAAACGTGTTATACTATTTTCCATGAATAATGGCGAGGAAAGTAAAATAGATGAACTGCAGGAAAACCTTTATTCCCGAAACGCGCCGGATGTCCATGCCGGACATCATCTTCGCCTGAAGCCCGAACAATATGAGGTCCAGTCCGACTGGCAGCATCCCGCCGACGATTTTGGCGATGAGGAAGGGCTTAATGAGAGATACAAAAAGCCTGGCATGTCTTTTTTCAAGAAAGTGCTCATCGCTTCGGTGGTCTTTTTCATTGTCTGCGTTTCGGCCGGAGTCTACTTGGTGCTGAAGGGAAATGACATCGTCTCTGCCGACAACATTGCCATTAATCTCGCCGGTCCGGTATCGGTGGAAGGGGGAACTCCGGAAAATTTCACGGTTCAGATTCAGAATAAAAACAGCGTCGCCCTTCAAGTCGTCGATGTCACTGTCGATTTTCCTTCGGGAACGGCAAATCCGAATAATCCGACCGAACAGCTGAAGGAGCTTCAGCAGACCTTGCCCGACATTGCGCCGGGCGGCATCGGACAGCAGGCAATCAATGCCGTATTTTTCGGAGAGACCAACAGCCAGAAAACAGTCGAGGTCACGGTCAATTACCGGGTCGCGGGATCGAATGCCACTTTTTCAAAACAGGAAGCCTTTAACCTTCTCATAACATCTTCGCCTCTGGCGGTCTCCGTCGACTCGTTTACGCAAGTCACTTCGGGACAAGCTTTCGAAATGGACGTCAAGGTCTCTTCGAATTCGAAGGAAACGCTCAACGATCTTTTACTGCAGGCAGTCTATCCGTTCGGCTACACATTCACTTCCGCAACGCCGGCTCCGGTCGACAGCGCCAATTCAATCTGGAATATCGGCAACATCGCGCCCGGGGGATCGGCCACGATACATATAAAAGGAACGCTTCAGGGACAAAACGCGGCGACCAGCACCTTTTCATTCAATGTCGGAGTGCCTGCTTCCGACGCATCAACCAATATTTCCCGGCAAACCATCAGCACCCAATATATTTCGACGACACAGCAGGTTGCAATCGCCCAGCCGTTCGTCTCTCTTGCTCTCAGTTTGGGCAACGACAACAGCACCGGTCCGTACGTCGGATCTTTCAACAAACCTGTTTCGGCGACCGTCTCCTATTTCAACAATACTTCCGACGCGGTCATTAACGGCGAAGTTGACGTGAAGCTTTCAGGCAATGCATTTGATCTCGCTTCGGTAAATCCGAATCAGGGATATTATGATTCGACAAATAAGGAGATCGTCTGGAATACGGTTACCAATCCGGAACTTGCTTCCATTGCGGCCGGCGCCGGCGGGACGCTTTCTTTCTCTTTCACTCCGCGAAATTTGAGCACTCAGGCAAATCCCATAAACGATCCGAACATTATGGTTGCCGTGTCCGCGAAAGCCAACCGCATTTCGCAAACAAATGTGCCTGAGGAAGTGGATTCGACCGTACAGCGTCAGGTGCAGGTTTCGTCCAATATTCAATTGGCGGGAAGCCTTGTTCGTTCGACGGGACCTTTCGCCAACAGCGGTCCAATACCTCCGAAAGCCCAGGCCACGACGACGTACACGGTCATATGGACTGTCTACAATACTTCTTCGACCGTTGATGGCGTCACCGTCAGCGCAACATTGCCTCCGTACGTCGGCTGGCTCGGACAAATCAGTCCTTCCACGGCAAATATCACCTATAACCCGGTCAATGGACAAATCACCTGGAATCTTGGTAATCTACAGGCACAGACGGGCAGCAGTGCGAACCAACAGCAGGTTGATTTCCAGATTGGGGTCAATCCGGGCGTCAATTTCGTCGGCCAGACGCCGACGACAGTAGGGCAGGCGACGCTGACGGCGCGCGACGACTTTACGGGAGCTAATTTGCAGAGCACAATTGAACAGATGACCACGAGCTTCAGCACCGATCCGACGTTCGTCGCCGGCGATGAAATTGTCGGGCAGTAGGCAAAGGCGCGCGAAACTAAACATATGAAAACCACAGAAAAAAACACAGACGTGATGGAAAAAATAGTGTCGCTCGCAAAGCGCCGCGGTTTCATCTATCAAGGTTCCGAAATTTACGGCGGCTTGGCTGGCACGTACGACTTCGGCCCTCTCGGCGTCGCCCTCAAAAATAACATCAAGACATTGTGGTGGAAGCGTTTTGTCGAGGACCGCGAGGACATGTACGGCGTCGACGCCGCAATTCTAATGAATCAGAATGTCTGGAAGGCGAGCGGACATGTCGGCGGTTTCTCCGACCCTCTCGTCGAGTGCAAGAAATGTCATCATCGTTTTCGTTCGGATCATATTGAGGCAGGAAAGGACGGCAGCAAGAAATGCCCCGATTGCGGCGGCGAGCTTGGTCCGGAGAAGCAGTTCAACATGATGTTCAAAACGCATGTAGGTGCGTCGGAAGGGGACGAAGCAATTTCATATTTGCGTCCGGAAACGGCGCAAGGCATGTTCGTGAATTATAAAAATGTGCTCGATTCGCTTCATCCAAAACTGCCGTTCGGTTTGGCGCAGATTGGAAAAGCTTTCCGAAATGAAATTGCTCCGCGCGATTTCATTTTCCGTTTGCGCGAACTGGAGCAGATGGAAATCGAATATTTCGTCAATCCGAACGTTGACGCGGACAAGGAAGGCGGCTGGAAATACGTCTTCAATCATTTTCGCGAGCAAATGCATGATTTTACGGAGCAGGACCTTGGTCTCCCGAAGGCGAAAGTCCACGAATTGGAAGTAGCCGACGGCGACCGAGCTCATTATTCAAAGCGCACCATCGATTTTGAGTTCGATTACCCGTTCGGCCGCAAGGAACTCTACGGTCTCGCATATCGCACCGATTTCGACCTGCGCCAGCATTCGACCGCTTCCGGCACTGATCTTTCATATTTTGATGAAGAAACAAAGGAGCGTTTTATTCCGCACTGCATCGAGCCTTCATTCGGCGTCGACCGTACCGTTTTGGCTATTTTGTCGGATGCATATCATGAAGAGATAATAAAAGGTGAAGTCGGAAAGGATGGCGAAGCGGCAACGGAAGAAACCCGCGTCTATCTGAAATTTTCTCCGAAAGTCGCGCCGATAAAAGTTGCCGTTTTTCCTTTGCTCAAAAACAAGCCAGTGCTCGTCGAAAAAGCCCGCGAAATTTACGCAATGCTCAAAAAAGAGCTCGGTGCAATCGGCATCCACGGTATTGAGTTCGACGACAACGGCAATATCGGCAAGCGCTACCGCCGCCAGGACGAAATCGGTACGCCGTATTGCGTCACCGTCGACTTCGAAACCATTGAAAAAGTTGACGAAAAAACTGGACCGACGGTAACTGTCCGTGACCGCGACTTCGGCAAACAGGAGAGGGTGGCGATCAAGGATCTGTTAAAGAGGATTAAGTTATAAAAATGTAGCCAAAAAATAAAATGAAATTAACACGAAGAAAAATGTTGCTGTTTGTTTGGACGGTTTCGATAGTCGCAGCGGGAATCTTGGTCGCGAATGCTTCGGGAATATGTTCATATGGATGGGCTGCAAGTTTCTCTTTGCTTGCCATTTCCCTCGGTGTTCCGCTCATGCGCGCACTTACAGAATTTTCGAAATAATTTATTTTTTCAATCTTGTAAAGTCTTGCAATTATTTTTCTGAAAGGTACAATAGACTCACACTACGGTTACGTCCATCGAGATTCCCTCCTTAATCGGAGGGAATCGTTTTTATGCAGGAAACCTTATCAATTATACTCTCTTTTATGAGAGAAAATTCGCTTTGTTTCATTCTGAAGATGAGTCGTAATAGACGCTTATTACTTATTAATTTTATTTGAGATACAAGAATCGTTTGTTGTTTACCCGAGTGTTTCATCAATTGAAAATCAACACTTGATTTGATGGTGCTCGTAATTGGTATGGCCCATAATAGATCGTCTGTAATTCTTTTCAGCACAACGACAGGTCTTTCAAACATATCATTTTTGCCGTCTATTTCATGACCTATATTGACCCCGAGGGCTACCCACCAAATTTCTCCTTCTAAGAAAAAGAAATCATCCGGCAGGATTCTTTTTTCGAGCAGTTTCATTTTCTCATTCCATACGTCAAAGCTTTTTATATATTCGGGTGACATATTTTCACTGTACCAGACCGGTTATGAAATTCTGATAAAGAAAAGTTAAAATTTTGTTCAATTTTCTATTTAAGCCATAATTTGCTACAATCAGGCAACATGGGAGCGCATAATGGCGCGCACAAACGTCTCAAAAATAAAAAACACATTATGCAATTCAAAAAAACGACTTTAAAAAGCGGCTTGCGCGTCATAACGATACCGATGAAGGATAATCCGGCGGTGACGGTTTTGGTCATGGTTGAAACCGGCTCGAAATACGAGGATAAGTCCTCCAACGGCATCTCGCATTTTCTCGAGCACATGGTCTTCAAAGGCACGCCTCGGAGGCCGAAAGCCATCGACATTTCGCGCGAGCTTGATTCAATTGGCGCTCAATATAACGCTTTTACGGGTCAGGAATATACCGGTTACTATGCGAAAGTGGATGCGCGTAAATTAGATACGGCCCTCGACGTTGTTTCTGACATGTATTTGAATCCACTTTTTGATGAAGCCGAAATCTCGAAAGAAAAAGGTGTTATCGTCGAAGAAATTCGCATGTATCAGGACATGCCTCAGCGTCATGTCCAAAACCTGTTCATTGAACTTCTCTATGGAGATCAGCCTGCCGGATGGAACATTGCCGGAACGGAGGCAAATGTAAAAGGTTTTTCGCGTGCTGATTTTTTGAAATATCGTGGACAGCATTATGTAGCCGATGCGACGGTTGTTGTCGTGGCAGGAGATTTTGACGAAGCTGAAACGATTGCGAAAATCGAAAAAACATTTGCAAATCTGCCGCAGACCCCGAAAGCGGGGAAGACATCGGTATCCGAATCGCAAAAAGAGCCTGCTATAAAAGCCCACTTCAAGGAAACTGACCAGACACATCTTGTTTTAGGCGTTCGGTCATTCCCGATTCTTTCTCCGGAAACTCCGACGCTCAGCGTGCTCGCGGATATCCTCGGCGGAGGCATGAGCTCGCGCCTTTTCCAGAAACTTCGCGATGAAATGGGTGTCGGCTATTATGTCAGCGCGGATAATGACCCTTCCACGGATCACGGTGTCTTTGCGGTATCGACCGGAGTCGATAATTCGCGCGTGGCTGAAGTCATCGCGGCGATTCTCGGCGAATTCAGGAAATTGAAAGAAGAAAAAATTTCACCAGAAGAACTGCGTAAAGTAAAAGACCATTTCAAGGGTTCGCTCATGCTTTCCCTCGAATCTTCCGATTCACGCGCTGAATTCTGCGCGGGCCAGGAAATAATGAAGAAGCAGGTAAAAAATCCCGACGAACTCACCGCCCAAATAGAAGCCGTAACTGCCGAAAACATCCAAAAAATCGCCAACAACATTTTCACCAATGAACGGCTGAATCTGGCCCTCGTTGGACGCTTCAAAGAAGAGGACCTGCGTGCTATACTGCATTTGTGAACAAGGAAAATGGCAAAGTATACATAAGCATTACATCGGGTTCCATCATTCGGGGCATTCTTTTTGTCGTCCTGCTCCTTTTTCTCTATTATATCCGTGACATTGTTGTAGTGGTGCTCGCGGCTGTTGTCATCGCTTCCGCTATCGAACCTGCGATAAAATGGTTCGGCAAATACAAAATAAAACGCCTGCCCGCGACTGTTTTCGTCTATATTGTTCTTATATTGATACTTGCTTCTTTTTTCATTTTCTTCGTGCCGTCGCTCGTCACCCAACTTCTGAATTTCCTTAATAATATTCCGGCGACCATCAATCTTTCCGATTTCTGGAACCCTCTGAAGGACAGCGGTTTCCTGACAAGCTCCTCGTTCTCATTGCAGGATGCGGTCAATGGCCTGCGCGGTTTTATTTCCGGAAGCACGGGCGGTGCGTTCCAGGCGGCCAGCGTTTTATTCGGAGGAGCACTGTCGCTTTTCCTTATCATTGTATTGTCGTTTTATCTCGCCGTGCAGGAAGACGGAGTCGGCAACTTTCTGCGCCTCATAAGTCCGGTCAAAAGCCATGCCTATGTCACGGATCTCTGGAAACGTTCGCAAAGCAAGATCGGCCATTGGCTTCAGGGCCAGCTTCTTCTGGGCGTCATGATCGGCGTTTTGGTATATCTTGGTTTGATGATTTTGCAGGTCCAGCACGCGCTTCTTTTGGCCTTCATTGCCGGAGCGTTTGAAATCATTCCCGTTTTCGGTCCGATTCTTTCCGCCATTCCGGCCGTACTTTTGGTATTCGGCGCCAGCGGTTTCACCAAAGCCCTTGTCATTGCGGGTCTCTACCTCATCATCCATCAGTTTGAAAATAATTTGCTCTATCCTCTCGTGGTCAAAAAAATCGTCGGCATTTCGCCGATTCTGGTCATTCTCGCAATCGTTATCGGCTTGAAATTGGCGGGCGTCTTGGGCGCTATTCTTGCCGTTCCGATTGCCGCCGCCCTCATGGAATTTGTTCATGATGTCGAAAAGGGCAAGCACGTTCCGACGGCCTAATCGACTCTGCGCATTATGGAAAAAAAGCCTTTCTACATAACAACGACCATTCCGTACGTGAATGCCGATCCGCATATCGGTTTTGCCCTTGAAATCGTTCAGGCGGATATTTTCGCGCGCTATAAAAAAGCCATGGGCTTCGACGTTTTTTTCAGCACCGGTTCCGACGAGCATGGCATTAAAATTTACCGCAATGCCCTCGACCAGAAAATGGACCCGCAGGCGTATGTCGACATGTATGCTGAAAAATTCAGGAACTTGCGCGAACCGCTCGGTTTGTCGTCCGACATTCATTTTATTCGTACGACGGATCCAAAGCATAAGGCCGCCGTCCAGGAATTTTGGAGACGCTGTTTGAAAGCAGGTGACATTTACAAAAAAAATTATCAGGTCAAATACTGTGTTGGCTGCGAGTTAGAAAAAACCGATTCGGAACTTGTCGACGGAAAATGTCCAATCCATCCGAATTTGGCCATTGAAGTGATCGACGAGGAAAATTATTTCTTCAAATTTTCAAAATATCAAAAACCGCTGCTTGATTTGTACGCAAAGCGTCCGGACTTGGTCGTCCCCGATTTTCGTTTCAACGAAATCAAGGCTTTTGTCGAAAGGGGACTCGAGGATTTCAGCATTTCCCGCCTGAAAAGCAAAATGCCCTGGGGTGTCGATGTCCCTGATGATTCCGATCATGTAATGTATGTCTGGTTCGATGCTTTCGTCAATTATATTTCGACGATTGGATGGCCGATCGACATGAAAAGTTTCGAACGCTACTGGCCGGTCTTGCAGTTTGCCGGCAAGGACCAGATTCGTCAGCAGGCAGCGATGTGGCAAGCTATGCTCATGTCAGCAGGCGCGGGCGAACCTTCGCGAGGCATTGTTATTCACGGTTTCATCACAAGCGACGGCCAGAAAATGAGCAAAAGCCTGGGCAATGTCGTGGATCCTTTGGCTGTGGTCGCTGAATACGGCACCGATGCTCTGCGCTATTATCTCGCGCGGCATATTCATCCGTTTGAGGACAGCGATTTCACTATGGAAAAATTCAAGGAGGCCTACAATGCCAATCTGGCCAACGGCCTCGGCAATCTGGTTTCCCGCGTCATTAAAATGGCCCAGACAAACGGGGTTTCCTTGCCTGACGGTGCCGGCGAAAAGACAAATGTTTCAGGCATGGTTTCACTTTTTTCAGAATACTACGAAAAGTTTGAGCTTAACAAAGTCTGCGACGAAATTTGGAAAAAAATCGCCGCCGCCGACAAATTTGTCCAGGAAAACGAGCCGTTCAAGAAAGTGAAAACGGATCCGGCCGCGGGCAAAGCCGATATTTCTTATCTGTTGGGCGAAGTAGCCGGTATTGGCGCTATTCTTGCACCAATCATGCCGGAGACTTCGGAAAAAATCGCCCTTGCCGTTCGCGATATCGTGCTCGTCGCTCCGCTTTTCATGCGTAAATAATGAAATACATAGACATCCACAGCCACGTTTATTTTCCAGATTATGATGCCGATAGGGAAGAAGCGATTTCCCGCGCACGCGATGCCGATGTCGGCGTAATCACAGTCGGCACCGACCTCGAATCTTCGACCAAAGCCATCGCTCTTGCCGAGAAACACGAAAACATGTGGGCTGTGGTTGGATTGCACCCGGTCGACGCAAATGAATCGAATATCGGCGCTATTTTTGATTATGACGCCTTCAAAAAGCTCGCGCTTCATCCGAAAGTCGTCGCCATCGGCGAATGCGGTCTGGATTATTTTCATGCGCCCTTTGACGCCGGCCGCCAGCGCGAAATTTTCATACAACACATCAAGCTCGCCAACGAAGTCAAAAAACCTCTTATGCTCCACGTGCGCAATGCCAAAAAAACCGGCATTGCCGGAGCCACCGGAAATGCCTACGAAGAAGCAGTTGCAATTTTGAGGGAACATGCCAAAGTCCCTTTTGATTTTCATTTTTTCGCGGGAACAGCGGTTGATTTGAAAAATATCATTGATGCCGGAGGGAGCGTTTCATTTACCGGCGTCATTACTTTTGTCCGTGATTACGATGAACTCGTCAAAACGGTTCCGCTTGACCGGATTATGTCCGAAACTGATGCTCCGTTTGTCTCACCAACACCGCATCGCGGCAAGCGTAATGAACCGGCATATGTCATAGAAGTGGCCAAGAAAATAGCTAAAATTCGCCAAAAGGAAGGCGAAGACCCTTCAGTTATCCTCTCAGCCCTTGTCAAAAACGCAAAAAAGTTTTTCAGCGTTTAATTTATCAAAATTTTAGGAAATCTTATGTGTTTCTCTATCATCCAGGCCGTATAGTGGAATGGCAGGGTATGAGGGCCATAAAAAGCCCACGCCTTGCGCCTCGGGAACATATATGATAGTTTCTAGTGAGTGCAACTTATTAATTAATTACGTGACCAGTCCAGGCTCGCACTGCCTCGCTCCGCTATTTGGGCGGATTACTGTTCACCACTTATTATGCAAAATAATACTCATGAAGAAGGGGTTAAGGTATATGAAATAGGCTATCTGTTTCTGTCCTCGATTCCGAAGGAAAAAGTGGCCGCTGAAACGGCTTCTTTGAAAGATGTGCTCGCGAAAGCCGGCGCAGTTATCATCGGTGAAGAAAATCCCGAGCTCATTACGCTCGCGTATCAGATGACAAAGAAAATCAACGGTTCGTATCAGCGCTTCGATGAGGCGTATTTCGGATGGGTAAAGTTCGAACTTCCTTCGAAGGCAATCGAATCAGTCAAAAAGTCACTTGATGCGACAGAAAATATTCTCCGTCACATTCTCGTGACGACCGTAAAGGAAAACACGTATCTCGGCAAGCGCGCGCCTACGTTTACGGTTGCCGCACGGGATATGGGAATGATCGCTCCGGAAGGCGCGGCTCCTGTTCCGGCCGTGGATGCCGCGATTGAAAAATCAGGCGAACCCGTAGTCGTTGCAGCCGCGAACGTGGAGGACATGGACAAGAGCATCGACGCGATGGTAAAGGGGGCGTAGCGCATGGCTGTTTCCGAGGCATTATCAGTTTAATACAATATACATATGTATCTAAACAAAGCATTAGTCATAGGGAATCTGACACGGGATCCGGAAATGCGGGCTCTTCCCTCGGGTATAAAGGTTTGCACCTTCAGCCTTGCCACAAATCGTGTCTGGAAGGATAAAAACGGTGCTCGCCAGGAAAGCGCCGATTATCACAATATCGTCGTTTTCGGCCGCCAGGCGGAAACAACGGCGCAGTACCTCAAAAAAGGTTCCAGTGCCCTCGTCGAAGGCCGCATGCAGACCCGGTCATGGGACGCTCAGGACGGTACCAAGAAATACCGCACTGAAATCGTTGCTGACCGCGTCCAGTTCGGCAATCGCGCAGGCGGTGCGGGCGCGGGATCAGGAGTGGGCGGAGGTCCGTCAGGGGCAGGCGCCAACAGCGCTTCAGCAGGCTCGTTCGGCGGTGCCGACGGCGCGACAAAGTTCGACAACGCTCCGTCCGACAAGGATGTTCCTCCGGCGGATGCCATCGCGTATCCCGAAGAAGAAATAAATCCCGACGACATCCCGTTCTAGTTAAACGCCAAATCGTTCGAAAAAAAATCAAACAAATTAGCAAAATCAATTACAAAATATAAAAAAATGAAACAGTGTTACTTTTCTGAAAACAATATAAAGCACATCGACTACAAGGATACAGAAATCCTCAAGAAATTTCTCAATCCCCATGCCCGCATGATCAGCCGCAAGAAGACGGGCGTTTCCGCAAAAAGCCAGCGCCAGCTCGCAGAAGCAGTCAAGCGCGCTCGTTATATCGGTCTCTTGCCGTTCGTCGCGAGATAGTCACAACAAAAAAACCGCATCTGCGGTTTTTTTGTGCTACTTGCCCACGCGTTCTCGATACTCGTCAGTTTCTGTGTTGATGCGAATGACATCGCCCACATTGACGAAGAGGGGGGCTGTTATTGTCGCACCAGTTTCAAGGACGACAACTTTTCCGCCTGAAGTGGCGCTGTCGCCTTTTACGTTCGGCGGAGCTTCGGTCACTTTGAGATCAACCGTGATCGGCAATTTAAAGCCCATCGGTTTTTCATCGAATGTCAACTGCGTGACAACTGCATTTGTCTTCAAATATTTTGCCTGAGGTCCGATATTTTCCCCAGTGACGGAGAAACGCTTGCTCGGGTCGCTCACTTCGCAGAACCAGTATTCGCCGCGGTTATTGTATAGATATTTAACCTCGCGGCTTTCAATCTCGGCCTGGACCACTTTTTCGGACTGGTGAAAGGAATATTCAGTAACTTTGCCTGTGATGAGGTTTTTCAGCTTCGTCGCATTGACCGGTTTTCGCTGCTGTTTGCGGAAAACATGCGAAGCGAGAACTTCGTACGGTTGTCCGTCCATTACGATAAACTTTCGCTCAACAACTTCGTTATATTCAAGCATTGCCATAGTGGGGACATTCTATACGAAGTCCGGAAAAGACGCAACTTTAGGCCTATTTTGGCCAAAAGAGGACTAGAGACCCTCACTCAGTTTTTCACGGATCTTTGCGAGAATTTCCTCGCGTATCGGTTCATTTTCCTTCAAAAACTGCCGCGTCGCATCGTAACCTCTGCCGAGTTTCGTGCTGCCGTATTCGTATGAGTTACCCGATTTTTTGATAAGTTCCATTTTTTCGCCGAGTGCGATGATTTCGCCTTCCTGTGAAATGCCTTCGTTGTACATGAGATCGAATTCCGTCTGACGGAAAGGAGCGGCGACTTTGTTTTTTACCACCTTTACGCGGACGCGGCCACCCATGACTTCTTCGCCTTTTTTAATTTGGGCGATGCGACGGATGTCGAGACGTACGGATGTGTAGAATTTGAGAGCTTTTCCTCCCGGCGTTGTTTCCGGATTTCCGAACATGACTCCAATCTGCATGCGGATTTGGTTGATGAAAATAACCACGGTTTTGCTCTTTGCCACGATGGCTGTGAGTTTGCGGAGAGCCTGGGACATCAGACGAGCCTGCTTGCCGACGTGATGGGCACCCATATCACCTTCGATTTCGTCTTTTGGCGTCAACGCCGCGACAGAGTCGATAACAATAACGTCCATTTTGCCGGATCGGACGAGCGATTCAACAATTTCCAAGGCTTGCTCTCCAGTATCAGGCTGTGAAATGAGAAGTTCGTCGGTACGCACTCCGATTCGTTTCGCATATTCCGGATCCATTGCGTGTTCGGCGTCAATAAAAGCGCAAATGCCGTTTGTTTTTTGAGCTTCGGCAATTATATGGAGCGAAAGTGTAGTTTTGCCCGATGATTCAGGACCGAAGATTTCAATGATGCGGCCGCGGGGAATACCGCCGACACCGAGTGCCGCGTCCAGGCCGATAGATCCCGTTGGAATCGCATTGACGTTGACCTTTGGTTTCTCACCGAGCTTCATAATTGAATCGTCACCGAATTTCATTCGGATGGCATCCAAAGTATCTTTTATATTTACTGAAGGATCCTTTCGGTTATCGTCTTTTTTGGCTTCGCGTCCCGATGGCGCGCGCGGCGGGGCGATGCTCGCTACTTTCGCCGAGACGGTTTCCTTTGGGGCTTCTGGAAATTTTTTGTTTGTTTTTTTGGCCATGTATTTATTTTTTATCTGCTAATTATATACTATTACACCCGATTTGGGCAATTCGTTCACCTGACTATTCTAACAAACGGTTATGAAATTCCTCTAAAAAAGTTCTAAAATTTCGATAAATTAAGTGCTCGAAAACTATTCTCGGTTTAGGTCAAGTTCAACCTGCGTTGTATGGCCAAAAGCATCCTTTCCAATCAGCGTCTCGGCGTTGAAACCAGGAAAGAGCGCTATTATCTGGGAGAAGTTACCAGCCTCGTCGATTTCGATAGGGGATCCGTTAAGGCTTATTGACTGTATTCGCAACGCAACTCCCGTTATCGTTACGGTCGATGTTGCGAATGATCCGTAAATAACGCCTTTTACTGGAGCCGGCGCAGCCGTGCCGGAAATATTTGTTACGACAATGCTCGGTCCGCTTATGAGGCTATGGGATGTAATATATGCATATCCGATAATAACCAGGATGACAAAAATAATTGTTCCTATGGTGATTGCGCGCTTTGTCGTTTCCCGGGTCATGTTCATACAATACTATAGGTTCGGCTCTTTTTGTTCAGCAGCTTCCGGAGCGGCTCCTGCGGTATCGCTTCCGCCCATTACTTCCCGCGGCTTCGAACCGTTTGCCGGTCCGATAACACCTTTTTCTTCAAGCATGTCCATCAGTTTTGCGGCACGCGAGTATCCAACGCCAAGCTTTCGCTGAATATATGAGGTCGAAGCCTTCCCGGCCGATATGACAGCCTCTTTCGCCGCATCATACATGTCGTCTTCCTCGTTCATGTCATCATCGCTTCCGACATCGGCTGAAAATATAGCGTCACGCGCCAATTCACCCGGAGCACCCGCACCCTGCGGTCCATTCGAATTCGTCAGATTGATTTCGCCCATGACCTCGTCCTTGTATTCCGCAACAAGATATTTGACCACTTTCTTGACTTCGCTTTCCGAAATGAAGGCAGACTGAAGGCGGGCAGGTTTTGCCATTTCGCCGCCCAAATAGAGCATGTCTCCGGCTCCCAGAAGTTTTTCGGCGCCCGGAGCGTCCAAAATGGTGCGTGAATCAATTTGCGAGGACACCTGCAATGCGACGCGGGTAGGGATGTTCGCTTTGATGAGACCCGTGATGACATTCACCGACGGCCTCTGCGTGGAGATAATAAGGTGTATGCCGATTGCACGGCTCATTTGGGCGAGGCGCACGATGGCGCTTTCCAACTCGCGCGGGTATGTTTGCATGATATCGGCCAGCTCATCAATAATCACCACTATATATGGCATTGTTTCAGGAATGTCATCTGTCTTTGCTCCCTTTGCAACTGCCGCTAAAGCAGCCTTATGGTACGAATCAATATCGCGCACCTTGCTTTGTTCCAATATGTCGTATCGTCGGCTCATTTCCTTCGCGGCCCATTTCAATGCAAGAATGGCTTTCTTTGGGTCGGTAATGACAGGCGTCAGAAGGTGAGGAATGTTGTTGTAAAGGGTTAATTCGACGCGTTTTGGGTCGATCATGATGAATTTCAGGTTTTCAGGAGAGTTTCTGAAAAGCAGGGAATTGATGACTGCGTGAATGGTGACCGATTTTCCCGAACCGGTAGCGCCGGCAATCAGCATGTGGGGAGCTTTCGCCAGGTTTGCGAAGTATGACTTGCCGGTGACTCCTTTGCCGAGCGAAACGAGAAGGGGTTTATCCGACTTCTGGTATTCTTCGGAGCCAAGCAATGTCGCCAGACCAACCGTCGTCTTCGTTGAGTTTGGAATTTCGATACCGACGAGCGATTTGCCGGGAATTGGAGCCTCAATGCGGATAGGGTGGGCCGCCAATGCGAGAGCAAGGTCATTATTAAGAGCGACGATTTTCGAAAGCTTTACGCCTTCCGCCGGTTTCAATGCATACCGCGTTACCGACGGCCCAATTGAAATCTCATCCATTTCGACATTGATGCCGAAGTTTTGGAGTGTGCGCTTGATTATGTTTGCGTTGGCTTTTATGTCGCCGGTTTCCGGTTTGCCGCTGTCCTTTTCAAGAAGCACAAGCGGGGGAGGGACGAAAGGTTTGCCGCTTGCCGTTTCGCGGCGAGGTCTGGCAATGCCGGCCGGGACAAAACCGTCGTCTTCGGATTGGGTGAGTGCCGGTTGCTGAGGTTTCCTCTCCGGCGGCTTTTTTGTATTGTCTTTTTCCTTAGCAAATTTCTCCGCGTCTGTCTTTTTCTTTTCCTCAATTGCGGCGGCCAATGCGGCACCTTCGACGGCGTCATCCATTGCCGCTTCCTCTTTCGCGGAAAGCTCGGCCGGTTTTTTTGAAGTTTTTTCTTCCGTCCCGAATCGTTTCCAGAACATCAGGCTCTCAAGAGTGAAATGCGTTTCAAAAATAATCAATATCGAAATTGCCACGCCCGCAACAAGAAGGACGGCAGTCGCGTATGGTCCGAACAGGTGAACCAAAGGCGCAGATATGAAGTGTCCGAGTATGCCGCCGTGTCCGCCCGGGAACATATTGATGAGGCCGAGCGCTGAAATAAAAAAGAGAAGCGAACCGAGTGTTTTTGAGATCTGAAAACGCCTCTCGAGGCCGCGCAAAAAGGATCCGCCGAGCATCAGGAAAAGGATAGGCAAAAGAAAATATCCGACTCCGAGCAGGGCATCCAAACCGGCGTATACAATTGCGCCAACCGGCCCTGCGCTTTTGATGGATGCCAGTATTGCGAGCAATGCGATAATGAATGAAATGATGGCGAGGACCGCCTGCACGGTTTCCGTCTTTACATCCCCCCAGAGGCTTTTTTGTTTCTTCTTTTCGGGCGCGTCTTTGTTCTTTTCCTTGTTTCTTGCCATGATTCGATAATCATATCATAAATGGCGTGAAGCTTTACTTTTAGGCGACACTCCCTATATAATGGACATAATATTTTTTATCGTCCTTTAGGAATTTTCGGGTATTTTTTGTAAAAGACATTATGAATAACGATATAGGACAACCTAATAACGAGGCTAATAATATATGGAAATCCATAGGTTTCTTTAACGGCGAAGGCCACCTGGCTTTTACATTCAAAAAGACTGAAAAAATAACTTCAGCTCTCTACCTCGTCTCCAGCCTTATAAAGGACACGGAACCGATCAAATGGGAGTTGCGTGAAAAAGGCATCAGTCTTTTGTCCTCGGCATTGTCGATGAACGGTATTGAACCGCGCGATCGAAATACCGACATTCACACTTTTTTTTCGGCCTCCCTGGAAACCCTTTCTCTTTTGAGGGTAGCGCATGTTGCCGGACTTGTTTCTGAAATGAATCACTCGGTTTTGAAGGATGAAATAGAAGGGGTGGTGATGTTGTTGAAAACAAAAGTCTTTGAAGACGCAGCCCGCGCCGGTTATGTTTTGTCCGATTCATTTTTTAAGACAGAATCTTCAAGGACAGATGAAATACCTTCTCAGGACCGTTCTCTTTTTTCAAGGACAAATGATCGTCCAAATCAATCAGATAAAAGCACTAGGAAAGATAAAACAGAGTTGAAGCCAAAAATTGCCGTAAAGGACAAAAAGGACAGTCGAAAGACTGCTATCATAGAACTTCTCAAGAAGCAGTCGAACCTCACTATAAAGGACTTTGCGAAAGCCATCAGCGGATGCAGTGAAAAAACCATACAGCGGGAACTTTTGGATCTTGTTGATAAGGGAATAGTGAAAAAAGAAGGGGAGCGGCGTTGGAGTACCTACTCGCTCAAATAGAGCCGCCATTTGTCAAAATTCCCTCATTTATACGTCTGTACCTGCAGGTAGAGCCTGGTAAGGGCCTGAAATTGACATAAATATGGCCTTAGTATAGTATTAAACGCCATAAGGCCCAGAGTTATCCACATTGGGCTTTTTGCACCGATTTTATGGCAAGGGTATAATGGCCATATTCGGTATTTGCCCGAACTTTGACAACTCAATAGATTCCATTAGGTCATATCATTCCGCCACGCCTTTTTCCTTCACGGTTGATAACGGCTGAATTCGGTTCTCACTCTCGCAAGCTAACTTCCTTGGCCAGCGTCGAAAACAATTGGGCAGGGAGGATAGTTGAAAATTATTAGTAACATTATTAGTTTCGTTTTATTAATTTATCAAATCATAATTATGAAGAAAGCATTAATCGCAAGTCTCGCGGCTTCAGCTCTTGCCATCGGTTCATTCGCGATGACAATCGGAAGCGCAAACGCAGCTACAGGATACACTTTCACTGGTTACCTTTCAGTAGGCAGCACAGGTGCAGAGGTTGTAGCTCTCCAGTCTTGGTTGGTATCACAGGGCTTCCTTACAATGCCAGCAGGCGTTGCTGAAGGATACTTCGGTAGCCTCACAAAGGCAGCAGTTGTTGCTTATCAGACAAGCGTAGGTCTTCCTAACACAGGATATGTAGGTCCTCTTACAGTTGCAAAATTGAATGCCGGAGTAACTGGCACAGCAATGGCACCGACAGGATTCGCATGTCCTACAGGTTGGACATGTACAGCTCCTGCAATCACGGGAGGAACGACAGTTACGACAACGACCGGAACTCAGACGGGAATCACGACTCCAGGCGTACAGGGAATCATCTCTGTAACACAGGGTCCAGTTTCTACTTCAGTTGCAAATGCCGGTCAGTCTAATGTTCCTATCCTCGATGTCCGCGTTCAGGCTCAGTACTCTGACGTTTCAGTCCAGAGCATGCAGCTCGTTCTCGGTTCTTCAACAGCAGTTTACAACTTCGTTTACAGCTCTGTTTCACTCGTTGATCCTTCAACAGGCGCAGTCCTCACGACTGTTCCTTTGAATAATTCAACAGTAGTTCAGAACGGTTCTAACTATGTTGTAGGTCTCGCAGGATTCAGCTTCATCGTTCCAAAGGGAACATACAAAGATCTCGTTGTTGAGGCAAACCTTTACAACCAAATTAATACTCAGTACACAAGTGGATGTACCTTAGGTTGTCAGACAGGTACGCCGACAGCAGGTACGGGTGCTTACACTGTCAGTGTAGCTAATCTTGGTGTTCGAGCGGTTGATGGTGCTGGTGTCAATCTCTATGGAGGTGACCTAAGTATCAATCAGACAATGATTATTGGTCAGAGCTTAATAACAAGTGCTCAGGCTAACGTATCTCTCGATGGTTCGAGCCCTCTTCAAGGTTCTGTTGGTGTTACAAACACTACACAGGGTCAGTACCTCGGCCTTCCAGTCATGGTATTCGATGTTAACGCTAACGGTGATACGCTTCATCTTCATAGCGTAACAGTACACATTGCTAACAGCGGAAGCGGAACAGTTGGTGCTGCTTACCTCTACCAGGGTTCAACACCTATCTCTTCAGCTTCAGTTAACACAAGTGGTGTTGCTACATTCTTGAACATCAGCGATGGTACACCGGGTGCATCTATTCCAGTTAACACAACCGTTCCTTTCACGGTTAAGGTTGATGTTTCTGGTTTGACATCTACAGTTACATCCCCAGCGATTATCACTGCTTCTACAACAGGAAGCGCAGATCTATCGATTTACACATCGATTGACAGCAATGCTTCTATTTCTGGCGGTGCGATAGCTAACACTCAGAATGTATTCGGTCAGGGTCCAGTGTTTGCTCTTTCTGGAACACCTACGATTACAAACACGGTTGTTTCGAACAATACAACTGCTGGAACTTCAACAATCAAGTACATAGCAACATTCAACATCAATGCTACTGCTATTGGTGAAGGCGTAGCGTTCGGTCTTCCTTCAGTTGTAAATAATGCGTTTGGTAGCTCAAGTACTGCAACAAGCAGCGCTGCAGTCTATCTCGGCGGAGTTCTTCAACAGAATCTTACTGGATTACAGGTTGGTTATTCACAGCCTACGAATACAACATTGTCGTCAGACGGTAATTACTTCATTCTTGCTCAGAACCAGAGTGTAACTATTCCAGTTACTTACTCGTTCTTGGTAAATGGTCCAACTGCAGGTCAGTATGCTGTTCAGCTCACTGGTATCAATTGGTCTACTGCTAGCTTCACAGGTACGTCGTCAGCGACGTTCATGCGAGGTCAGACAGCGTGGAGAACACCTTCTCTCTAGTCTTAACGAAGTCTTCGACTTCGCTAGGTTAGTCTGAAAAACAAAAAACCACCCCCTCAAAAGGGTGGTTTTTTGTTTGGTTAAATATGTTAAAAACATGTCACAAAATAACCTTTCTGGGTGTATAATATCTGCATAGAGGTTTTAACTTAAATATTCTATGAACATATATCAAACTATGATACGTAATTTTTTGCGAACTATTGGTGTCGCTGTAATCGCGGGTTTAGTTGCCATTCCCGCCTATGCCGCCAATATTCCGACTATGTCGCTCTATACGGTGACATCCGGCAGTAGCCAGGTGCAGATTACGGTTTACGGGGCTGATCCGAATGCTTCGACCCTTTTGTATTATCCCGGTGCATCATCCCTTAGTTCGACCAATATCGGCACGACTAATTCAAGCGGTTATTTGACGACGACTGTTGATGCTAGTACCTATGGCATAACGTCGGGTGCGTTAGTTTATGTGATGGTTGACGGTCAGGCTTCTGCGGCCTCCGCATGGCCGAGCTTTACGAGCTCCGGAACGTTGCCATTGAGCCAGACGAATCTCATTATGACATCGGGACAATCGTCGACTATTTCCGCATCAGTTTCCGCTCCTCTAACTCTCTCGACCAATACAAATCCTTCGATAGCTACCGCTTCAATTTCCGGGAACCAAATTACCGTGACGGCATTCAATACGGGTACGACGAATTTGACGATTTGTGCGTCGGGGTTGGGATGCGCTACGATACAGGTTACGGTGCAGACATCAGCGGCTTCGGCGGCGAACATTTCCTTCAGTCAGAGTACGGTAAATGTTGTGGTAGGGAAGAGTCAAACCGTGGCTATAACAGGTTCGGGGAATTATTATATTTCATCCAATGCTAATTCCGGTTTCGTGTCGGCGAATTTAAGCGGTTCGATTTTAACGGTTGGGGGCGTCAATCCCGGTTCATCGCTTATTAGCGTGTGTTCCTCGGCTAATAACAGCACTTCGTGTGGTCAGGTAAACGTCAGTGTGTCGCAATCGAATACTTCTGCGGTGACGACGAATACAACCACAACGCTCACTTTCAGTCCGTCGAATCTCACTTTGACAGTCGGGCAGAGCCAATCCGTTTCAATTCTCGGTGGAACGAGCCCTTATTATGTTTCAACTAATTCCGCCGGAGGGGTTGCGACGGCAAATGTAAACGGTACGAGTGTTGCCGTAACGGGTCTCGCGTTCGGTGGAGATAATATCCAGATTTGTTCAATTAACGGTCAGTGCGGAATTCTCTATGCGTATGTTTCGACATTGCCGTTGACGACCGCGAACGGTTCAACAACGACGGTTTCGGGTACGACGGTCGCTCCGGCCATAACTTCGTTTTCGGTTTCTTCAAATGATCAAAACGGGCAGTTTCTCGGAGCGGGGAATGCCTTGACGCTGACGTTCACGGCGAATCAAAGCATCAGCATTCCGTCGATGCTCGTTGCGGGCGCGGCTGTTTCGATTACAGGGAACGGCAACGGCCCGTATATGGCAAGTTACTCAATGACGGGAAATGAAAGCATGCCAATGCCGGTTTCAATAACATTCTCAAATCCGGCGGGAAGCGCCGCAAGCGCCTACTTCTGGGTTGGAAATGCCGCGGCGACGCCTTCTTCGAACGTGTCGTCGGATGTTTCCTCTTCCGCGGGATCGATTGTATTCACGCAATATTTGTATAACGGCTCGACCGGGGCGCAGGTGACGGCCCTTCAGAAACGACTTACCGCCGACGGTGTTTATTCAGGGCCTATAACGGGAACATTCGGCGATTTAACCGAAGCTGGCGTGAAGGCGTATCAGAAAAAACACAGCCTTGATCAATTGGGCGTCGTTGGTCCCGCGACTCGAGCGCTTCTCAACAAGGGAATATAGGATATAGTTTTAATTTCGGTGTATACTTACGTCAATGGTAAACCCTTTTGATCGCACGTTTTTCAAGTTTTTCATCGGCTTCACGCTCATTCTTGCAATGAGTTTCGCCGTCATGTATGCTTCACAGGTATATCTGAAGTAGATAATTTCGAACCACATACTTTTATGAAATCACTTTTTGCAACAATATTGATTTATCTCGGAACACTATTCGGGGTCTATTCGCCTGCGATTCATACTCCCGCGAATATTTCGGCCGTTGCTTCGTCATCCATTTCGGCGTCGTCGACCTTTATTTCCGACGATCTGCGGCTTCCGCCGGTCATTACCTCCGCCATCGGTTCCACTGTTTTGCACGCCGGTCAGATGTATACCCTTACGTGGAAGAATAAAAACCCGAATGCCATAAAGTACATTCTCGATTTGGAATTTGTCACAAACAAGGGCTTTTACATCGGACAGGTTCTCGGGACGGCAACATCGACCCAGCAGAGCTTTACTTTCAAAGTGCCTTCGAATACATTCCCAAAAACCAATTATCAAATCTATTTCGTTAATTCGGCTAATAATCATGTTTTGGTCGGAACTCAGGCTTTTACGATACAGTAGTTTTTCTCGTTTCTCTTTACAAAATCTCGGAAATAATTTATCGCGATAATTTTATCAGGATTTTATCGCACTCTGATATCGTAGGTGCAATTATTAGTAATTTAATTTTTGCATCATATGAAGAATCTTTTTCGCGTTTTTGTTTCTGTTGTTTTTGCGACGTTTATTTTTATCGCCCCGGTCGTCCATGCCGAGACGCATATCACGGCCGACACGGCATTTGGCCAAACTGTGAGTTGGACCAAGACGGGCAGTCCCTATATTCTCGACGCTGATATTTATATTCCGTTCGGAGTTTTTCTTTCGATTGGGCCGGGCGTAACTGTCACGACGTCTTCGTCCAGTCCCGGTTCGCTTTCCGTCGGTGGAACCTTATCCGTAAACGGAACGGCGAGCCAGCCGGTAATCCTGAATAATTTGACGGGTTTTTGGATTTCGTTTGCGACGTCGACATTTTCGAATGCGCATATTGACGTGCCGACGGGATTGGGCATTACCCAAAGCAATGTCTGGATTTCCTCGACCACCATAACCGATGCTGACACGGCTGTTGACGCGCAGGGAAGTTCAATCACTATCACCGACAGTGTCATTTCCGGAAACAGGTACGGCATATATTCACGTCCCATGCCGCCGCCGGTGTTTCAGGCGGTAAACACCCCTGGAAACACTTTTGAAAATACTTTCGGCACGCCCCGCGCAGGTTTCGCGTCCCGATTTTTTAGGGCACTTTTTGCGCCGGAGATAGCGCATGCCCTGACAATTCCGACGCCTCCGGCTGTGAACAATATTGTCATTTCAAGCAGTTCAATCACGAACAATAGTTTATACGGCATTTATAATTCAATTGATAATCCGATCAGTGCCGAAAACAATTGGTGGGGAAGTTCGGCAGGGCCCGCGAGCGCGACCGGCGCCGCGATTTTCGGTAACGTCGATTATGCGCCATGGCTTACGCAGGATACGGTAATTCACGCGCAATCGGCCGCATGCTGTTCAAATGTCTTGTTCTTGCCCGGTATCGAATCAAGTAGGCTTTATCTTGACCAAAAATCGCTCTTTGGAACGTCGACGAATGAATTGTGGGAACCCAACAGAAACGCCGACGTGCAAAAGCTTTTCATGACGCCGACGGGGCAGAGCGTCAATTCAGGAATATATACGAAGGATATTATCGACAGCGCTCTCGGCTTGTTTCCGATTTATAAAGGTTTTATCGCCATGATGAATGGCGTGGTTGCGGACAAGACTATCAATTCGTGGACGGCGTATCCTTATGACTGGCGCTTTGACGTCACTGCAGCGGTTTCGCAAAAATTGATTCAGACAATTCAATCGCTCGCATCCACTTCAAAAACAGGAAAAGTTACCATTGTCGCGCATAGCAATGGCGGCTTGGTTGCAAAAGTCTTGGCGAAAGCTCTCGCCGACAAAGGCGAATCAGGTTTGCTTGATAAAGTGATTCTGGTGGCAGTGCCACAACTGGGCACGCCGCAAGCGATTGCCGGACTTCTTCACGGCGATAATCAGAGCATTCTGGGAGGAGCAATAACAACGCAGGGCATTGCGCGGGAACTTGGCGACAATATGCCGGGCGGATACGGATTGCTGCCGTCGCGCGGATATTTTTCAAACGCCACGAGCAGTCTGTTCGGTTCGATCGTTTCGTTTACGTCGTCTGCGATTGCCGACTTCAATTTGGCAGGCGAAAAACAGACGGTTTCCGGTTATGACGCCTTGCGCAGTTTTTTGACGGGTATTTCGGATCACCGCGCCGAACCGTCCGCCGGCGATACGGATTTGCCGGCAATTCTTCATACCGCAATGATTGATGCTGCGCAAAAAATCCACGATACGATCGATACTTTTTCGTTCGCTTCGACGACCAAGGCAATCATTCTCGCGGGATGGGGCAATCCAACGCTCTCCGGAATATCCTACTATGCAAAAAAAGTTTGCTCTGACAGCGCCATGACGGTATTTTTTGGCACAACCCCGACATGCACAAATGCCCTTGAGCATTCGGCATCCACGACAATCTTTGGCGACGGAACCGTGATATTGCAGAGCGCCGCGGCCGCGATTTCCAGTTCGTCCGACTATTATTTCGATCTTGGCTCGGAAAGCAAAGGCAAAATCATTGGCGATGATCATGCTGATATCTTGAGCACGGATTCAGGAGTCGCATTCGTGAAGGAAAAGTTAGTTGCGTCATCGACTAATTCTACGCCGGGAGACCAAGATGAAACATTACCGCCATATATTTCTAACAGGGCTCCTACCATGGCGGATGTGCACGAGGATGCTCTCGTTATCTCGATCCATTCTCCCGTCGAATTAAATGTCTACGACAGTAGGGGTAATCATACCGGTCCAATACCGAATCCCATTCCCGGATCGGATCTTGGGATGTTTGAAACGGGCATTCCGGGCAGTGATTACGTTCCTAATGACGAAGATACCTATGTCAGAGTTCCGTACGGAACGGATTATCGCGTGACATTTACCGGAACGGGAATGGGTTCGTTCGAAGTTGATACGGAGCATGACGTCAACGGCGTCGATGCGACCAATACGATGTTCGCGGATATGCCGGTGACGCCGCTTTTGAAAGCCGAACTTGTTTTGGCGACAACGACGCGGTTTTCCGCGACTTCGACGACGGCATCAACAACGCAAATGATGCTGTTTGATTTCAATGGCGACGGAACGACAGACGCAACCTCGACCCCGCACGACGAATATGATCCGGTTCTCGACATGGAATCATATCAGTCAATTGTTTCTTCGCTCGGTCTCTCTCCGTACAAGGAAAAAATGATGCATGACAAACTTGATTCCATCATTGATTGCTTGAGAAAGAAAAAGCCGATTAAAGAGGTGAAGAATCCAAACAAACAGGCGATTGCCGGGGCGCAGAAGGCTATTGCCGATTTGCAGAACCAGCATTGGGTGTTCAAAAATCTGGATTCAACCCGCAAACAAAAACTCGAGGATATATTCGAGGCGTTTATCGACGATGTCGATACGGCGCAATAATATTTGCCCAAAAAACGCACCTATGATATGTTATATCGCATAAGGCCCGAGAAGAAAGGCATCGTCGTCGAAACGACGGCGAACAAGTCCTTTCCAGGTTAGTCGGCTTCGTTCGACACACTACTCGCCTTTATAAAAGGTCGTTCACAAGTTTTATCAGAAGCGCCGTGCATTTTGCATGGCGCATAACAATCAAATAATGGCACGAACAAAAGTACAGAAGAAGGAAATTCTGGACAAGGTGAGCAAGATTGCGGATGATTCGCAGTCCCTCGTCTTCGTCAATTTCCACGGCTTGAAGGTTTCCGGCGCGACGGAAGTCCGCAGAAAACTGAAAAGCGAAGGCATCGGCTATTTCGTTGCGAAGAAAAGCATCACCCGCAAGGCTCTCGAGGGAAAGAAAATAACCGGTGAAATGCCGGTCCTTGAAGGGGAAGTGGGCATCGCTTACGGAATCGATCTCATCGCTCCGGCCCGCGAAATATACGCGTTCCAGAAGAAATTCAAGCAGGGTGTTTCGATTGTCGGCGGGGTCTTTGAAGGAAAATTCATGACAAAGGCAGAGATGGAAGGCATT
Organism: Candidatus Tayloriibacteriota bacterium; assembly: GCA_003151615.1. Taxonomy (GTDB): domain Bacteria; phylum Patescibacteriota; class Minisyncoccia; order Phycocordibacterales; family PALSA-1337; genus PALSA-1337. Next base: position 6,848 of record PLXZ01000001.1, on the reverse strand, counting down.
GCGCTTATTCCCTCTCTCGATACTCTCCGGGGTATGTTCCTCAACGTCATCAATTCTCCGATTCAGGGATTTGTCGTCGCTCTCGATCAGATTGCGAAGAAAAAGACGGCGTAATCGCGGTCTACAATCACAAACTTATTATTTATCAATTTAATTTATAAAAAACATGTCAGAACACGCAGAAATTCCAGCAAAATTCAAATCAGTCGTCGAGGCGATTGAAAAAATGTCAGTGCTTGACCTCAACGAACTCGTAAAGTTCCTCGAAGGCAAGTTCGGAGTGTCAGCGGCGGCTACGGTCGCGGCGGCTCCTGCGGCGGCAGCGGCAACTGAGGAAAAGAGCACGGTGAGCATCCATCTCGCTGATGCAGGCGCCCAGAAAATTGCAGTCATCAAGGTAGTCAAGGAAGTCCTCGGACTCGGCCTCAAGGAAGCGAAGGACCTCGTTGACGCAGCTCCGTCTCTCATCAAGGAAGGCATGAAGAAAGAAGATGCCGACGTTGTTAAGAAACAGATCGAAACAGCGGGCGGAAAAGTGGAATATAAATAGCACGATACACAAAACGCGCGGGTGCATGTCTGAGAGTTCCTCTGCGACATGCACCCGCGCGTTTTAGTATTAAGTAGATTTGCGTGCCTTACCTCGGAAAAATATTTGTCAATTCGTCTGAGGTATAAAAACTTCCGGCTAGTCCGCCAAAACTAAATGTAGTTGAACCAATGTCGATTTCCGCACCGCCGACCCGGGGGTTGGCATTTGGATGCGAATTTTCAAAACCGATGTTGAAGAGGGTAGAGACGATGTCTGGCCGGTCGGCAATTGGGTCGCCCGCGTTTTGCCATTGGGTTTCGAGCTCTTTTATCATTACTGCCGCATATAAATATGAATAGTAACGGTTATGTTCGTCGGTCAAACGGTAGAATCGTTCGGTATCTGGATCGGTTGAGGTACTCGCGGTAGTCATATTTTGAGGCGTATAATCGAGAATATGTTCATAATCAGTTCCCAAATAGTATGGAGACTGCGGATTTTTCAGATTATTTTCAATTTCTACGGCAGTATCCTGTTTTATGCCCATAACACCCCAGGAAAATTGACTCTGGTTGCCGAGAATCTGCAGTGGCGCGAACACTTCCTTGAAAACTTCGCGGTCGGTGTAAAAAAGACGCAATTGTTCGACAACGAGCGGCGCCACTATCATTCGAGCCGGAATCCCGGTGGAACTGGCGGCCAAATTGATGGCGTTCGCGTCTTTTGCGATGGCGACTTTGAGAACTTGCCATTGCGGCGACTGAATCCAAGTAGAATCGTTTTCAGTTGTCGCCGTCGATGACGTTGGAGCCGACGAGGATGAACTCAGAACCTGATTTTTGAAAAAATCGTGCTGATTGTCGATGATTCCGGGCGTTCGCGTCCATCCGAGCTCGACCGCGGCATAAACGGCGACCAAAACAAAACCGATAACAGCAAAAATACAGACAATTATAGTTAGTATTTTCTTCATAAAAGTCTTATTTCGGGGCATATATGGCTTAACTATAGCATTTTTGTGGATATAACTGGGGATAAGTTGTGGATGGACTTGTGCGGGGGGGGTATAATGACGCTATTACAATTAATTATAGAAAATAATACAAATGAAACGATTTCTTATTTCAGCATTTTCCGTACTTGCCGTCTTTCAATTTTCGCCGATTGTGGCTTCCGCACAGACAGTCGTTTGTCCGGCAGGTTGGGTATGTACTCCGATAACTCCGGTTTCGGCATCTTCAGCAACTTTGTCACTCGACGGATCAAGCCCTCTTTCAGATACGGTGCCGGTAACAAACACGGCACAGGGCCAGTATCTCGGTCTACCAGTTTTGGTGTTTGACGTTAATGCACAGGGCGACACTCTTCATCTTCACAATGTTCTTGTAAGTATATTTCCTTCAGGTAATGGAACAGTGAATGCCGCGTACCTCTATCAGGGCTCTACGCCTATTGCGTCGTCCGCGGTAGTCAATAATGTCGCTACATTCCGGATCAGCGACAATGCGGCAGGCGCAACTATTCCTATCAATACGACGGTTCCTTTCACGGTTAAGGTTGACGTCTCAGGTCTGACAACGCCAGGTTCGCAAGAGGTTGTAACCGCTTCAATGTCGAATGCGGCAGGGTATCTCGCCGTATACGATTCGAGAGACAATGCAGTTACGGCGCTTACCGGTTCCGCAAACGGAAATGCCATTACCGTCGCCGGCCCGGGTCCCGCGTTTTCGCTTGCCGGAACACCGACTATTACGACGACAAATATAACTCCTCTCGGTAATGCTACGAGCAGCGTCATTCTAAATAGGGCTACTTTCAACGTTAATGTTCAGGCTATCGGTCAGAATGTAACACTTGGATTGCCTAATTCGACTTCTCCTGCTTTCGGCAATTCAGCGACGCCTACGAATCTCGCTCAGGTGTATCGAGACGGCGCACCCGTGATCTCCGGCCCTAATCTTGTCGCAGGCTATTCACAGCCGTCGAATACGACGCTCTCGAGTGACGGCGCATCATTTACTATCGCCCAGAATCAGAGTGTAACCATTCCGGTGACATATCAATTCCTGAGCGCAGGAACGAATGCGGATGTCTGCGCCGTTCAATTGACGGGTATTGCATGGTCCACCGCCGCCGGCAAAGTGACGGCGCTTTCGAATTCGATGGCAAATAATACAGCATGGAGAACATCCTCGATTGGCCCTTGTGGCAATTCGAATTGGATAACTGCTCCGATTGCAACTTCAACGCCCGTTACGAACGTGCCTGCTTCGGCTTCCGTCGCCAACTATCCGACTCTGCAATTGTCATATAATTCGAAACGGCAGGAGTCTCTGCTTACGGGTACTTTCAATGTCACGGTAAACGGGGGAAGTCAGGGTGTAAATGTCTACAAGAATAATGCCGGCGGAACCTTCTATAACAATGCCGACGGATCTCAAGGCTTTGCAAATTCGCAGTCGGTGATTTATTTTGGGCCGGTTAGTTCTGTTCCTGCGGTAATAAGCGATAATTACGGTCAACTCATGTACGTTATTCCTCCGGGAAAATCAGTGACGTTTAAGGAGGTTGTGACAACCAACCCCCAACAACTTTTTGCGGGCACTTACTATGCAGGGATGTCTTTCATCTATGTAAATCCTGGAACTGATATATCCAATGGTTATTACTTGAATGTTCCTGTTGTTAAGTCAAACCTCGTGACAATCGTCGGAGAGCTCGGTCCGTATATCTCGTCGGTTACCACGCCGGTGAGCGTCGGTCAGAAAATGGCTGTTAATGGTGTCAGACTTAACGATTCGACGGCTTTCGGAGCGCCTACAGTTTATATTGACGGAAACAAAGTATCGGGAGTTGACGGCTCAAAAGACGGCACAGTGGTATTCTTCGTCCTGCCCTCTCTGACCGCCGGCAGCCACCAGATATACGTCACGAACGCGAATGGAAAAAGTAATGTTGTCGCTTTCCAGGTTGCTGGTTCTGCAACAACAGCACCTTCAGTCACGCTAAATGGTTCGCCGACTCTCGTGCTCTCATATAATTCAGCGCGTAAAGAATCGGCCCTCACCGCGACATTTAACGGCGTTCTCTCGGCCGGGAATCAGACGGTAGAACTGTATCAGAATAATGCCACTGTAGAATTTCTAGAGGTTACGAAGGGAACGAATGCGAACAGCCCTTACACCGTTTCGCTTACGGCTACTGCAAAAGGAGGTCTCAATACGACTACCGATTCATACGGCAATACGGTCTGGGTTATTCCTGCGGGACAGTCGGCGAACATTCAGGTTTCGGTTTCAGCCAATCCGTTGCAGATGTTTGCGGGAACATACTTCACGCGTCTCGACAGTCTCTTGATGGTTGGTCCTGCCGGCACGAACATTGCCTTAAACAGCATATTGCCGAAACAAAATGCAACAAACCTCGTGACAATCGTCGGAGAGGTTTCGCCTTACATAACCTCGGTCACAACGCCAATCAGCGTCGGTCAGAAAATGACCATCACTGGCCAGCGGCTTCTGGGCTCGATTCTCATCGATAATTCGTTGTTGTCGAATGTAGTGATAGGAGCTCCGACCGATGGAACAAGTTTGTACTTTACATTGCCGTCGTCATATGCGAATGGAGTCCATACTCTTCAAGTCAATAATCAATCTACCGGAGCAAGCAACGTAGTTACCTTCCAAGTGCAAGGGACTCCGACAACCGGCAACAAACCTCCGGTCATTTCAGGCGGCACATATCCTACGACGCTTGCCGCGGGTCAGACGGGCACATGGTCCATCAGTGCATCGGATCCGCAGAATGGTTCACTGAGTTATTCGATCAATTGGGGTGACGCAACAATCGTGCCGGCGGTAAAGTCGCAGGCTGCGGCATCAGTCCAAACTTCGACTTTCACGCACGCGTACGCGAATCCGGGAAATTACACGATTGTGTTTAGCGTAACCAATTCGGCCGGCCTCTCCGCGCAAAGCATTACGACCGTGACGATTACGGGAAATCCTTCAAATACGACCAGTAGTCCGACGCCCGTGCCGGCTCCGACGCCTGTTCCGGTTCAAAGCAATCCGGTTCAGAAAAGTTCCGCCAATTACAGCTCAGGCAATTACAGCATGACCGGAACGCAAGCAACAACCGCTACTGCGAGCGTCTTTACGGGCTTCATCAATTTCTTGAAGAGTTTCTTTTAGGAAGTGGTAGATAGTACCGAAGCATGCGGCATTTCTCTCCGACACGTAGCTGTTATTTTTGTGTCCGGGTTGTTGTGATACAATAACACCCACTCATGGAAATTTTGGCAAAACTATTCGGCGGACCGGCGAAGGTAAAACTGATGCGTCTTTTTCTTTTCAATCCGGACGAGATCTTTACGTTGAAGGATTTGAAGGCCCGCACGCGACTGCAGGGTTCAGCAATAAACAAGGAACTTGGCGCGCTGGTAAAGTTGGGCCTCATAAAGAAAGCCCATACGAAAAAACCTTCTTTCGGCATCGATTCGCGTTTTCCGTATCTTCCGGCCCTTAAAGATCTGCTCATTACAGTCTCTCTGAATGCGGACGCGTCGCTGGCCAAGAAATTCGCAAAGGCCGGCAGGATAAAACTGTTCCTCGCTTCCGGTGTTTTTCTTCAGGAATGGGATGCACGCGTCGATTTGCTCATTGTCGGTGACGGTCTAAGCATGGCCAAAGTCGTGAAGGTCGTTTCGGAGATAGAAGCCGAAATAGGGCGCGAAATCAGCTATTCGGCCTTTGAAACCGATGACTTTCAGTACCGTTTGGGCATTCATGACCGGCTTATCCGTGACATACTTGATTTTCCACATGCCACTATTGTCGATCGTCTGGGCGTAGTATAATTATAGCCATTAGCAGATTAATCAGGTTATAAGCATTTAACAAACAAATATGAACGTATTACAAACTTTGACTCAGTCATTGTGGAGCGTATGGTTTGGTCTTGTGAATTTTCTTCCGGGTCTCATCATTGCCATCATTATTTTTGCCATTGGCTGGGTTCTCGGCGCCCTTCTTCAGAAAGTCGTTGAAAGCATATTCCAGACATTGAAGGTAGACGCGGCGTTGCGCAGCGCGGGTCTCGAAGACGTTGTGAAGCGATCGGGCTATAATCTTAAGGCGGGAACATTCGTCGGCGTCATCATAAAATGGTTCGTCATTGTCGTGGCCCTTATAACGGCCTTCAATGTCATCGGTTTAACTGACGTGAATAATTTCCTCAGCAATGTCGTTCTCTTCTACATTCCGCAGGTTCTTATCGCTGTTCTTGTGCTTATGGTCGCGGCAGTTCTCGCCGACGCTCTTTCAAAAGTCGTTGTCGCCAGCGCGCGTGCGGCTCATGTAAAGTCGGCGCATCTTCTCGGGAACATCACGAAGTGGGCGATTTGGATTTTCGCCATCCTTACGGCTCTTATCCATCTCGATATTGCCCCTGAACTTATCCAGACAATCGTCCTCGGCATCGTCGTGGCGGTTTCATTGGCTGTAGGTTTGGCATTCGGCCTCGGTTCAAAGGACGTCGCCGGAAGCATCATACAAAAATTCTGGCACCAGATTTCGGAGAAGGATTCGATGTCAAAGTAACTTTTCCTCATCTTTTCCACAAAGGCGGCTCAAAAGGCCGCTTTTGTTATTGACATTATTTCGCCTTCGTATATACTAGCCTCTACACGGAAATATGGTAAAAAACGGTAATTTTAAACGGTCTTAACAACGCTTGAATAAAGTGTCGTTTTAGGCCGCTTTAAAAAGCGGTTTTTTTGACCAAAAAAGGCGAAAGCCCTTCAGAACGACTGTCACCTTGACAAATGAATACCCGGCCAGTCCTTTTCAATCAGGAGGGCGGCCGGGAAAAAGGTAATGTGAACGGATTTTTATGCATATCGGTTTTTTCATGCATAGGAATTCATCACATGTTGTAAGTTAAATTAAGTTAAGCAAATATTGTGGTTTTTAGATTTCCTAATAGGAATCTAAGAGCATATGGTGGATGCCTTGGCTAGAAGAGGCGATGAAGGACGCAGTCTGGCGGCGATACGCTACGGGGAGGTGCCAAACAACCGTCAATCCGTAGATTTCCGAATGGGGAAACCCTCCAACTTCGAGTTGGAACCTTGTTGCTTGACAACAAGGAGCATACCCTGGGAAGTAAAACATTTCAGTACCAGGTGGAAAAGAGAACAATAGTTATTTCCTAAGTAGCGGCGAGCGAAAAGGAAGAAGCCCAAACCTCTGTAGCAATACAGGGGGGTTGTAAGATAACAACGTAGATTACTAGAGGAGTCAAAAAATAAGTTATT
>PLXZ01000005.1 GCA_003151615.1 Candidatus Tayloriibacteriota bacterium | reverse complement strand
GCGGCAGTTTTTACTTGAAGTTCGAATTTTTTTCGCTGAAAATCCGACTGAATGAAATGCGGAGTCGCTGTGCGACGCTGTTTTCTTTTCCTATGCAATTTCAAAAAAAGGAGTCGGACGGAACGGCGGCAGGGGGTGTGGGGGAATGTCGCCGTCCGTCCTCGCTGTTTTTTGTCGCCGTCATTTTTTTTGGGCGGATTCATGATGAACGTGGCTCACTTCCACCAATTGAGCCACGAACAAGATTAAGTGAGCCACGGATAGTTTATCGCAGAAGTTTGTAAGCTCGAAGCAGTCCACTTTCGCTTTTAAAGGTTGGAGTCTTCGCGGTTGTCCGAACGGCTTCGCACGGAAACACTCGCCGTCGCCGAAGCGACCGCGAGGTGCTCCGCCACACAGACAACCGCTTGACAGAACATTTATAGAAAGCGAAAGTCGACTGCTTCTCGATGGAGTTTGAAAGAGAATCTAAAATCCGCGTGGCTCATTTCCACCAATTGAGCCACAGACAAAATTAAGTGAGCCACGCCAGGCTTCACTCCACGAATTGATATTTTGCATCTCGTAGTAAACCTACGCGAATCAAATGACCTTGTTGGACTAATTTTACAAGATAACGTGTCGAGGTTGTGTCAGAGACGCGCAAAAGTTTCTGAATGTCATCGTTTTTGATAATTTTCTTTTCTTGAGCGAATTGGATGATTTTATTCAACTTCTTTTGTCTATTTGATAGAAGTTTGGCGTTTGCTTTGTTTAAAAGTGAGCGAATGAAGCCGACTTCATCCTGTTGCGTCGACGGTTGCGTGTGTGGAGCTGTCGGAGTCTGTGGCGTCGGCGCTGAATCGGGTGCAGATTGCACTGTGGTTGATTGGATCGACTGTTGAACCGAAATTGGCTGTGTTGGAGCTGGTTGAGTTGGTTCAGATTCCGGCAAATTTTCTGGTTCTGTTGTCGATTCATCGGCTGCAGGAACTTGCTGATCATCACTCGAAGATTGTGGCTCATTTGGCGCAGATTCTGGTGTTTTCGGCTCGTCGCTCTCTGACTGATTTATGCCTGAATTTTGATCTTCAACGGGAGATGTGCTTGGAGCGTCTATAGGCGATTTTGGTGGCTCTGGAGGCATATCGACGGTATCAGAACCCTCTGATTGGCCAGAAACCAGATCAACAGCGGTCGGAGCCGATTCTGGTGGATTTGCCGGCAGCGCTGATGGTGTATCAGTAGTTAATTCGTTTGACGTTGTTTGATCATCCATGAAAATAGTTTGACGATCTATTTCATCATCGCATCGACAATATTCCTCGTAACCGGTCCAAAATATCCCTGCGCCGGAGTTATGTGATTGTAATTTTGGAACCTAATCAGAGCATCGCGCGTAGCCGGACCAAAGTAGTCGGATTCGTTGCCGGGTGAGCCTGGGCCCGAGGTGGCAATGATAAAGCTGTTGGCATTGAGAAACTTTTGCAAGTCTCGTACATCCGAACCTGTAATGCCAAAGTATAGGTCACGAGCGAAGACTTCCGGCGCAGTTGCTGACGGTGTTGTCGGAGCTGATGTCGTTGGAACAGTGGCATCGATCGTCGCTCGGGTAATTGGGCCATAGTATCCGATAGCCGGTGAAATATCGTGGTCTGTTTGATACTTGGCAAGAGCGGCCATGGTAAGGGGACCAAAGTATCCAGTATTGTATCTTGGACCAAGATAATTGTTTGCTATGAGGAAATTTTGCAACTCCGTGACGTCATTTCCTTGAGAACCTAGAGTCAGATTGATTGAAGGCAAATTTGAGACTGTTTGAGGAGTCGGCACTTGATTTGGTGTACACACAAGGCCTGTCGGGCATCCAGGAGCAGTCAAAGAATTCAGATATGCGGTAGTTGAAGCCGAAGGGGCGAGTAAGGCTGCGAGAGCAGTCAAAGATACTGATCCCCCGCCTCCGCCGCCACCGCTTGAAACAGAGCCGCCGCCAGAAGACGAGCAGGCCGAAGTCGTGAATGATTGATCGTTTGAAGTTCCCTGTCCGGCGAAATTGGTAGCAAAAGCTTGATAATGATACGTGGTGCCACAGGTTAGTCCCGTCAATGATTGTGAAAAAGTGCCAATGCCGAAGATTCCATTCGTCGAGGCAATCTGGCCGTAGTTCGTGTCATTACCCCAGTTGAAACCTTCGATAGTCGAGGATGCGTTACCTTCGTCGGTTATAGCACCGTTCAGGGTAGCAACTGTGGTTGTGATGCCTGAAGGAGTTGAAGTGGCAACTGTCGGCTTTGTGCAAGCGCCTGTGGTGATCGTCTGGTCAGAACCGTAGCTTGTGCCTCCTGTATTTACAGCATATGAAGCCACATGGTAGAGAGTATTGCAGTCAAGACCGGTAATCGTGGCATTATACGCACCTGTTGTGAATGAACCGCTTTCAGTAGTTGTCGCTCCATACGCTATAGTCGTGCCGTAGACAAAACCACGCACGGTGGCATTCACTCCGCCGGTTGCTGTGATATTTCCATTAGCAGAGAAGAATACGCCTGATCCAGCCGTCGGAGCTTGAGTGGTTAGTGTCGGAACCGTAGGCAAAGTAAGGAAAGAAATAATTGAGCCAGTGGTTGTTCCGGAGACGTTCACGGCGTACGCGCGGACATAGTAAGTAGTATTAGGCGTGATACCAGTCACGGAACTCGTGAAGGTGCCAGTGCCTATTTGGGAACCCAGTGTAGTCGTCGCTATTACCGTAGAGAGGTCGGCAACAGTACCATAGGCAAAACCGTGCTGGCTAGCATCAGATCCTCCTGTTGAAGTGATTGAACCACTCAAGGTGGCGCTCGTTGAAGCAATGTTAGTAATGACATTAGTTGATACGGCTACAACAGTCGAAGGAGTGATCGGAGATGATGCACCCGAAGCACTACCGGTACCAACAATGTTAGTGGCAGTCACGGTGAAAGTGTATGGCGTTCCATTAGCGAGGTTCGTCACGGTATGAGTGAGAGTGGTAGAGCCGGCATCGGTATCAGTGCCACTTGCCGGACTTGATGTCACGGTATAGCCCGTAATCTGACTGCCGCCGGTTGATACTGGAGCGCTGAAATTAACCACTGCTTGAGTATTGCCGGCCGTAGCAACAACTCCCGTCGGAGCACCGGGAACACCGATAGGTATGACAGCATTCGAGGCTGTTGATGGCGAGCTAGTGCCTGCCGCGTTCACTGCATATACGGCAAAGGTGTATGAAGTGCCGTTGGTCAGGTCAGTGACGGTGATGGGAGAACCTGAAGAGGTTCCCGTTAAATTCCCAGGAGTCGAGGAGGCGAGATAATAGAGAATCGAGGATCCACCGTCAAATGCAGGAGCACTGAAGCTGATGGTTGCCTGATTCGGACTTGATGTCGCGGCGGATACAGACGTTGGCGAACCGGGTACGACGGCATTCACGCTATATGTCAGGTTCGAGGGATTGGTCAGACTTCCGCTATTAGTCGGCGTGAGTGTGATTGAGCCTGCCACAGTCGGAGTGATCGTGAATGTCTGTGCGATACTAGAATTCGAGAAGCTCAGAGTAGTCGCGGAAAGCCCCGTGCTTCCTGACCCGGTAGGAGTCAAGATGATGTTGCCTGTATATGGCCCATTTGGAGTCACTGTGAAATTGGTCGAGGCGGAACCGACATTACCCGATGGAGGGCCAGCGAAGGTGTAGGCTGTGGCGTTGCATGGGCTCGTCGTCGTACTCGCATCAGAGCTAAAGCCAGTGCCTCCGGAGTTGGTGGCGTAAGCACGGACGTGGTAAATAGTGCCACACGTGAGAGTTGTTGTTGCATTTTGGAAATCTGATATTCCGAAAGAGCCGCTTGCGGAAGTGGTGCCGATAGAATATGAAGTATCCGTGCCCCAAGCGAATCCTTCGGTCGCGGGATTTTCTCCACCCGTGGCCGAGATCGAACTTGAGGCAGTAGCACCAGTCTGGGTGACACCTGAGAAGTTGGGCGTAAGGAGAGTGGGAGGGGTGATTGCATTTGCATATGTCAGCGTAATGCTTGACAGAGACGGGGTCGAACTCGCAAGTGTATCGCTACTACTAATCAATTTGACATCGTAATCAATATAGCGGCCTGTCTTATTTATCGAATTCGTCGGATTGAGTGTTGCGAATGATTGACCTTGTTTATCCGCGGTCGCGGCGGCGGCAGAACTTCCCGAACCAATCCTATATTGAATACTAGTTAAATAAGGCTGGCTAAAGTTAGCATCTAGTTCGGTAATATTCATTGTAGATCCAAAATCACCGCCGCCACTACCAGTCGATACAGATGGATTTATATTCGCAATACCCCATGGTGGGTATCTCTTGGCAAATTGTTGGAGATACGCATCAGATCGAGTCGTGCTCGATATAGTTGTATTACTGATGTAGCCAGTCAGCGATGCTCCGGCCCCAACTGACTGACCGAAAGTCAGTATTGCAGTCGACACCGCGGGCGTCGCCACACCGCTCTGCGTCTTTATGATACTGCCGTCAACGAGATAATCTAATGTCCCACTATTAAATCTCACAGCATACTGATGCCAACCAATACCAGGAGTATATGCACTCTGTTTAAAAGCGGTGCCGTCATACCATGACAAGAAATTACCAGTCCCGGAATATCCAGACATAAAATCCCAGCTCGGATACCTTTGCAATAATCCTGTAGAAGGGTTGACGAGCGAGTTTGACCACATAGTGATCGTAAATGTACTACCAAGATTATATAAAGGTATAGAGGGCGCACTTGCATAATCAGTGCTATGCCCCATAACTTGCAGCGTCCTATTCCCAAGCCACAATTCCGATGGGTAGTGAGTAAACATATCCGGCATGGTCAAAGTGCCATTGTAAGCATTAGAAGATGAGTCGGTAGCGGTCGTACCAGAGGTCTGGTTGAAGTGGTACGAAAGAACGGTGTTCGCATCATCAGGAGGCAAACTGCTTGATGTCGAATATGTTGAAATATAGCTCGGAGACCTTACTATATTTGATAGAGAAAATTCATCCAAATATCCACGAAGAAAAAATTGATTCTCATATAGCGTCTGGTTACCAATCAGAAGCGGACCCGTACTGACGCTTGACCCTGTTAAGTTATCTGATTCAACTGTCGTCGTCTGTGCCACACCATCAAGATATATCTTTACTCCGGCAGCGGTGCCTGAGCCGTCATATGATGCCGCTACAAAATGCCAATTGTTATCTGTCACATCTGTCGTTCCTTTGACTCCAATGTAATTGGTAAAGATGTTATTGACGATTCGAACATGGAGCTGTCCAGCATCATTTATCCATAGCTCATATCCAGGAAATGGACTTGCATTGACATTCGAAAAGATAATTTCAGCCCCTCCTGCTGGGGGTTTCGTGTATACCTTGATCGCGCCCATAGCTGTCCATGGTTGTGTCTTTTCATACAAGAGGACATTCCCTGCTGATACATAATTAGCTGAATCAAAACCAATGTCATTTGCTCCCGCATAAGGTGTAGCAGTTGTGAGACCAGGAGAGTACGAGGTGATATTCTGCAGTGTGGCCTTATTTGCATGTGTAGAACTATCTACTGCTGTACTGGTGCCATTTGCATCATCGAAATTCCAATAGCCAATATAGTCTGAGTCTACGACCGGTCTGTTCCAATTGAGATAGAGATTTCCTGATGCTGTCCGAAGATCGGATAGACCTTGAATTGTTGTTGTCGAGTCGAGAGTAAGGTTTGACGGAGTATATGTTATAGTTGAAGCGTGAACGCCTTGTACAGACATCAAAAAACAAACCAAACAGGCAGCTATAAAAAATATTTTTGAATTTTTAGAGGGAGCTTTTACTCTCTCTCTCTCTCGTTAATCGCATAGTTAGTTTTTAATACGAACATATTGATAATTTTAGTTGACTTTTAATGACTTGTCTCACCTTTTTGAAATTGGTGTAATGTAATTATACACCCACCCATGATTTATGGAAGCTCGACATTGTGAATTTATAAAAAGATAAGATATAGAGATTTTTTCCCGCCCCGCCCGCCCCCAAAAACAGCGGAGGACGGCACGGCATTCCTCCCCACACCCCTCCTGCCGTGCCGTCCGACTCCACTTTTTTGAGATTGTGACAGAAAAAAAACAAATAGCGAGGGCGGACGGAGTCCTTCCCCCACACCCCCAGTCCTCCGTCCGCCCTCTCCTCATTGTTCCGGATTTTCAGCGAAAAAGGTTCGAACTTCGAGTAAAAACTGCCGCAGTAACCATCCCGATATTAGTTGGTTAAGACCATCTTCAGTTGACAATCTCATATTTTTATAACAATATACGATTTAGCAGTTAGTTCGTTAACAAATCAACAACCAAGGCTACCTTGCCTTACAAGGCCCTGTAACAAGGGAAGTGCACGCAGTGCGCGCGAGTGAGACAAGGTACGCTAACGCGTTCGTCTCCCGTGGATTGAAAAATGAAAACACTACGAGTAATTGTTATTCGGATTTAACTCAGCCGGGACCAGGAAATGGTCTCGGTTTTTTTATTATGCTAGAATAATCCCATGAAGAAATTAGCAGTCTATGTCGGCAGATTCAATCCGTTTCATAACGGCCATGCCGCAGTGGTCGGGGAGATGCTCAAAAAACACGGTGCCAAAAACAGCCTTCTCGTCATTGGCAGTTCAAACGCGGCTTTTTCGCTTCGTCATTTTTTCACATACCACGAACGCAAACAATTCATACAAAAACTGTTTCCGGATGTCAAATTGGTGGGTCTGCCCGACTATCATAATGACAAGGAATGGCTTTCCGCACTCGATGACATTCTGCGCGTCGCCGGAATCGATCCGCGACACGTCACTTTTTTCGGAGGCTGTCAGGAAGACATCCGGTTTTTTCTTGATGACGGCCGCGATTGCACCATTTTCAACCGTTTTGACGGGACTTCCTTGAAGACTTCCGCGACTGAGGTTCGTGACGCTCTCATTGCAGGCCGGCCCCTTGAACATCTGGTTGATCCGACAATTCTTCAGGAAATGCAGGAACTTTTCAAGCAGAAGTGGGAGAAATTCAAAAAAATCTAATGTAAGGCGCGTAGCCGCGGCGAGTATTGACTATCACATAGAAGTGTGATAATGTCGCAGAAACAATCGGTCTTTACAATATATGAAACTATACACTATGCTGGGACGGGTTTTTTTTGTTGGCGGAATGGAAGATGTCGCAAAACGAGATCAATTCGTTTCGTCAATTCTCTTCACCAATTGGATTCGTTCCTTGAGCGAAAAAATCACAATTCAATCTGTTATCATCGCTTCGATTGATTACAAGCCGAATGGCGATGTCATTTTTGCAAAACTGTCGGTCAAGGCTTTCAACGGCCCCAATCATGAAATCAGGCCGAACGTCGTTTTTCTGCGGGGAGGCTCGGTAGCGGTATTGCCGCTTCTTGTTTCGCTGGAGACAAATCAGAAATACATCATCTTTACCAAGCAAGTCCGTTTACCGGTAGGCGAAGTGGAACTTGTTGAAATTCCCGCTGGCATGCTCGACGGGGACAATAACTTCGCCGGCGTCGCGGCCAAAGAGATTCAAGAGGAAACCGGCATTATAATTGCACCGGATGATCTGACTCCCTTAACTCCGGATGTCGCCATACCCGAACTTGGGCCTTTGTCTTTTCCGAGGGCTATAGCAGTTTCTCCGGGTGCGTGCGATGAAACGATGAGATTTTATCTCTTTACGAAAATCATGCCGCAGGCCGATATCGACGCCCTTACCGGGAAATTGACCGGCAACAAGGAAGAGGGCGAGTCAATCTGTCTCTGGATCGTTCCGTTTGAACAAGCGGCGCAGGTTACCCGCGACGGCAAGTTCTTTACGGCATATGCGTTGGCACGTTTGCAGGGTTACTTTTAATTCGATCGTTTTCAGTAAAGGATTTTCCGTAAGGAAAATCCTTTTTTATTTGGTCCATGAAAATAAAAAAACCGCATGCTTCGAGAGCATGCGGCGCGGACATTTGTTTCTTTGTTTCAATGCCGCTTTTTCGATTTTTTTGCTGCGGGAACTTTGGCCGGAACGATGTGCATTTTTTGCACCCGGTCGCTGTCTTTCGAAAAATAACGGACATACGGCGTTTGAAAAAAGAGCCCGTAAATGTCCGAATCGTCGAAATGCATTTTTATGTTGTGAACCTTGCAGTAGATGGCTTTTGTTTCGTTCCAAAGATGCGGATCAATGTAGCCGCGTTTCCCTTTCCACACTACTCGTGTCCCGATCGCCGAATGGTGATCGAGGATCGAGAAGAAGTGCGTGAAGGGAACGTTGAGCTTTTTGAGCTCCGCTTCCATGTATTTCCACGGGCCGCCGGTGATGATATGGACCTGCCAGCCATGGCGGATGAGGTCGCGCATCAGAATCCGGAAGAAGTCGGCGTTTGTTTCGACGACTCCGTGAAGGTCGAAGCCGATTTTCTTTCGGGATTTCGATTGTTGGTGTCCCCGGCGGATGTAACTCGGCTGGGGACGATTGGCGGTGGTTTTATTTTTCATTGACGCTCCTCATGATGATTTTCCAGAGTTCATTGTCCACCGAGACGTTTGCTTCCCCCGGACGATTGATTGTGTTTGTGAGGTAGAGGCCGTCGTATACGGCCCTGATGCGTTGAATGCCCGACGGATTGACTCCGTGGGTAATGAGCGCGAATACTTTTTTCGCGCCGAAACGCTTCGTCTCTTGGCGGAACTTCTCGAGGGTCGTGCCTGTCGAGAGGATGTCGTCCACCACGCCGATGATTTTTCCATTGATGCGACCCGACAGATCGCCCATGGCGACTTTGACGCTGAAGGAGTTTTCACGTTGTTTTTTCGCACCCTCTTTGATGTGGGTGCGTCGCGTGGAACCGGCGTCCGGAGTCATAAACACAATTTCCGGATGGTCAGTCTTTGCAACAGCCATAAGTAATCGTGCCATACTGACGTTGACTATGTCGACCCCTGTCAGTTTTCTCACCCAACGTTCGTTGGCGAAATGGGCATCGAGAGTCGTAATACGAGCGACGCGATACTGCTTGTTCAAGGTATTGATCAAGGTTTCGGCCATGTTCAGCTCGCCTTCATAGTAGGCTTTGTCCTGCCGGCCGTAGGGAATTGCGGTGAAAATCACCTCAATCCAACGTGCGTGGCTGTAGAGCCTGACGATGTTTAGCAACATGAAAAGTTCCATCAATCCGCCGTTCGGGTCGGGATATCCGCAGTGAACGATGGTGATTTTGCTCGCATGTTTGAGGCCGGAAACTCGGAGATAAACCTCTCCGTCGGGGAAGCGGTATGAAGCTTCCTTGTTCGGGGTTGGAATAATGACGCGCGCCTTGTCCGGCAATTGCATGGGTGCATTGTCCGAAGGGAAAAAATGACGCGCGGCCGAGGTCGGAATGATGACATGGGTATGTTTTGGAATACGTTTCATAATTGTAAAGGAACGCTTGTTTTGTTTGTTTCGGTTTCGGAACTGGATTTAACTTAATACATGTTTTGGCTTTTGTCAATAGCGGTGGGGACAAGGTATTTGAGTGGAAGTATGGGTATTAAAAAAGGCGAACGTTTGCACGTTCGCCTTTGGATTTTCACTTTCTCAATATTTGCAATCGGTCGCCTGGTGCGCGCCGTAGCCGAACACCTTCATGTAGCGTTTGATCGCGTCCTCCGGTCCCATGGCTTTCGCCGGGTTGTTCGACAGTTTGACGAGCGGGATGCCGTTGGCAGTCCGGGCCTTGATCACGAGCGACAGGGTTTTCAATCCCAGGTCGTTCGTGAGGTTCGTGCCCCAGCCGAAGCTCACCATCAGGCGATTGCGGAAGTGTTCTTCGATTTTGAGCATGGTCTCGATGTCGAGGCCGTCGCTCGCAATCATCATTTTTCCGCGCGGGTCAACGCCGATTGCCTCGTAGGCCTTGATCCACTGTTCGCCCTCAGCAATCGGATCGCCGGAGTCCTGGCGGAAGCCTTTCCAATCGCGGAGCATGTCCGCAGGGATGAGCTTCAGGAAGGAATCCGTGCCGAACGTATCGGCGAGGAATATGGTCAAGCCGTCGCCGTATTGGTGTTGCCAGTTTTTGAGCATGCAGGTTTGCGACCGCAGCAAGGCTTCGTCAGTTTCCTGCGAAAGCCCGGCGGCAGCCATCTGTAGCTCATGCGCGTTGGTGCCCATGGGAAGCAGTCCGTATTTTTGCGCCAGGTAAATGTTTGAAGTTCCCCGGAACTGCGACGGAGCAAGCTCTTCGGCGAGCGCCGCAACGACGTAGTCCTGCCAGTCGCGGCTGAACCTTCGGCGGGTGCCGAATTCGCTGAACATGATCCGTGGATTTTTTTTCAAAATCTGGATTTTTTCCCACAGCCGTTTTTTGCCTTCGGCAAACAGGACGTCCTTGTCGAACGTCGAATATTGCTTCAGCAATTCGCGGAAGTAGAGTTCGTTGATGATTTCCAGACCGTAGATTTCCCAGTAGGTCGAATCGCGCCATTTGCCCGGGAATCGCAGGATGATGTCATCCTCGCGGTATTCCAGTTCGTAGGGCGGGGGAGCGTAGTTTTTCAGGGATTCCAAATAAGGTTCCCCGAACATCCGATTTTGATATTCGAATGTGCCGCGCAGATAATGAAGTTCCGTATTGGTGAACCGGAGCTTCATCACATGATCCAATTCCTCGCGCAGGCGCGCTTCGGGAATGATGCGGGCCAGCGGGACGGATATCGTCCGGTTTTTGAGGGCGAAGTCGACCTCGGCATCCGGATAGAAATGCTGGATGAATTGACCCATCGGAAATTTGTAGAAATCCGTGTCGGTCAGGTTTTGAACAATCGGTTCGTCGGGCCATTGAGGCCGCAGTCTCACATAGATTGGCATAGTGTATTTGGGTTGTCGTTTTCGTTTGTTAATGTGCAATTCAGATCGCACACATTTACTGGATCGAAACTAACATATAATGATAGAAAAGTCAATAGTTTAGGCCCGGCATGATTAAGTCATATAGAAAAGTGGCATATAAAAAGGCGCGGAATTTTCATTCCGCGCCCGTGTTTTTGTAAACAATTTCGTTTTTGCGAATCGCCCTACTCCAGCTCGGCGAGCCACATCGCAACCTCCGCGTCCGACGGCATGCGCCATTTTCCGCGAGGGGAGAGCGAGATGGATCCGACTTGCGGTCCGTCTGCGGCGACCGAGCGTTTCCACTGGTTGCTGAAGAAACGGATGTAGAAGGATTTCAGCCACTTTTTCACGACAGCTTCCGAATATTTTCCCTTGAACCCGGCGGTGGCCAGATACAGGATTCTCTTCGGCTCGCTACCCCAGCGCACGAACTCATACAGGAAGAATTCCGCCAATTCGTAGGGGCCGACTTTGTCTTCGGTCACCTGCGTAATGGTGCCTTTGCCTGCATGCGTCAGCTCGGCCGAGTCCGGATGACTCATGATGCCGGTGAGGACGTCCTTCAGCGCGCCGTTTTTGAAGTAGCTGATCGCACAGAGGATCATGTATTTCACGAGGCCTTTGGGGACCCCGCAATTTACATTGTAGCCGCTGATGTGGTCGCCGTTGAAGGTGCAGTAGCCGTTGGCAATCTCCGAGAGATCGCCGGTTCCGGCCAGGAGCGCACCCAACTGGTTGCATTTTTGGAACAGCAGGTATGTCCGGTAACGCGCCTGCGCATTTTCGTAGGTGATGTCCTGCGTCGAGCCGTCATGCCCGATGTTTTCGAGCAGTTCAGCCACGCCGCCGACGATCGGGATTTCTTCAAACGACGTAGCCGAGCCCAGCTTTCTGGCCAAGGCTTTCGTCGCATCGGATGTCCCGGGTCCCGGCATGCTGATTGCGTAGATGTCGGTGAGAGGTCGCCCCATTTTCTCGAATGCCTTGATGGCAACGAGATAGGTGAGCGTTGAATCTTTGCCGCCGGAGAGGCCGAGAACAACTTTCTTTATCCCGGTGTATTCGAGCCGTTTGATAAGCCCATTCACCTGAATGTCGAAGATCGTATCCACGATGTATTTTTGCATGCCCGGTTTTTCCGATGTAAACGGATGGACATTGATCGAACGCATGATGTCCGCCGAAGTGATATCCGGCAGGTCCATTTTGACCGTCCGATACGCACTCGCATTTACCACGCGGGTGTTCTCGCCGAAGCTTTTCGAAATGACGCGGTCGTGCATGATTTTTTTCACATCAATGTCGGCCATGATCGTCGTTCCGTTTCGCTCGAAGAGTTCGGATTCGGCCATGATCGAATTGTTTTCCGCAATCAGGCAGTGTCCGCCGAAAACGACGTCCGTCGTTGATTCGCCGGGTCCGCATGACGCATAAACGTAGGCGCAGATTCGGGTGGAGGAGTGACCCTTCACCAGATCCCGCCGATACGCCGCTTTTCCGACGAGCTCGTTCGAGGCCGACGGGTTGACGATGATGGTCGCTCCGGCCAGGGCATGAAATGCTCCCGGCGGAATCGGCACCCACGCGTCTTCACAGATTTCAATGGCCATGGTTGCGCCCTTGAGTGTTTTCGAAGTGAAGAGCATATTCGCTCCAATCGGAACGGTAAGGCCTGCGAGTTCGACCTCTTTGCAGAGCAGGTCGTGTCCCGGACGATACCAGCGGCCTTCTTCAAACTCGCCGGATTCCGGCAGATACGATTTCGGGACAAGTCCCAATATCGTGCCGTGATCAATCACCGCCGCCACGTTCACGAGCATGCCGTCAATTGCCATGGGCAAACCGACGACGAGCACCGCGTTGATTGTCCGCGATGCGGTCATGATTTTTTCCAGGGCTTCTTCCGCCTTTCGGAGGAGAAGGTCCTGACTGACCAGGTCGCGAATGCTATAGCCGGTGATGCAGAGTTCCGGGAAGGTGATGAGTTGAGCGCCTTTGCGCTGCGCTTCACACGCCGTCCGGATGATTTCAGCGCAGTTGAATGCCACATCGGCGACTTTGCACCGGGGCGACACTGCAGCCACTCTGACAAATCCAAAACTGACTTCGTTTTCTTGTTTTTTCGCTTTCATTTTTGTTGCCTTTTCTGTTGACGACGTTCAATGTTATGGCCATTTTCAGGCCAGTTTACTGGAAGTACTTATACACTATTTTGTGTTATATGTCAAATAATATATTGACAATTGTTCGTTTACCTCTAGTATGTTCTTTAGAACTAACCAAAGGAGAATATATGGAACAACTTGCTACATTAAAAAAACAAAACACTAATATGGTATTTGTTGGTGTTGTCGGATATTGTCCGCCGACTCGTTTCGACGAAGAACTCGCTCGCGAAATGATCGCGGATGCCTATGGAAAAATTGTCGCTACGTATTGTGGCAGGCCTATCGATGTTGTATCTGGGCTTACAAATGTAGGCGTCCTCAAGATCGCCTACGAAGAAGCAGTGAAGCGTCACTGGACAACTACTGGCATTGCCTGCGCGAAAGCTGCCGAACATCCGCTTTTTCCCGTGGATCATAAATTCATCATTGGCGAGGAGTGGGGAGATGAAAGTTCCGTTTTTCTGGGATCGATTGATTTGATTGTTAGGATTGGCAATGGAAAACAATCTCTACGCGAAACTGAGGAGGTCAAGAAGCGAGGATTGCCGGTGTTTGAGTATGACCTTCCAATCCTTGTTTAAAAAAGTTTAGGCAAATTTCATAAGCGCCCCCAGAGTTGTGGGCGCTTTTTATTTTCCTAAAAAAACTTCTTTAATTCCGCGAACCCGGTTTTTTTGAAGCGGTATAGAACCGCCGGGCGCTGGCGCCCTTCCGAGAATTTTTTTTCGGTCGCTTCGAGCAGGCCGAGCTGGAGGAATTTTTTTCTGAAATTGCGCTTGTCAATTTTTTTGTCGAGGATGATTTCATAGGTCGATTGCAGTTGCGACAGGGTGAAGAGCTTCGGCAGAAGGGAATAGATGACATTCGTATATTGGATTTTATCCTGAAGCCGTTTCCGTGCGTACGCCAGTATTTCGGAATGGTCGAATGAAAGAGCGGCAATTTTTTCGACGTCAATAAATTTCGGCTGTTCGGTCTGCCTTCCTTCCTCTATGTTAATTTTTTCGCGGGGTACCAGTGCAAAATAGGTGACGGACATTATTTGTCCGCGAGGATCGCGATTTGGTGCGTCAAATGTATATAGCTGTTCAATATAGACGCCGGCGACCCCGGCTTTGTCGGCAAGCACGCGCAATGCCGTGTCATGAGCCGTTTCGTCTTCGTGAATGAAGCCGCCAGGAAGGGCGAGTTTATTTTTGAAAGGCTCGTTGGCTCTTTTTATAAGGAGAATTTTAAGGCTACCGTCTTCAATAGTGAAAATGGCCACGTCGACGGTTACGCCGGGATTGAAATAGTCTTTTGTCTTTGAATTTTGCATCGTATGTATTGTAAGGGCAGAGCGGTTAATATTCGTTTAAAAGTTATCCACATTTGCGGGGCACTTGCTTTTTCCCGCAGCTTTTTATATAGTGTATTTAGAACACTAAATGACATACTAATCACATATGCAAAAACTGTCAAGCATGCTGTTGACATAAGATGTATTTTGTGATAAGGTCGAATTTAGTTTTTGGGCCTCTGTCGCAAGATAAAAGCCCGGATACACGACCGATTTTTGACAGTTAAATAGGTTCTCAATCACAACAAAAAAGAAAGGTAATTCATGAAAAAAATATTTGAGTGGTCGGCGGGCTCAATCGTGGGCACCGATCACAGAAAACCGTTTGTTTGGAAGAATAACCAGGACGCATTTACTGTGCGCGAAAGCGACAATTGTTTTGTCGCAGTCGTCGCGGACGGATGCGGAGGCGGTAATGGCGGCGGCTTGTATAGCGAATTGGGTGCCCGTTTGGGCGCTCATCTCGCAGCGGGCGTGTTCTCCAGAATTGACTGGACTGATGAGGCGGGATTGCAGGACGCACTTTTATCGGTGCGCGCTGAAATCATCGCTTCTCTGACCAGGCTTCTCGAAAGCTTCGCCGTCGAATCGCGCTCTCAATTCGTGGTTGATAATTTTCTGTTCACGCTGCTCGCCCTCGTCATTACTCCGGAAAAGACATTTGTCATCGGAGTCGGCGACGGCGTCTATGCCGTGAACGGGGAAGTGACGCACATCGGTCCGTTTCCCGGCAACGAACCTCCGTATCTCGTATATGGCGGTTTGGTCAAAAGCCACATTTCGCCCGAACTGTGCGACTTCGCAATTCATCGGATCTTGCCGACGGCAGAACTGCAATCGGCATGCATCGGCACTGACGGGGCCGGGGATTTTAAAAAAATCTCGGGACTTTCAATGCCAGTGCAACTGGATTCGAAAAAAAACGAGCTTGTCGGGCCGCTGTCCCAGTTTTGGGAAGGCGAGCAATTCTTCAAGAATCCCGAAGCAATTCGGCGACGACTCAACCTCATCAACAATTCGGTTTCCCGGCCAAACTGGGAGACCAAAGAAATGAATATTGAAAATGGGCGGCTCAAGGACGACACGACACTCGTCGTTGTCCGGCGACGCCCACAACCCAAGGATTGATTATGGACATACTGATTGGCGGAAAGCGCATCCGAGTAGGATCGCTGAAACCGGTTGGCAAGGGCGGAGAAGCCGACATTTTCGAAGTTGGTTCGGACAAGGTCTTGAAACTTTTCAAGACCCCAGACCATCCCGACTATGCCGGCGACACGCCCGAACAAAAACATGAACAGAAAGGGGCGCGGGATCGCCTGATTGAACATCAGCGCAAACTCCCGATGTTTCCCAAGGGTATTCCCGCAAAGGTCATCGCTCCTCTCGAACTCGCGACGCTTGCGTCCGGTCCGGGGGCGGGCTCGATCTGCGGGTATACCATGAAGTTCGTGACCGGTGCGGAATTGCTCATCAAGCTGAGTCAACGCGACTCGCGTTTGAAGGGCATTACAAACCGGACTGTAGTTGGGGCGTTCAAGGATCTTCGGAACAGCGTAACCGGTCTGCATAAGGCTGGCATCGTCATCGGAGACTTCAACGACCTCAACGGATTGGTCAAAGGCGGCGAGGTATACATCATTGATACCGACTCGTTTCAATTCGGCTCGTTCTATTGCCGGGTATTCACGCAGAAATTTGTGGACCCGACCTTGTGCGATCCGAAAAAAGACACGCCGCTTCTGTCGAAACCTTACAACCAAAACTCGGATTGGTATTCGTTCGCGGCTCTGCTCATGCAGTCATTGTTATTCGTCGGCCCGTATGGCGGCGTCTATCAGCCGAAAGCTGCCAGACAGCGGATTAATCATGATGCCCGTCCGATGCAGAGGATCACGGTCTTCAATCCAGAAGTCCGTTATCCGAAGCCGGCCGTGCATTGGAACGTGCTTCCCGACGACTTGTTGCAGACGTTTCATGAAGTGTTTGAAAAGGATCGGCGCGGGATTTTTCCCGAGCCGATTCTCGAAAACATGGAATGGAAAGTCTGTCCGACGTGTTCGCTCGAGTATGCACGCTTTGCTTGTCCCGTATGCGCCCCTGGCGCCGTCGGAATCAAGAAAGAAACCATTACCGTAAAAGGCACCGTGAAGGCGACCATCATATATCCGAATCGCGGCATCATCCTCGCGGCGGCCTACCAGGGCGGAAAGCTCAGGTATCTCGCTTACGAGGGAAATGAATTCCGCCGCGAAGACGGCACAGTCGTTCTGCGGGGAGTGCTCGAACCGACGATGCGTTTTCGCATCTCGGGCACAAGGACCCTCATCGGCAAGGGCAACACGTGCATCGTCTTTGATGGCGCATCCGAGAAGGAGCGTCTGACGGTTGATGCGAATGGTTCCATTCCGCTCTTCGATGCGAACGAGAGGACATTCTGCTTCGCGCAGGGTGGCCAACTCAATCATGAGGCGCAGTTTGCCCATGAATACATCGGCGACGTATTTCCGGGACAGACCTTGTTCTGGACAGGATCAACGTTCGGCTTCGGTTTTTACTGGGCCGGGCGGCTGCGGGTCGGATTTGTTTTCGACCCGAGCAAACGCGGATTGAACGACAGCGTCAAGTTGCCGGCAATGCGCGGACAGTTCATCGACTCCTCATGCTACTTTTCGAAGGATCGGGCATGGTTTCTCTGGAGTTCGCAGGAAAATGGTCGCCGGGTCAACCAATGCATCGTTATCCGCCCCAATGGTCTTGTCGAAGGACATGCCCAGGCGGAAGCGGATGACGGCAGCTGGCTCGGGACGATTCGCGGCAAGTGCGCGGTGGGCAATATGCTCCTCTGCGCGACTGACGAAGGAATTGTCCAGATAAAAAATGAGAACGGCACTATCGCCGAATCGAAGAAGTTCCCTGATACGGAACCATTTGTTTCGTCCGACATGTCGCTCGTTGTGGGCAATGAAGGTCTGTATGCCATCACTGGCAGGGAGATTACGCTGCTCAAGATCAGTTAGTGACGTATGAAGAAGAAATTAAATGGCGGTAAAACAAAACGCAGGAAGCTGCATAAAACAAAAACAAGAACCAAAAAACGGAAAGTGTTAATTATGAAATCGAATACTGTTACATCATTACCTATCCCGCCGCACTTTGACCCGAAAACAGTCGGGACAGTGCGCCGGGTTGATTATGCCGGTCTCGAACCGGCCGCACTTCAATGGCGCAAGCAGCACGGGATACCTCTCGCGTCGAAGGACGCGAAGAACGTTTCCTTGCTGATCGTTGACGCGCAAAACACGTTCTGCATCCCTGGCTTCGAATTGTTCGTCGCGGGACGCAGCGGCACGGGCGCGGTGGACGACAATCGTCGTCTGGCCGAGTTCATCTATCGCAATCTCGGTCTCATCACCACGATTGCGCCGACGATGGACACGCACACGGCGACGCAGATTTTTCACCAATGCTTCTTCGTGAATGCAAAAGGTGAACATCCGGCGCCGATCGTTACAAATCCGCCAGTCAGTTCTACGACACTTCGCAGTGGTGAATGGCAGGTGAATCCTGAAATCGCATGGTCACTGTCACTGGACAAGAGTCCGGCGGCGGTCGCCAGGCAATACAATGGCCTGAAGGAGTTCGTCCTGCATTACTGCGAGACGCTGGAAAAGACCCAGGGTAAATTCGGTCTCACCATCTGGCCGTATCACGCCATGTTGGGAGGTATCGGTCAGGCGCTCGTATCGGCTATCGAGGAAGCTTGCTTCTTCCATAACCGGGTGCGGGCGAGTCAGACCGATTTTCAAATCAAGGGCGGAAATCCCTTGACTGAAAATTATTCCATCCTTCAACCTGAAGTCATGACCGACAGTCGGAATGGCTCGATCGGGGCTCAAAAGAATGCGCGGCTCATCCGCACACTCCTCACTTCTGACCGGGTGATCATCGCCGGTCAGGCGAAAAGTCACTGCGTGGCATGGACAATTCAGGACCTCCTGAATGAAATCAAAGTGCAGGATCCCGAACTGGCGAAGAAAGTCTATCTGCTCGACGACTGCACCTCACCGGTCGCAGTTTCCAACGGACAAGGCGGATTCTTCGTTGATTACACCGACGATGCCGACAAGGCATTCGCGCGGTTCGCACAAGAAGGCATGCACATCGTGAAATCAACGGATCCCGTTGACGCATGGCCCGACTTCCTCTAATTGATTGGAAGCGATTCACAATAACAAACGAAAAAGGGCGGGCGCCGTATTCTCGGCGCCCGCCACATCCCAGAAAGAACAATTGTAGTATGAGCACAAACTCAAAAAGTAAATCGGCACAGCTCGTCGAAGAAGCCCTTGATTCGGGACTCTTGTCCCAAGGCGGCTTCGGCGCACTGCAAGTCATTGACGTCGGCCAACAAATCACGGCAGCGCTCGGCGCACCGGCGATTGAAACCCAATCGGCCGAGGTTGTCCTCGTGCAACTTCTTATTGACGACTCGGGTTCCATCCGCTGCGTTTCGGGTAACACCGAGGCGGTGCGTTCGGGACACAACACAGTTCTCGATGCATTGAAGGCTTCGAAGCAGGGTGACGGGGTTCAAATCCATTGCAAATACTTGAATGGCACAATTCTGTATCCGTTCGTCACGCTCGACAATGCCGTCGAAATGAACGTCAGCAATTACAATCCGAATGGCGGCACGCCTTTGTATGATCAGACGATGGTGATTCTCGCCACGTTGATCGCAAAAGCCACCGACTTCGAGAATGCAGGCATCCCGGTCCGGACGGTCACGATCATCGCAACCGACGGAGCGGATTCAGGTTCACAAGTAACTCCCGCGCAAGTGGCCAAGGTCGTCAAAGACCTTCTGAAGCGGGAAAATCACATCATCTGCGGTATGGGTATTGACGACGGCAGCACCGACTTCGAAAGAGTGTTCACCGAAATGGGCATTCCGAAGGAATGGATCCTGACGCCCGGCAACAGCCCCAGCGAAATCCGCAAGGCATTCGCGATTGCCTCAAAATCGGCAGTCCGCGCCAGCCAAAACGCCGCAAGTTTCTCGAAACAAGCGGCCGGCGGTTTCGCGACACCGTAAGCAACGAAAAATAGTTCACACAGTTCTTCGATTCGCATGTCGAATCACACAAGCGGAATCCTCACGGGTTCCGCTTTTTTATTTCACGCGCTATTTAATGTTACAATACCCCCATGTCATTCGAAGGCTTTCCACAAACAAATCCGGACGAACAGCTTGAAGCAGGACAAAATCCGGAGGCAAAACCCGAGCATTCTCCCGAGATGCTTAAATTTAAAGGCGAAGTTGAGAAACTAACGGAAGTGGTCGGACCCTTGCTTCAAGAACTCAGAAACCGCGCCGATCAGGGCTTTACCGAATTTATCGACGCTTCGGATCTTGATGCCATGTCCGCGATTTTCTCGGCTCTAAAAAATGTCGACGTGTATTCCGACCATGACCTTGAACAGACGAATCAAGCAATCACGAATTTGTGCGCGTGCATCGATTCCATTGGCGTCCAACCGGGCCAGAAGGGTACCAATGACGACCCTGAAAGTCTTAAAAGTCTGGCATGGAAATTAAGGGATGTATTCGACCAGGCCGGTGAACTTGAAGCTGTATCAAAGCAAATCGCTGAGAGTTCAAATTTCGCCATGGAAGAGCTTTTTCAGAAATTGAAAGGTTTCGCCCATGAAAAATCAGAATATATAACCCAGCGTGCGGAAGCTTTGGAAAGATATCTCGGTTAAGTTGCCAAGCTTGCCATAATTTGGAAGTTGTTTCTCAATGCCTTTTTGAGGCTATTTTTGTGAAATATTTTTGTCCGGCAGACGTATTAATAGGTGGTCGCTTATCAGGTGTCCTAATTTAAAATAATAAACAACCATGAAAATGAAAAATGAGGCTGAAGGCAAAAAGTGCGAGGTGTGCGGTCATGCTCACACAAAACCGGACGGTACTTGTTCATGCGGTTGCGAGGTCGGTAAAAAAGAGGGTTCTGAAGTCTAAAAGTAGGTTTTCCAGGCTGTTTTTGATATAGTTATGACATGTCAAAAAGCACGCCGAAGGGCCACCTTCACCCCATGAGCCAAATTATCCGCGAGATCGAGACGATCTTCGCGGATATAGGCTTTGAGGTTGCTCTTGGCCCCGAATTAGAGACGGAGTTTTATAACTTCGACGCTTTAAACATTCCTGCCGGACATCCGGCGCGGGGAATGCAGGACACGTTTTGGATAAAGCCGGCGAAAAAGCAAGAGGGCAAGGCCGCGGAAAAACTTGTCTTGCGCACGCACACCTCTCCAGTGCAGATTCGCTATATGCAGTCGCACAAGCCGCCGTTCAAAATCATCGTGCCCGGAAAAGTCTATCGAAACGAAGCGACCGACGCCACGCACGAGGCGCAGTTTTATCAATTGGAAGGATTGTATATCGATAAAAAAGTTTCGATGGCGGAATTGAAGGGGACGATGGAGTATTTCTTCAAGAAATTATTCGGCGACGACGTCAAATTGCGTTTTCGTCCGAGCTATTTTCCGTTCGTCGAACCGGGCGTGGAGGCGGACATTTTTTTCAAGGGCCGGTGGCTTGAAGTCATGGGTGCGGGTCTTGTTCACGCAAATGTTTTGAAAATGGCCGGTCTTGATCCCGAAGAATGGTCCGGATTTGCCTTTGGCGGCGGCATCGACCGGCTTCTCATGATCAAATACGGCGTCGACGACATCCGGCAGATTTATTCGGGAGATTTGCGGTTCGTCAATCAGTTTTAAAAAATAATTCCGCAAAAAAATGGAAATCAAACCCGGTATCTACAAACACTCGAAAAAGGGTACTTTGTACCGGGTTCATTTTGTCGCGAAGCACAGCGAAACTCTGGAAGATATGGTTGTTTACGAAGCGGTCGCCGAGGATTTGTCAGCACCCTCAAAATTCTGGGTCCGGCCTGCGCGAATGTGGTTTGAAGAAGTTGAGATTGACGGCAAGAAAGTGCCGCGATTTATTCCGTGCTAATATAGAGGCCACATAAAGCCGCGAAAGCCATGAAAGTTTCCTATAACCAACTGCAGAGCTATTTTGCCGACAAACTGCCTTCGCCTGAAAAATTGGCCGAAGCGGTTACTTTTCATGCGTTTGAAATTGAAGGTATGGAAAAAGTCGGTGACGGCGCCGATGCCGACACGATTCTCGATATAAAGGTTTTGCCTGACCGTGCCGGTTACGCCAAATCTATCGACGGCATTGCCCGGGAGGTTTCCGCGATTTGCAATTTGAAGCGAAAACCGGGAATGGCCGTTGTTCCCGCGCATCGTGCCGAAAAAATTACGGTCAAAGTCGCCGATATAAATGAAGCGCTTGGTTCGGATATTTCCGTCGCTGAAATGAAGGCAATTCTCGAAAGCATGGATATCGGCGTCGAGGAAAAAGATGCCGGGTTCGTTCTTTCCATTCCGTCCGACCGCGCCGATTTGCAGACATGGCGTGACATTCCCGAAGAAGTCGCCCGCATTTACGGTTACGACAAAATTGCGCCGGTTTTGCCGAAGAATAAGGACTTCAAGCCCGTGATCGAAAAAACTTTTTATTATTCCGAAAAAATCCGCAATATTCTTGTTGCTGAAGGTTTCTCCGAAATATACGGCTACAGCCTCACGCCAAAAGGGGATTATGAAATCGAGAAATCCGTCGCGACCGACAAAAATTATTTGCGCACGAATTTGGCGGAGGGCATGGCAAAGTCCATCGACATGAATGCGAAAAACGCGGATTTGCTGGCACTCGACGACATACGGGCGTTTGAAATCGGTAAGATTTTTCCGGCGAGCGGCGAGAAGATCTCGCTTGCCATCGGGGTAAAAAACACCAAGAAAAAAGATGAAAAATCGCTTGAAAAACTGAAAAAAGCCGTCGATGAGATCAGTTCCGTACTTGGTCAGCTTATGCCGTTTATCGGACTCATATATTCAAACAAAGTCGATGCAGACGTGTACGAAACCAATCTTGGTCAATATATTTCAACATTGCCCGACCCAAAATCATACGATGATCTCAATCTTGGAAAAGCAGTCTCGGTCGAATACAAAAAATTCTCTCTTCAGCCGTTCATTCGTCGCGACATCGCGGTGTGGGTTCCGGAGGGAATTGCCGAAAACACAGTCAAGGAAATTATCGCGGATTCTTTGCAAAAAAATGCGGGCGAGTTAACCGCGAAAGTAATCGGCGACCGCGCTTTCGACACATTTTCAAAAGACGGAAAAACCTCTTTTGCTTTCGGCATTACGTTCCAATCTTTTGACCGAACTCTCACTGATGTCGAAACAAATGCGATCATGGAAAAGGTCTATGAAGCAGTCAAAACAAAAGGCTGGGAAGTAAGATAAAACAACGGATTGATGGTTAGTCAATAGTGTTTGAATTGACGGAAAATGCTATAATATATCCAATAATATGGCTGATAAAAAGGAGAAAAAAGACAGTTACGGAGCCGATTCCATTCAGGTATTGGAGGGTCTTGAACCTGTCCGAAAGCGCCCCGGAATGTACATCGGTACGACGGGTCCCGACGGTCTACATCATCTGATCTGGGAAATTTTCGACAACTCCCGCGACGAAGCCATGGGCGGTTTTGCCAATGACATTGAAGTCGCGCTTCTTCCCGGCAATCGCGTTCGCGTGGTGGACAACGGCCGCGGTATTCCGGTTGACATTCATAAAAAGTCAAAAGTCTCTGCTCTCGAAATGGTCATGACTGTTCTCCATGCCGGAGGAAAATTCGGCGGTGAGGACAGCGGCTACAAAGTTTCCGGCGGTCTGCACGGCGTGGGCGCATCGGTCGTCAACGCTCTTTCGGTCTATACGCAGGTGATTGTGCACAAGGACGGCGGTCTTTACATGCAGGAATACGAGCAGGGCAAACGAAAAGCCCAGGTCAAGAAAATTGGCTCGACAAAAGAGCACGGTACCATCGTCACATTCCAGCCCGACCCGATCATTTTCAAGGAGGGAATCGTCTTCGACTTCAACCGCGTCGTTTCGCACATGCGCCAGCAGGCATACTTGGTGCGCGGTCTCCGCATTTCCGTCATTGACGCGCGCGAGGCGACCAACGGCGTTTTCGCAAAAGCGGGCGCGGCGGATGCAAGCGGCAATCGCAAACCTGTTGATCTTGACACGGACATCACCTATCTTCGCGATTTGTATTTGCAGGTTCCTTCGCACACCTTTTATTTCGAAGGCGGTTTGGCGTCTCTCGTCAAATTCAACAATCAGATTCTCAAGCCGATTCACAAAAACATTTTCTATGTGGAAAAGAAAGTCGAAGGCGTCGAATCAGTCGAAGTCGCCCTCCAATATGCCGACGACATTTCCGCGCGCGTTCTCGGTTTCGCGAACAATATTTACAATCCTGAAGGCGGTACGCATATTACCGGTTTTAAAACGGCACTTACTCGAACGCTTAATTCATATTCAAAGAAGAACAATTTGGCAAAAGACGGCGAAGACAATTTCACCGGCGATGACGTTTTGGAAGGTCTCACCGCGGTCGTTTCCGTAAAGCTGCGCGAAATCCAGTTTGAAGGGCAGACGAAGGCGAAATTGGGTTCAGTTGAAGCGCAATCGGCAGTCGCAACTGTTTTTGGCGATGCGTTTAGCAATTTTCTCGAAGAAAATCCGGAAGACGCCCGGGCAATTATCGGAAAAGTCATTTTGGCCATGAAGGCCCGCAAGGCCGCGAAGGCCGCAAAGGATTCGGTTTTGCGAAAAGGCGCTCTCGAAGGCATGACATTGCCCGGAAAATTGGCCGACTGCCAGACACGCGAGGCATCAGAGTCCGAACTCTTCATTGTGGAGGGAGATTCTGCGGGCGGCACCGCCAAAACCGGCCGTGACCGCCGAACTCAGGCTATCTTGCCGTTGCGCGGAAAAATTTTGAACATCGAACGCGCGCGTTTGGACCGTATGCTCGGCTCGGAGCAGATTAAAAATCTCGTGCTCGCATTTGGAACTGCAATCGGCGACACATTTGATATCAGCAAACTCCGCTATCACAAAATTATTCTGGCAACCGATGCTGACGTGGACGGTGCTCACATTCGAACCCTCATTTTGACGCTCCTCTATCGATATTTCCGACCACTTTTGGATGGTGGTTATGTTTACATTGCCCAGCCGCCTCTTTACAAAGTGAAAAAAGGCAAAGAAATTCTCTACTTCTATTCCGACGAAGAAAAAACGAAGGCCCTTGGAAAAGACATCGACGAAGTCCAGGAAATTAATAATGACAACTCCGAAGATGCGGAGAGCCGCGCGGAATTGCTTGATGCCGCCGGAGCGCCGGCAGATGAAGCAGACGGGGAAGACGGCGACGGAAAAACAGCAGGAAAAGACGGCAAGAAAAAAGCCAAAATCTCAATCCAACGCTACAAAGGTCTCGGAGAAATGAATGCCGATGAGCTCTGGGAAACAACTATGGATCCTGAACGTCGTATATTGAAGCGGGTCAACATTGACGATGCTTCTGAAGCCGACAAAGTCTTTGATATGCTCATGGGAACGGACGTTCCGGCCCGCAAATCCTTCATCCAGTCCAACGCAAAGAAAGCGACGATTGACATTTAAATAATAAGGAGTAGTGTTGGACTATACATCGGTCTTTACCTCGTTTTCAGCCATATTTTGAGCCATTCTTTGGCATAGAGCCTCAATATTAAGCCATATTTATAGAAATATGGGTAGAGGTACTTGACTTTTTATTCAAAGTAGTATATGATAGTTCAACAAGCAATTAATTAAAAAATATATGAATATTATCAACACAGCAAAAATATCGAAGCAAATGGGAAAAATTGGGTCGCTTTCAGCGGCGGTAATTGTGTTTGGCACAATTGCTTTGGCTGCGACTCCTGCATTTGCGTACGGCGGCCATGGAGGTTACGGTGGCTATGGTGGCGGTAATTCATATTATGGTGGTTCCTCATACTATCCTTCCACGAATTCGAATTCATCGTCTGCTTCTGCGGCTTCCGCTTCGGCTTCGGCAAACAGCACCAATAACAACAACGTCAACGTGAATGTTAACGTTCCGGTTACGGTTATCGGCGGCGGTTACGTTCCTATTTCACAGCCAATTTATCCGCAGCAGCCGATAGTTTATAACTATCCGACAGCTCCTACTTATTATGGTAACTACAACTATAATACGACGCCGACTTATGCATACACGACTCCTTCTTACAATTACAATAGCTATCCTACAAACTACAATACGGGATATAACTATAACAACGGATACAATTACAATACCGGACTCGCGGCGACATGTAATGCAAACACAACTTCTGCAAATATCGGCCAGCCGGTAACATGGTCAGCGAACGTAACGGGCGGAAGCGGTTACTACACATATGTTTGGAACGGCTCAAGCAACCTCTACGGTTCAGGCCCTTCGATCAACGCAACTTACAATACAAACGGCCAGCAGACTGCACAAGTAACAGTTACTTCAAACAGCGGTCAGTCGGTTACTGCACAGTGTACGAATTCAGTGCTCATCGGAAACGGTTACAACGGAAACAATAACAATACGAATGGTCTTACCATCGGTTGTGCCTCAGGCGCTTCGAATGTTCCGGTCGGAACTCCAGTGACATGGTCAGTTGAAGTCACCGGCGGAAGCGGTTCATACACGTACGCATGGTCAGGCACGAATGGTCTCGCAGGCTCGCAGTCATCGGTCGCTACGACTTACACGACACCGGGCGTCAAGCAGGCAGTTGTCATCGTTACATCTTCAAACGGCATGACAGGTTCACAGTCTTGTACTCCTCTCACTGTTATCGGTGCGGGCGGCAATGGCGGAAACGGTTCCGGAAGCGCGACGGTAACTCCTAATACGAATAACTCAGGTTTGTCGGCTGCTTCACTCTTCTCCCTCTCAAATATTCCATGGGGTTGGGTAGCGGTACTCATCATCCTCGTTCTCTTCGGTACGGTTATGTACATGTTGTTCAACAAAAATAAGATCTAATCGATACGCCGAAATTCGGCAAACAAAAAGCACCCATACGGGTGCTTTTTGCTTTGTTTATGATATTCGCTACTGTAACCTAAGCGATGCTCCTTTTTCTTAACCATCATGCAAATGCGAATTTAATAATATTTTACTAAAAAATATGGCTCTAAATATAAGCCAAGATTTTCGCATTCGCATTTGCATGATGGTGATGTTTAAAGCTATGGGCGGACAATCAAAAGAAATCGCGCCGCGTCGTGTAACCTAGAGCTTCTTCGTCTTGATTTCTTCGGCTAAACGAATGACAACGGCTTCCTTTTCAAGTTGACCGATTTGGCCGAGATCGCGGGATTCGAGAGTGACTTTGCCGGCGGCGAGATCCTTGTCACCGATGATTATGAAGTAGGGAATGTGCTCGGTTTTGGCCGCGCGGATTTTCTTTCCGAAGCTGTCGGTCGAAAGGTTCATTTTCGTTCGGATATTGTGGTTGCGGAGAAGGTCGTTGACAGCAGTTGCTTCGGCATGATGTTCGCCGGCAATCGGGATAATCATTGCCTGGACCGGCGAGAGCCAGAGGGGGAATTTTCCGGCATAGCGTTCGATGAGAAAGGCCGTGAAGCGTTCGATTGCGCCGATGGAAGATCGGTGCACCACGAACGCGCGGTGGCTTTTGCCGTCTTCGCCCATATATGAAAGGTCGAAACGTTCCGGCATGCAGAAGTCGTATTGCACAGTGAAAGCAGTGTCTTCCTTGCCGTTAACATTTTTCATCTGCACGTCGATTTTCGGTCCGTAAAAGGCTGCTTCGTTTTTCGCTTCGATGAAAGGCTTGCCTCGCTTTTTCATCAGTGCACGCAGGAGTGACTCGCTCTTTTCCCAGGCCGCATCGTTTTTAAAATATTTTTCGCTGTTTTCACTGTTTGCAGCCCGGTCGCCGAGGGACAAACGGAATGAATAATTTTCGCCGAATGTGAGGCCGAATACTCCGCAGGCATATTCAATGAGGTCGAGGGCCATGCTGATTTCATCGACGGCTTGTTCTTCGTTTGCACATATAATGTGCGCGTCGGAAAGACAGAACGAACGCACGCGCTGGAGACCCATCAATTCTCCGGACTGTTCGTAGCGGTATAATTTCGCCAATTCGGCAATGCGCATCGGCAAATCGCGGTAGCTGCGCGGCTGGGAAAGATACATCTGGAAATGATGCGGACACGTCATCGGGCGGAGCATAAATTTTTCGCCGTCAATGTCAATTGGCGCGTACATGGAATCCTTGTAGTGCGGGTAGTGTCCCGATTTTTCATACAGTTCGAGACGGGCAATGTCGGGAGTCGAAACATGTTCGTATCCGCGTTTCGTTTCTTCTTCAACGACGAATTTTTCAAGTTCGCGGCGGATGATCGCGCCTTTTGGTAGCCACATGGGGAGGCCTTTGCCGACAACAGGGTCGATATAGAAAAGCTCGAGTTCTTTGCCGAGTTTTTTATGGTCGCGGTCCTTTATGTTTTCTTCGGGCTTATTTTCAGGTTTTGCGTCGTTTGTATTCTTTGACATGGCGGAAATTGTAGCATTTTATGCGTTTTAGGCCAACTTTTTCACCTTCTCAATGATGAGGCTTTTTTCGCCATTGCGTTCGGAGACAGTGGCTTTTATTGCGATGCAGGAATCGGGAGTGAAGGCCGTGCGGAATTCGCGGTAGACGCGCGGGAAGACAACAGCCTCGATTGTGCCGGTGAAGTCGCTGACTTTTATGAAGAGCATTGGCTCGTTATTTTTCGTCATGATTTGGCGGATTTCATCGACGATGACGGCGAGGATTATGGTCGGGGCATCCGAAGGTTTTCGTTCAGGTCTTCCAAAAGTTTTTACGGTTGGCGTAACCGGTTTTTTTATTTCTGTTTCTTCGGCTTCTTCCGGGGCAGCCTTTATTTTCGCAATATTGATTGCTTGTTTGTTGATGGCTTCCTGATATTTTTCGAGAGGGTGGCCGGAAATGTAGAGGCCGAGAAGTTCTTTTTCCCAGGCCAATTTTTCTGCAGGCGTTGCATTCGGAACGTCGGCTAATTTGAGTGTCGGAACGGTTGAAGTATCCGACATCAGTCCAAAAAGTGAGTCTTGATTTTCGGGCATCTTGTCGCGCTCTTTGTTGTGGGCGAGCAGGGTTTCAATATTGCCGAGCAAAACGCCGCGGTCATAGCCGAAACTGTCCATGGCACCCGATTTGATGAGGGCTTCAAGCGATTTTTTATTCAAGTTTCGGTCCTTGACCCGGTCGATGAAGTCGGCGAGCGATTTAAATTTGCCGCCTTGCGGTTGCGTCCCTTTGCCGGTTTTTTTGCGTTCGTCGATGATGGCGGTCGCAATGCCTTGACCGAAATTTTTAATCGTCACGAGTCCGAAGCGGATGATTGATGATTTGCCGGTTTCGCCCTTGATCACCGTAAACTGGCTGAAACTTTCGTTGACGTCAGGAGGCAGGATCGGAATGCCTATGCGTTTGCATTCGGCGATGGTTTCGGCGATTTTTTCGACGTCGCCCGAATCGGCGGAAAGAACTGCAGACATATATATAGCGGGGAAGTTGGCTTTCAGGTAGGCGGTCTGGTAGGCGACGCGGCCGTAGCTCGCGGCATGGGCTTTGTTGAATCCGTACGCGGCGAACGGCTCGATGAGTAGCCACATTTTTTTCGCTTTTGGTTCCGACAGGCCGTTTTTGATGAGTCCGGCGATGAGCTTCTCCTTCTCGGCTTCCATTTCCTTGGGAATTTTTTTGCCCATGGCCTTGCGCAGTTTATCGGCTTCGAGCCACGAATATCCGGCCATTTTAATCGCAACCATGAGCACATCGTCCTGATACGTGATGACGCCATAGGACATGTCGAGGATGTCCTTCATGCGCGGGTCCATATAGGTGATTTTCGAAGGGTCGTGTTTGCGCTCGATATAGTCGGGAATTTTTTCGAGAGGTCCGGGACGATACAAGGCCACCATGGCGTTGATGTCGTGGATGGTCGTCGGTTTCAATTCGACGAGAAATCGCGTGAGACCCGAGCCGTTCAGCTGGAACAAACCGATCGTTTCGCCGCGTGCGAGCATTTCAAATGTTTTTTTGTCGTCGAGCGGAATGTGTTCGATGTCGACGTCTATTCCTTCAATCTTTTTTACGCGGTCGACGGCATCGGCCAAAATGGAAAGATTTTTAATTCCGAGAAAGTCGAATTTGAGGAGTCCTGCTTCCTCGATCGAGTACATGTCATACTGCGTGATGATTTTCTTTTCGCCTTTCGTATCGTACTGAAGCGGGGTGTAATTGGTCAGAGGTTT
Source organism: Candidatus Tayloriibacteriota bacterium (assembly GCA_003151615.1). GTDB lineage: Bacteria > Patescibacteriota > Minisyncoccia > Phycocordibacterales > PALSA-1337 > PALSA-1337. The sequence continues at coordinate 32,720 of PLXZ01000005.1, read as the reverse complement.
TGGCGAGATGACGACGCCGGCTGCATGGACGGAGATGTGTCGCGCGCAACCTTCGATTTTTTTTGCCATGTCGATGATGCGTTTGATGTCGGCTTCGTTCTCATATATTGAACGGAGTTCGGAGACTTCTTTCAAGGCGCGGTCGATGGTCATCGGAAACCCTTGTGCCCCTAGCGGAATCAATTTAGAAATCCGGTCGCCGACTTCATACGGAAAACCGAGGGCGCGCGTGACATCCTTCACGGAACCGCGGGCCATCATTGTTCCAAAAGTACCAATCTGCGCCACATTGTCGTGGCCGTATTTTTGCCGGACATAGTCGATCATCTCGTCGCGACGGTTGTCGGCAAAGTCCATGTCGATGTCGGGCGCGGACGGACGTTCGGGATTCAAAAATCTTTCGAAGGGAAGTTTGTATTCGAGCGGGTTCACATTCGTAATTCCGGTCAGATATGTCGCGAGAGATCCGGCGACCGAACCTCGAATGTTGGTGAGAATGCCGTGGTCATGAGCATATTTGAGCAGGTCGGACACCACGAGAAAGTACGGAGCGTAGCCTTTGTCGCGGATGACTTTCAATTCATATTCGACGCGCGTGACGGCTTCCTTTGTTTTCGGCACGTTTCGTTTTGCGAAACCTTCATTCGCCAGAAATTGCAATTCGTCGTCGTAGGTGCGGCCGCTTTCCAAAATATAATTCGGGAAAACCCATTTTCCAAGTTCCAGTTTTGCGTCACACATTTCGGCGATTTTTGCCGTGTTCTCAATCGCTTCGGGAATGTCGCTGAACAATTCCTCCGCGCGTTCCGGAGAAATGAATGAAAAATCTTCCTCGTCGTCCCCGCCTCCGATCCCGGTTGTTCCGGCCGTTCCTCGGTCAGTCGCATCGCCCGCAGTATTGACGAGCATGAGCGTGTCGCGCGCCGCCTTGTCGTCGGGGTGTATATAATAGACATCATGTCCGGCGACAATCGGCGTGTCGGTTTCTTTTGCGAGTTTTATGAGCTCCTGCATCAATGATTCGTGTCCGTCGATTTCGGGGTGACGCGTGATTTCGATGTAGAAATGTTCGAACGTTTTTTTGTGGAAAGCGACGAGTTCGCGCGCTTTTGCCGAGTCGCGATTTCGGAGTGCCTGCGAAATTTCGCTCGAAAATGAAGGCGCAATTGCGATGAGGTCTTTTGCATGGACTTCCATTAATTCATGGTCGATGCGCGGCTTGTAGTAGAAGCCTTCCAAATATGAACGCGTCACGAGCTTCATTAAATTATCGTAGCCCGTCATGTTTTTCGCGAGCAAGACGAGGCGCGTCCGGCGATTGTCGACGCCGGCCTGCATGTCGGTGCGGGTGCGTGCGGCAACGTAGGCGTCAACGCCGATGATCGGTTTTATTCCGGCTTTTTTGCATTCCTTGTAAAATTCAATCGTGCCGTACATGTTTCCGGCGTCGGTCAAGGCGAGCGCGGACATTCCGTATTTTTTCGCCTCATCGACGAGCTGGTCGACTTTCGGCAGGGCATTCAAAAGGGAATAGTGCGAGTGGGTGTGGAGATGTACGAAGCGGGAAGGCATGGGCGAATTATAGCAGAAAATGGATGTCGACGGCTAAGGCAAAGGTGGCCCAGGGGAAACCCTTAGCACAACAAAAATATATCAACATCATGCAAATGCGAATCGGAAATTTCGAGTCGAGGTTTTAAGCCATATTTCTGGCATCAAAAAGTACTTTTTCGCATTTGCATGATGTTGAAGAAATAAAGAGAGTCACACGGCACCTTTCATTCCAGTATCTTCGATCTATTTTCTCTGAAACAAAATTTTAAAATTAAAGTACTATCTAGTGTAATATCATGAAAACGCTGGAAGAAAAAAAGAAAATGAGGATAGCGATGACGAGGGGTTTTGACAGCTCGGTAACGCTTTTTGCGTGCAGATTGAAGAGGACTCCATACCGTCTGGCGGTCCTCGATATTTTTCGACAGAAAACCGAACCAGTTTCGATTGAAGAAATACGGGCGTTGCTTTTTAAACGGCTTCCTCGGGCGACTTTATATCCCGATGTTTTGCCGAATCCTGCGACGCTCTATCGGACGCTCGCAACATTTGAAAAAACACAATTGATCCGGCGCGTTGACGAAAAATATGAACTTGCCTAAATTTTTGCCAGAACTGTTCTAAGAAAACTGCGGCGATGAATGGGACACGGACCGTGTTTGCGGATTGCGGCGATGTGCGCGCGGGTGCCGTAGCCTTTGTGGATTTCAAAACTGTAGCGTGGATATTTTTTTGCGAACGCGCGCATCCGCCGATCGCGCAGGACTTTCGCGCAGATCGAGGCAAGGGCGATGACGATTTTTTTCTCGTCGCCGCGAATGATTGTTTTTTGGTTTGTAAAATGCGCCGGCGCGCGCAATCCGCCGTCGAGGAGGATGAGAGAGTTTTTTGAAGCGTTGACGGCGCGAAGCGCCGATGATATCGCCTTATCGATAGTTCGAGTCAGGCCGCGCGAATCGATATTTTTTTCGCTTTGAAACTGAACGGAAAAATCGACGAGGCCGGCGTTGCGCGCGGTTTCGATGACGGCAAACCATTCTTCGCGCCGGGCTTCGGACAATTGCTTCGATTCCTTCACGCCGCGAAATAATTTCGCAATTTGTTTTTCGTCGACGCTTTTTCGGGCCGATTTAATTACAAAAACACCCACGGCCAAGGGACCGGCAAGAGGTCCTCGTCCGACTTCGTCAATTCCAATTATCATTTTTGCTTTATATTTATCCACAGGTTTATCCCCATGCGCGGCTTCAAAGGGTTTGTCAGTCCTACGGCATGGTGCTATTATACATCCGTTGAGCTTGCCCACTACCTCTATTATTTAATACTACTAAAAAATGATCCGCACGCAAAAAGTTTGGTATGGAGTTCTTTCATTCCTTGGCGCTTCGGGAATTTTTGTTTTGGTGACAGTATTCGCGGCATCGGTTTCGTTTTCCTCGCCTCAGAATGCCTATGCGGTAACGACGGCGACTTCGAGCGTCGTTATTACCCTCAATGTTGATACCGGCATTTCAATCAGTGCTCCGGCAAACTCAAGCATGAGCACGCACATCGGCGTCGCGCAGAACAGCGCCGTCGGCACCACCACCTGGACCGTCGTTACCAACGACGTAAACGGCTACACGCTCGCCCTCAACGCCACTTCGACTCCAGCTATGCAGGCAACGACAACCAGCGCGACGATTGCTGACTACCAGACCGGCGCGCCGAACACGTGGAGCGTCGTCAACGGCGCAGCGTTCGGGTACTCGGCATTCGGAGGCGACACAGCGACTTCGACATGGGGAAATGCCACTTCATCCTGCAGCGGAGGCACAAACGGCAATGCAACTTCAACCGTCCTTAAATACAAGGGCTTCACGACAAGTCCGGTTACGGTAGCTACCCGTGCCGCTACTACGACATTTGCCGGAACGGCCACAACGGTCTGCTATGCGGCTGAACAGAACAATTTCTTCATCCCTTCGGGGACGTATCAGGCAACCATCGTTGCGACTGCGACAGCCCTATAATCAATCATGAGCAAGAAAAAGACATTAGTCAGAGGCGTACAGATTCTGACCAGCGCGCTCACAGCTGTTTGTTTTTTTGTCGGGGCTTTTTCCATTGCCGAGGCCCAGCAGAACGGACCGGTGTTGGGAACATCTTCAGGCGTTACCGTAAATTCGTCTTCAACAGCGAGCCTTCCGACCGGCGTTAAACCGCAGATAACAAACCTGAGCGTCGACGATAAAAATGACTTTATTGTCGAGCCGGGCAAAATTGAAATCGACGTCAATCCGGGCGACACTGTGACGAAGGACATTTCCGTCACCAGCCGCATAAGCAAGCCGACAAAATTTAACGTATCAGTCGAAGATTTCCAGGGGTCGCAGACCGAAGACCAGCCGGTGATTTTGCTCGGCGACAAGGCAAGCCCGTGGTCGTTCAAAGACAACATCACTCCGGCCGTACCGGCTTTTTCGCTTAATTTCGGCGACCGAATCGATTTGCCGGTCACCGTGACTGTTCCAAAAAATATAGCACCGGGCGGTTATTTTAGCGCCGTCATCGTTTCCGACGAGCCTCAAGTCAACATCAATACGGCGGCCAACGGGGCAACCACGCGCATCATTTCACGGGTGGCAGTCCTCTTTTTCATAAAGGTTGCGGGCGTGGCTTCATCGAGCGGTTCCGTTTCCGATTTCCGCGTCAACACTCCGCAATGGATCTACTCACAGTCGCCTGACGGCTTCAAAGTGCTCTTCAACAACACGGGCAACGAATACCTCGTTCCGTACGGAGAAATCCACGTGACTAACATGATTGGAAGGGACGTCGCCGACATTCCGGTGAACGCGTTCTTCGCTCTCCCTGATTCGTTGCGGTATTTGACAGTCAATTGGCCCGACACCGATTTCAGATTTGGCAGATACACCGCGACATTGCAGTTGAACCGCGGCTACGGAGGATTGGTTGACACGAAGACGATAACGTATTGGGTGTTGCCATGGAAAATTGTCGCGCCGATACTTGCCGGTCTCATTGTCATAGCCCTCTTCGTCTACTTCATATTCACCCGGTTCGAATTCAGACGGAAGAAATAGCGCGGTAGAAAGTAATATTTCTTGAATGATGAAAAAAGCAGTCCCATTATTTTTGTCGGTAGTTTTCTTCGCCGTGCCTTTCGTCAGCGCGCACGCCGACATTTCGACTGGGCTCGTCGGTTGGTGGAAAATGGATGAAGGCGCCGGCTCCAACGTGATCGATTATTCCGGATCCGCGAATACGGGAACCTCGGTGAGTACTCCTTCCTATGTCGCAGGGGAAATCGGCCCTTATGCGCTTTCATTCAATGGAACGAGCCAATACTTTGACGTGCCAGCAATGACAGTCAACTATTCGGCAATTACCGTATCGGCGTGGATAAAGCCGAGCAACGTAGGCGCGGGCGACAATCCCCGCATCGTGGCCAATGACCATACTGACTCGGACAACAAAGGTTTTCAGCTCATGTACAACAACGGCGGTGCTACGGGATTTTTCGACGTCGGCAACGGTTCTGCCGAAGGCCGAGCGACATGGAGCCAGCAATTGGTAAACGGCAAATGGTATCTCTATACCGGAGTCTACGACGGCAGTCATGTGTATGCATATATCAACGGCGTACAGGTGGCTTCCAGCACACTTACCGGGTCTATTGCCGCTTCGGGAGTTGACGTTAATATCGGGCGCAACCAGGCATATGCCGGCGACTATTTTCCCGGAACAGTCGACGATGTGCACATGTACAATCGCGCATTGTCGGCGACGGACGTTCTGCAACTTTATAATTACGCCAATCTTTCGGCAAATGAAATGACAAGTCCTTCCTACACGATCACGATTAATTCCATCAATTTCGGCGGAGACTATTCGACGAGCACGTCATATCAGGAGCAGGATACGGCCGGGGAAATGGCCACGGGAAATTCGTCGAGCACCAATTATTTCCTGAGCGCCGGCTATCAGCAGATGTACACTTCGTACATTTCGATTGGAACGTTGTCGCCGCTTAACCTCGGACACATAAGCGGCTTGGGAAGCGCAACGGCGACGGGAACCCTGGCCATCAATATCGTAACGGACAATCCGGCAGGGTATTCGCTTTCCGTTCAGGCAAGCTCATCTCCGGCCATGCAAACGGCCGCTGGCTCATATTTTTCCGATTACACGCCGGTATCGAGCCCAACGCCCGACTACGCCTTTGCCATAGCTTCAAACACGTCGGCGTTCGGCTTCAGCGTCAACAGCGCCGACGCGGTGGAAAAATACATCAACAACGGATCGGCCTGCAACATAGGTTCGAACAATACGGCTTTCGCCTGCTGGGACAGTTTTTCAACGTCGCCGAAAATAATAGCCCAGTCATCCTTGCCGAACAGCGCGACAGGAACGGTGACGACCCTGGATGTCGAGGCAAAAGAGGGAAGCGCAAAGCTGCAGGACGCGGGAACATACACAGCGACGATCACCGTGACGGCGATTACCCTCTAAAACGAGAACTCGCCGAAGTGTGTTTGTAGTATAATTGACGTCATTATTCATTATGGCGAACAATCTTTTTTCTTCAACATCGTGCAAATGCGAATGCGAAAATTTCAACCTCGATTTAGAGCCATTTTTTATATGAAGAAAATATTAAATTCGCATTTGCATGATGTGATGTTTAAACGAGCATACGAAACCCCGCGTTCAACATCTCATTCAACATTCCGACGCTATCTTTTCGCGCCGGCTCGCGCGATGGTGTGTGCAATGGTTTGTGTGGCACTTGCCGGCGTTATTGGCATGGCCGGCATTTCGGCGGCTCACGCGCAGACCGCGCAGAGCGAAACCGTCATCACGCTCACGGTTCTGAATCCGGTAAGTACTACGACCTACAGCATTTCCATCATTAAAAATGGCACCGGTTCGGGTACAGTCACAAGTTCAGACGGAAATATTATTTGCGGGTCGACTTGTTTTGAAAATAATATTCCCAACGCAAGTACGACCGTTTTGATAGCTGTCGCGGATCCGGGTTCGACTTTTTTCGGATGGAGCGTGGGAGGAGATCCGGCGGTTTGTCCCGGAACCGGCACCTGCACCGCAACGACAACTGAAGTCATTACCGCCACGTTCAATCTCAATTCAACGCCGCCACCGCCGCCAAACACCCCGCCGACCCAGCCGATAGCCTCTCCGTCGGGCCCTTCGCAGTTCTTTTTCGAGGATTTTTCATCGGAAACGGGCACTTCGAGCGCCGTCATAAACTGGTATACCAGCTTGCCGTCGATTTCGAGCATGAGCTGGGGCCTTAATGCCGACGGGGCAAGCGGTTCCGGCTCGGAAACGGCTTATTCCATCCCTCATTCGGTCGAATTGGATAATCTGGCGCCTGATACGGACTATGTTTTGGTCATCGGCGCAGCGGACCAGTACGGGCAGGTCATTTACACTACATATCCTTTCAGGACATTGCCGATTTCCAACAGCATCCCGCTCAACGTCACCGATTTTGCCGGACAAGTTTCGTTCGGTGGAAATATTTTGCTGACCTGGGTCAATCCGTTCGAGCCCGATTTCGATTACGTCGTGATTACCCGCGGCACGCGATTTTTCCCACGCGATCCGAACGAAGGGTATCTCGTCTATCAGGGTCCGGAGGAAGAAGTTTTGGACACGAGCGCGATTCCCGGACAGGAATATTATTATTCCGCGTTCGCGTTCAATACGGAGGGCGCGCATTCGTCGGGAACTCTTTTGGAATACGGTTTGCCGTTCGTTTCCGGGGCGCCCGCGACATCCACGCCGATTTTCGGCGGAGGTACGCCGGGAATGACTTCATCGATTCTTTCCCTGATTAATTTTATTCAAAACAACAAATTAATACCGGAAATAAATTCGACGGTCACGGTTGAAGCCGACCTGCCGACGCTCGTCGAAATTCCGGCGTCAATAGTTCCGAAAAATACGGAAGAAACGACGATCACGGTCGCGGAGGGAACTGCGGCGGAGCAGACATTTATTTTTGAAAAATTAAATGACGGATCGCTCGAAGCTTTCATTCCGGCAATCCTTCCCACCGGTCCGACTCCGTTTGAAATAAACTTTTTGCAGTGGGGAAGCGGGGTTCGCGTCACCGGAACGTTTATCGCGACCGGTCCGACCCCTCCATTTGTCCCGCAAAACATGTTCAGCTATCTTTTTCAGACATATGTCAGTAATAATTTTCTATGCACCACTCTGCCGGTCCTGTTTATGCTTTTTGAACTGATTATTATTTTAATAATTCTCCTCTTGGTGCTTAATTTGAAAAACGAGTAGTTTTTGGAATTTTACGCACAGTTTATACCTTTTTATCCTTAATTTACCCACAGAGTTATCCCCAGTTTTTGCCATTTTAATGATATAATTGAAGTGTAGGTTTCTAGGGCTTTAAATAAAATCTCGAGTTACTCGAGATTTCCAAATAAGCTCTCAACATGGCCATATTTGACGATTTTATAACATTAAAGGAAGCGGGGTCGATTTCCGGGTATCATCCGGACTACATTGGTGCGCTCGTTAGGTCAAATAAGGTCAAGGGCAGAAAAGTTGGGAAAAACTGGTTTGTGAGCAAAAGCGAGGTCCAGGAATACTTCACGACGCAACACTTTGCGCCGGCCCAAAAAGTCTTTTTCAGCGACATAAAAGTTGTTTTTTTCTGGTTCATGTTCTGCATGGCGTTCTGTTTGGCGGCGGTCGCCCTCGGCATGTACGAAATGTACAGCGGAGTGATTGCAAAGGACATACCGGATTCAATGCCGGTGAATACGAGCCTCTCGGACACGGTCGATCCGACGGCTGGCCTTGAAAACAATCCTTCAAATATCGCCCAGCCGTTCCCAACCATCGGCCAATAACATGAAGAAATTATTTTTCACAATTATTTTCTTCGTCGGACTCGGACTGGCAGTCGGGGCTACTCTTCCCACCGATGTCGCGCATGCGGCTTTCAACAACCAAATAAATTATCAAGGACGACTGACCACTCCGTCGGGCGTCGCGGTGACGAACGGAAATTACAATGTCCAATTTAATTTGTACACGGTTCCAACCGGAGGCGCTTCGATTTGGACGGAGACGGATTGTTTTTCGACAAACAACGGAACGACCTGTACCGGATCGGGAACGGATCAGCGCGTGACGATCACGAATGGATTGTTCAGCGTGATGCTCGGATCGACGACGCCGTTTACGAATGTAAATTTTAATCAGACGTTGTATTTGGGCGTGAACATCGGGGGTACGGGCTCGACACCTTCATACGACGGCGAAATGACGCCGCGAAAAATTTTGGGCGCGGTGCCCGCGGCAATGTTTGCGGGAACTTCGACGGTCGCATTGACCTTGAACGGAGTTTCAGATAAGCAGTTCATCCGCAACGACCAGCAGAATTCGACGAGTTCAGCCTCGACATTTTTGAATATTCTTCAGACCGGCGCCGGCAAAATAGCGGAATTTTTCGGTGCGGCCTCGCAGAGCGTGTTTGCCCTCTTGTCCAACGGAAACGTCGGCATCGGCTCGTCAACACCCGGTTCACTTCTCTCCGTCGAAGGTTCGACGACCAACGCCACCACGACATTGTTCACCGTCGCCTCGTCATCCGGCGCTTCATTTTTGACTGTTTTGCCGAGCGGCAACGTGGGTGTCGGGAGTTCAACCCCGGGCGCTCTTTTTTCGGTCGGAGGGAACAGTTTGTTCGGCGGCAACCTGACGGCGACCGGCGCATTGACGGTTAACGGTCAGACAAACCTCGCTTCGTCATTAAACGGAATTCTCTTCGCAACTAATGGCGTTGTCGGGACGACGTCATCATCCTCACTTGGTATTTTCAACTACTTCACCAATTCCTCCGCCACGACGTCTCTCACCACCGGTTCAATCTTGACTGCTCTCACAGGAACATTCGGTACGGTGAATGCCACAAACACATCAGCGACGAATTATTTCGGCGGCAACGTCGGCATTGGGACGACGGCACCAGCCCAAGCACTTGATGTCAATGGAAATATCAGGGTTTCGGGAAACACTTCGTATATAGATTTTAACGGAACAAGAACTATCACAGCTAGCACGACGCTTCAAAACTTTTATTTTGGTGGCAGTAGTGGAAATACAACTGCAACAGGGCAATATAATACAGGGTTTGGACAAAATGCGTTAAATGCATTATCAACGGGTCAATTCAATACTGCAATTGGAAGGTATTCACTTCCAGTCAATACTTCTGGTAGTAATAATACGGCTATAGGAAATGGGGCATTATTTGACGCAACCTCATCAAATGACAACACAGCCATTGGAAATGGCTCTATGCCCTCGTTTATCGGAGCCGCTGGTGGTGGTAATACCGTAATTGGGTCAGCTTCAATGCACAGTACCACTTTAGGACTTAGCAATACATGTATCGGATTTAATTGTCTATACAATTTAACGACTGGTTCAAACAATACGGCTGTAGGAAGAAATGCTGGGTTTAATCTACTTGGCGCCTCAGGAAACAATGTATTTCTTGGGCAGGCGGCTGGATTCAACCAAACGGCGGGTAGTGGAAATATCGTGATTGGTTATAGTGTAGATGTTGCTTCCACCACTGGTTCAAATCAATTAAATATAGGTAATTTCATTTATGGAAGCAGTAACGGCAACGTCGGCATCGGCACAACAACCCCAGCAACCGCTTTATCAGTCATCGGCACAACAACGACACAAGGACTGAATATATCAAATCTTGCAAGTACTTTTCTTGCGGTTGACCCATCGGGCAACGTCATCGCCACGACTTCCGCGGGGGGTGTCAACTACTTCACCAATTCCTCCGCCACGACGTCTCTCACCACCGGTTCAATACTCACCGCTTTAACCGGAACGTTCGGAACAATCAATGCGACGAGTACGACGGGGACGAGCACGTTTGCCAATGCGGCGACGTTTGGGGGGAATGTGGGAATCGGTTCCACTTCTCCGTTTGCTGCCTTGTCTGTGAATGCTGCGAATGGAAGCGGTTCTGGAAATGGAACCGACGGTCTTGCGGTCTATGGAGGTACTGGAGGCTATAGCGGCAGTACGTTCGGTTCTGGCGGGGGCATTACGCTTGTGGGTGGTGATACGGGATCGGGGGCTGGCGGGGCCGGTTTGGCAACTGGAGGAACAGTCGTCATCAGATCGGGAAACGGAGGGGCCAACGGTGGCAGTGGTGGAAATGGTAACCATGGAGGCTCCCTGATCTTGTCATCCGGTAATGGCAGCAATGGGGTAAACAGTGGCGGTGGAGGAGGTAACGGCGGTTCGATCTCATTTACGGCGGGAAATGCTGGTACGGGGGGAGGTAGTGCCACAGCTGGTACTGCCGGCTCGTTGACGTTCACTGCGGGAAGCGGAGCTTCAGCGGGTACTTCAACTCCCGGAGGCAATATAACTTTGAATCCGGGGGCAATCGGGTCCGGCTCTGCAGCAGGAAATATCCTTCTGGCTTCTTCGAGCGGCAAAGTTGGCATCGGCACATCGACTCCCGGCTCGCTCCTCTCGGTCGCGGGCACTGCTCAAATAACCGCGACGTCGACGTTGACGGGAATTAAATTGACCAACCTCTCGTCGACCGTACTCGCCGTTGACGCAAATGGTAACGTTATTGCTACGACTTCCTCGGGAGGCCCCAACTTTTTCTCAAATTCCAGCGCGTCCACAACCCTTACCACCGGCTCGAATCTCCTGGCCGGAATCGGAACGTTCGGAACGATCATCGCGACCTCAACCGGTACGTCGACATTTGCCGGCAACATCTCGATCAGCGGCGCCACCCAGCTCGCTTCAAATCTCAACGGCCTCCTCTGGGCAACGAACGGTTTGGTCGGCACAACCTCGACTTCATCCCTTGGTTTTACTTTCGGCAATTCCGCGTGGACGATCGGCAACCAGACGATATACAACGCCACGTCCACTGACCGAATATCAATCGGAACTTCGACCCCATATTCCAAGTTTTTCGTTCTTGGTACCTACGGATCCACCACTCCGATATTCACCATTGCTTCGACAACTTCAACTGCAGGCGCGACGTCTTCACTTCTCACTGTTTTATCGAATGGGAATGTGGGAATTGGAAGCTCGACGCCGTTCAGCGCACTTGAAGCTGTCGGTAACGGATTATTTACCGGAAGTTTCAGCGCGAACAATCTCATTGCGGCATCGACGACGGCGACGTCGACAATTTCCGGCGGCTTGGTGGTGGGGAACGGAGGTTTGACGTACGACCTCTCTTCGACCGCGACGTCAATCCAGAACCTTCAAATGGGTAACATGTCGTTCGATATGGACGCGGGTCAAGTGTCGTGGGTCGATCTGCCGATCACGACCGCTTCGGCGACGGGCACGATCGAATCGTACAGTGCGAACCTAAACGGCAATCCCGTGCTGACAATATTCGGTACGGCTGACGGACAAGGAAACATCCTCACGCCGAGCGTCAACATTGGCAGCAGTACCGCGCCGAATGCTACATTGACTGTTTGGGCGACTTCGACCGAGCCGGGCTTTTCGGTTCTGTCGTATGCTTCGTCGAGTCTCTTTACTGTATTGAACAGCGGTTTCGTCGGCATCGGCACATCGACGCCGGGATCCGCCCTTGACGTCGGAGGAAACGTCACGGATGAAAGCGTCAAGGGTTGCAACGGCGGAAGCGGAGGTCTCGGCACGACGGCGAGCGGTACGGTGTACTGCGAGGTCTCATTCTCTGACCAACGCCTCAAAACAAATATCACGGATCTTGACGCCGCGGATTCGCTCAATTTGATCAACAGCTTAAATCCGGTTTCGTTCTATTGGAAGGATCCTTCGATTCCGGGTACGAATTCGATGCAGGAACAGTTCGGATTTATCGCCCAGCAGGTTGATAAATTCGCGCCGAATCTCGTCGGCACGACTACGTCGACATATTTGACGCCGGATCAGACATATTACTTGAATTATCAGGGTATCATCGCGCCGTTGGTGAAGGCCGTTCAGGCTCAGCAGGGAGAAATCATGACGACGTCTTCGAGTACGGTCCAAGCTTCGACGACGTTGGCGTCGCTCTCCGCGCAGTTACAGGCCTACTCGCTCGCCTTGGCAAATGCCACGACGACACTTTCTGCGCAGGTTTCGGCTTTGACACTTTCAACCGCACAATTGACTGCGTCGCTCGCTTCGACGTCGGCGGATATCGCTTCATCGACCGCGGCGACGCTTTCGACTTCGGATTCATTTATTCAAACAATTGCGAATGCAGTTATCGCAATGCTCCAGTCGAGCGGTCAGGCAATCAATTCCGCGGGAAGCTGGGTCGTCAATAAAATGTCGGCAAGCATAGTCATTTCAAACGATGTCCAGACGCAGACTCTCGAAACGCAGAGTTTGACGACCCAGACGGCAAGCATTTCAGACGGTTTGCAAATGACGGATCAGGCGACGGGATACATGTATTGCGTGCGGCTCGTCGAGGGTGAATTTGCGAAGGTCCTCGGAACCTGTTCGTCGACTGCTTCAAGCACTCCAACTATGATGACCGTTCCGGATGCTCCATCAACGGCTCCCGTCACGACTCCGACGCCGCCACCATCCGCGCCTGTTTCAACAATTGATTCCGGTTCTGATTCGACGACAACTTCAATTATGGCTTCGTCAACCGTGTCGGACGTGTCGAGCGTGACAACCGCGCCTGCCGCTTCAAGTACGCCGACTTCTTCGACGACTCCATCAATAACCACTCCTGTTATTTCATCATCGTCGCCTATCGTGACGGCAAGTTCGAGCCCAACCGTCGCTCCAACGCCGACACTAAGCAATCCAACATCGGGCAATGACTCCGTCGCCTCATCGACCGACGATTCGGGAGGGAATTAAAAATACAAAAATATGAAAAATTTCAGTCAAATAAAAATAACGGCATCGATGATCATCTGTTTCTGCGCGTATATGGCGTGCGCTTCCTCCGCTTTTGCCGCCACCACCGACAATCAGGTGTCGCAAAATGGCCTTGCCGGTTGGTGGACTCTCAACGAAGCGACGGGAACCGTGGCGCACGACTCAAGTGGGAATCGACACAACGGCACGCTTGTGAGCTCTCCGTCGTCGGTTTTTGGAAAAATTGGGCAGGCTCTCAACTTCAATGGGTCAACACAATGGGTCGATACAAACTGGACGACTGACATATATTCAAATGCCAAGTTCACCGTTTCCGTCTGGGTAAAGACGACGAATACCGGCACTATTCAAGTCGCTAGCAAGGGCGGGTGTTCTGCAGGAGGCTGTCAGGCGGGATGGGAAATACAGACTACGGGAGCATCTGGTTGGCAGTTTTTGGGAAAGCCAAGTTCAATGACATGCCAGACTGCTAAACTTGTGGATGATGGTAATTGGCATCTTTTGACGGCGGTGGCCTCAACAAGCACCACTGTTGCTAACAGCACATGCACAATTTACACCGATGGAGTATTATCTAACAATACCGTCGGAGGGACATTTACATCCGATACTGCGGATACGCTTCAAATCGGTCATAGAAATCAACCTACTTTTTTTACTGGGTCGATTGATGATTTCCGCGTCTACAGCCGCGCCCTCTCCGCGACCGAGATCACCAATCTCTACAAACAAGGCACCGCGTTCACGAACGCTCCGGGCACGTCTCTCCAGAACGGATCGTCGCTTTCTTCCGGCCTCGTCGGATATTGGACGTTCGACGGCAAGGATACCCCATGGACATCAGCCACCGCCGCCACCGCCATAGACAAGAGCGGCAACGGCAATACCGGCACGCTCACTAATATGAGTCAGAGTACCTCGCCTGTCCCCGGCAAGATTGGCCAGGCGTTAAAGTTTAATGGGAGCAACAGTTATGTGCGTACGGCGACATTTTCCAATCCACCGTCTTCAAACATGACTATCTGTTCGTGGGTCAATACTTCGGCCACAGGCGACCAGTACATCATGAACATCAACCGTAATCCTTCAAATGTCACAAATGAAGGCATATATGTGATAACGGGGAACAAACAGTTGTTTTGGGATTACAACGGCTCATCATTTGGATTTACCAATGCCAGTGGATCAAGCAACACCTCGGTCAATGATGGAAAATGGCATGATGTGTGCTTCACTAAGAGCGGCACCGCGGGAACATATTATCTGGATGGCGCGGCCGATGGCACGAAAACCGCATCGCTCAATATCACCTATGGCACGGCCGACTGGATCGCCGGCTACAATTACCGCGATAGCAATTCGGATCTCAACGGTTCTCTGGACGATGTCCGCATCTACAACCGCGCCTTGTCGGCGAGCGAAGTAAAACAGCTTTACAATTTGAGCGCCGGCACGCATGTCAACGCCCCTGCCACATCCCTCCAAAACGGCTCAAGCCTTGGAAGCGGCCTCGCCGGATATTGGACGTTCGATGGCAAGGAGACTCCTTGGACCAGCGCTACAGCCGCGACGGCTATCGACAAGAGCGGCAACGGCAATACAGGCACGCTCACTAATATGAGTCAGACGACGTCGCCCACGCAAGGCAAGATCGGCCAGGCATTGAGTTTCAATGGGACGAGTCAGTATGTTGTCGTCAATTCTTCCCTTACATATTCTTCGGCGACTATTTCAGAATGGTTCAAGACAAAATCTACCGCTAATAGCGTTGCTTTTTCCCTTCAAAACTCGGCAAATAATGCCAATGTTGATTTAGCTGTAAATAATGGTTCGGTTGGGGCGGATTGTTGGAATGGAAGCAGTGCACCCAGTTTTTTCACGGCTAGTATATATAATGATGGAAAATGGCACAATGCTGTTATCACATTCGTCGGAAACACCAACGAGTCGCTGTATGTCGATGGACGATTTGCTGGTTCTTCCACTCCAAATGTGTCTGTTGCTGGTGGAACTTATATCGGCATTGCAAGAAATCAACATGATGGCAATAATTACTTCCAAGGTTCCATAGACGACGTCCGCATCTACAACCGCACCCTGTCGGCGGCCGAGATTGCGGGTTTGTATAATCTTGGACATTAGTGACGTATAAATTGTGGCGTACATTAGGGGTTCTTGCAAAAAACCGGCCTTTGGGTTATTATGTTTTGACTATGGTAAATCGAATGAGAGCAACCCGGGCTCACCGGGACAACCGCCGATCGCATCACGCGCTTGATGCGACGCGCCTTACTACTGATACGAAAACAGGTGCAGTCCACCAGCGGCATCGCGCCGATCTCGTGACCGGTATGTATCGCGGCAAGAAGGTCATTAATATTAAGACAGAAGTTACTCCGGAAACAAAATAGCAAAAAGTCCGGCAGAATTTCAGGAAAATAAGGAAAAATCGCAAGCTCTTTTTAGAAAAACAAATACATGGCAAATAGACACCTTTCAAGATCAGTCGTCGTGCAGTCTCTCTTCGAATGGGATTTTCGCGGCGGAAAAGCCGGTGTCTCAAACGTTGCAAAAAACGCCGACCCGAAGGTCATCATCGACCGCAATGCAAAGGAATTCGCTCCCGGAATGGGGGATTTGTCGTTTATGGAGGAGCTCATGGGCAATATTTTGGCGAAGCAGAAAGAGCTCGATTTGATCATCGCAAAAGCCGCTCCGGACTGGCCGATCGACAAGATTTCAATTGTTGACCGCAATATTTTGCGTCTCGGTTTGTTTGAGCTCATTTTTTCCGATAGAAAAGAAGTGCCAGCAAAAGTAGCCATCAATGAAGCCATAGAATTGGCGAAAACATTCGGCGGCGAAAACAGCGGCAAATTCGTCAACGGCGTTTTGGGTTCGGTTTACAAGGAATTGGGCGAGCCGGGCAAGGATGAAACCGCTCCGAAAAAGAAGCGTGTACATATCGAGGACGTTCCATATGACCAGATGCCGATTCAGAATCTGGGCGGAGCGGTGGTTTTCGCGCGCGAGAAAGGCGCCAAAACCGGCGAAATCTATCTCGGCTTTGTCCACGATATTTTCGGGCATTGGACTCTTTCTAAGGGAAAAATTCCTGAAGGTATTGATGTTCGCGAGGGCACCGTCGCAAAGGTAAAGGAAGAAATGGGGCTCGACGTGAAAATCATCGAGGATCTCGGAAATAATGAATACATCGCCAGCGATCCGGAAAAAGGCAAACTCCGAAAACAAGTGCACTACTTTTTGGCTGAGTCTGCTTTTGACGAAATTAAGTTGGCGAAAAAACCCGGCCTCGACGACGGAAAATGGTTCAAACTCGCCGACATTCTTGATTTGAATTTTTATAATGACATTTTGCCGATCGTGACCAAAGCCATCCAGATTTTGGCCGCGAAGGATGCGGTTACTGCAAAATAGCCGGAGCATAACAAAAAATGCCGAAAAAACTTCCACAATTTGAGACTTTTGCCAAACATATCGGCGTCCGGTTCGACGACATTAATGTGCTGAAAACAGCATTTACACACCGCTCATATTTGAATGAAAATAAGGGCGCGGGTTTGGAACATAATGAGCGCCTCGAATTTTTGGGAGACGCGGTTTTGGAATTGGTTGTTACCTATTTTCTCTTTAAAAAATATCCGAATAAAAATGAAGGCGACATGACTTCGTACCGCGCCGCTCTCGTAAACACGGTTTCTCTGGTGCGCATCGCCGAAACGCTCGGCATTAACGACTATTTGCTTCTGTCGAAAGGCGAGGAGAAGGACAAGGGCCGCGCGCGTTCTATTATTTGGGCCGATACCGTCGAGGCAATCATCGGCGCAGTCTATGTCGATCAGGGATATTCAGCGGCTGCGAATTTTGTTTCGCGGCATTTGCTCGAAGTCATCGACATCGATGAAATCGTCAGCAAAAAATTATGGCTCGACGCCAAAAGCCGCTTCCAAGAAAAAGCCCAGGAAATGACAGGGCAGACGCCTTCCTACAAAACGCTCAAGGAATCGGGCCCCGACCACGACAAACAGTTTACTCTCGGCATTTTTCTCGGTTCCGTCCAGATTGCCACCGGTTCCGGCCCGTCAAAACAGGAGGCCGAACAGAAGGCCGCCGAGAAGGCATTAGAGGCGAAAGGGTGGTAACCTACCAAAAGCCGGCTTCTTTTTCCAATGCATAGATGCGTGGTCGATGATCTTGTAATACAATCTCATCGATTTTTTCAAAACGTAATTCTAGTCGGGCAAATCTTTCATCGATTGCGTCAAATCTTTTGTCCACAAAATCAAATTGCCGTTTCAACATGGCGGCGAGGTCGTCGATTGTCATTTTCTTTTTTGGTTGTGGCAGAGTTGCGTTCATGTGTATATGTTCTCATGCCCGAAAAAAAATGCAAGCATATTTTTCACAAAAACTTTATTATTTCTTTAGAACTTTTTATCACTTCTTCATAACTGGTTTTGTTTAGTTTGCGCATGTTACAATAGAGCCATGCATCTCAAGTCCCTGGAGATTACCGGCTTCAAATCGTTCGCCAAAAAGGCGGCGCTTTCTTTTAATACGCCGATTACGGGTGTGGTCGGGCCGAATGGTTCGGGCAAATCAAACGTGGCCGAGGCTTTTCGGTTTGTATTGGGAGAGCAATCGATAAAATCATTGCGCGGCAAGCGCGGCGAGGACCTCATTTTCAACGGCGGTGCAGGTACGGGGCCGGGCGGAAGCGGTGGCGGATCGCGGCCGAATCTCGCCGGCGTTAAGGCCGTTTTCGACAATTCGAAGCGCATGCTCAACATCGATTTCGACGAAGTTGTGATTGAACGCGTGGTTCATCGCGACAGCTCAAATGAGTATTTCATAAATGGCTCACTTGTGCGTTTGAAGGATATCGCCGAATTGCTGTCAGGCGCGCACATTGGCGCATCGGGCCATCACATTATTTCCCAGGGCGAAGCCGACCGCATTTTGAACGCGAATATCCGCGAGCGACGCGAGATGATCGAGGACGCCCTCGGGTTGAAAATCTATCAATACAAAAAAGCGGAAAGCGAACGCAAGCTTGCGAAAACAGAGGAAAATATGAAATCGGTTGAATCCCTCCGTCGCGAAATCGCTCCGCATTTGAAATTTTTGAAAAAGCAGGTCGAGAAAGTGGAAAAAGTCGAGGAAATGCGCGGGTCGCTCAAAACATTGTACCGAGACTATTTGTCGCGCGAGGAGGCATATATAAAGTATGAGAAAGCGCGGCTGGCTGGCGAGAAAGCTGCACCCGCGACGGAGTTGGCGAAACTTGACGCTGATTTGACGCATGCCAAAACTATTTTGTCGCAGTCGAAAAATGCCGATGCGGCAAGCAGGGAAGTTATCGCTCTTGAACAGGCTTTGCAAACGGCGCGCGGCGAAAAAGACGGTGTGGTTCGCGAGCTTGGCAAAATCGAAGGTGAAATTTCAGCGGTTTCGCGCGCCATAACAAAAGAGCGCGAAAAACAGTCTCGCGACGATTCGAAAACTATTTATCTGCGCGACGTCGAAGCAATCGTCAAACGTGTTTTCGAAATTGATTCTCTTGACGATATCCGAAAACTTTTAAAGGAATTTGTGGCGACGCACCGTGCTGGTGGTGGTTCGGCCGATTCAGCGAGCGCCATCGCCGATTTTGAAAAAGACAGCCGCGATTTGTCGGCGAAAAAGGCCGCTCTCGAAGCTGATTTGAAAAAAGCGTCCGAAAAAGAAGCTTCGACAAACGAAGAATATACCGCTTTGCGCCAAAAAATCGAGCTCGAAAAAGATACAAACCGCGAAGCCGAAAAAAACGTCTTTAAAATCATTGCGCGCCAAAATGAATTGCGTGGCGTGTTGGCCGGCATTAAAAATGGCGAAGACCGGCTCGTTCTCGCCGAAGAATCGTTCAAGCGCGACATTGAAGATGCGCGTATTTTGGTTGGTCGCGAGGCGATCGATTATGAGAAAATTGAATTTGGCGCGACGGTTTCTGTCGCAGACTCCGCTGCGGTTTCCACGGCCCGCCACGAACAGGAAGATCGTCGTCGTCAAATTGAAAAAATAAAAATCCGCATCGAAGATTCCGGTGCAGGCAACGGTGCTGACGTCATGAAGGAATACAAGGAAGCCGAAGAACGTGACGTATTTTTGGCACGCGAATTGGCCGATCTTGAAAAATCAAAGGAATCGCTTGTCCAGCTCATCAATGATCTGGTGAATCGTCTTGATGTTGAATTTAAGAACGGCATTTCGAAAATAAACGCGCAGTTCCAGAATTTCTTCTCGCTGATGTTCGGTGGTGGAAACGCGTCCCTCGAAGTCGTCCGCGAAAAAAAGCGCAAGCGCCGGCCGGATACCGACCTTGATTTAAGTGACGAAGCCATGAATGAAGAAGCGTCCGAAAATATGGAAGAAGAGGAGGAGGGTGAAGAGGGAATCGACATCCATGTCAATTTGCCTCGCAAAAAAGTGAAGGGCCTGATGATGCTTTCCGGCGGCGAACGTGCGCTGACTTCGATTGCACTTTTGTTTGCAATTTCCCAGGTCAACCCGCCGCCGTTTATCATTCTCGACGAAACCGATGCAGCGCTTGACGAAGCCAATTCGCGAAAATACGGCGACATGATCACCAGTTTGTCGCAGTATTCGCAGCTCATTTTGATAACCCACAACCGCGAAACCATGTCCCGCGCCGGCGTTTTGTACGGCGTTACCATGGGTTCCGACGGCGCTTCCAAACTTCTCTCCATTGCCTTTGACGAGGCGGTTGCAGTGGCGAAATAGGAATTTAAGCCTCGCATTAGTTTACTTGACAGGTATTAGTATTTTTGATATATTATTTCATGTAACAAAAACAAAACGTCAGTATCTCGTGACCTGATGTCCTTTGTTTAACAATAGTTTTTTGAAAGAGAAAGGAAGACAAAATGAAAAAAATGACGTGGTCTGAGGAGAAATTTAAATTAAAGACCCAGTGGTCGGCCAAAACACTTGCGATCGTTGCCAGTATGGCCGCATATGCAACTTCGGCTTTGGTCGCGATTGTCGTCATGACATTGTTGGATTGCAACGTTGTCGCAAAGTTCCTAGCTGTGCTTATTCCAAATCTAATACTTCTAACTGCAAATGCGTCTTGGAGAGCCCAAGTATTTCGTGGGAACGGTCGTATTAGCGGGGAAGTTCCTGGTGAAGATGGCGGTTGCAGTGTTGATGTGACAGTTCGCAGATGGATATTTGATTGGTATATCGGCTGTTTATTTTTTAGTGCACCCCTAACTTTCCTTGCAGGATTATTCTGTATTATGTGTAGCCCAGTTGCGGGAGGCATCAAAAATTAAGCGAATCAAAAATGAGAGAACAACGCACGACCTTCGGGTACGGCGTTTTTTTATTTCCTAAAATATTTCAAAAAATCTTTTTTATATCGATTAAACGTGTATTCAAATCCCGTATGCAAAGGTTTCGGTAATTTATCAATCGGAAACCACGTCAACTCGTCAATTTTATGCGGTTCGCCATTTTTTACTTCGGCCGGATTTACTTTTATAAAAAATGGCACAGCAATCCAGTGCGTTTTGACGCCTTCCTGTTCGCGGAAAATATCATGGGCCGGCAGTTGGCCTTCGATGACGCCCTTGCAGCCGTATTCTTCGAGAACTTCCTGCAAAACGTTTTCTTCGAGCGAAAGATTAAATTCGAGCTTTCCCGAACCGGTGTCCCAGCGGCCATGCTCGTCGCGGCATTGTGTCGTTCGTTTATGCATCAGAATATTGCCGTTTCCGTCGTGGCAATAAAAAGCAGTCGTTATTCCGACAAAATCAAAGCCAATTTTCATGCGAAAAGTATAGCAAAAAATGCCACTTATTTCACCAACGCGTAATCCAGAATTTTCTTATCCAAATCCGCGCCGACGACTTTGAATTTAATCGCATCGCCGAGGGTGAATTTCGCACCGCTCTGTTTGCCGGTGATCGAATATGTTTTCGAATTGAATTCGTAGAAGTCATTGCCGAGGTCACGCAGTTTTATCATGCCTTCCGAGCGGGATTCGTTTTCCTCGACATAGATGCCCCATTCGGTCACGCCTGAAATAGTGCCGGCAAAAGTTTGACCGATACGCGAGCTCATGTATTCGACTTGCTTCAGTTTCTTACTCGAACGTTCAGCGTCGGATGCGTCGATTTCGCGGCGGGTCGAGGATTCGGCAATGCTTTGGAACACGACAATGTCGCGGTCGCCAAAAGGTTCGCCGTTTAAATGTTTCGCCAAAACGCGATGTACCAGAAGGTCGGGATAGCGGCGAATCGGGGAAGTGAAGTGGGTGTAAAAATCGAAGGCCAGGCCGAAATGCCCGATATTTTTTGTCGAATAAATGGCTTTTTGCATTGAACGTACGGCTGCGGTTCGAATCAAAGATTCATGCGGGGTGCCTTCAACTTCTTCGAGCAAATGATTCAAATCACGAGCGGTAACGACGCCGTCCTTTACGCGCAGGTTGTAGCCGAGAGCCTTTGCAAATGTCGCAAGATCGGCGATTTTGTCTTTGTCCGGAGCTTCGTGAATGCGGTAAATCGCGCCGGTATCGCGCGGGCCTTTCCTTTTAATGTCGTCAAAAATAAATTTTGCTACTTCGCGGTTGGCGAGAAGCATGAATTCCTCGACCAGTTTGTGCGTGTCGAGACGTTCCTTTTTATATACGCCGATCGGTCGGCCTTCCTGGTCGAGCTTGAATTTGATTTCCTCCTGCTCGAATTCGATGGCACCCGCGGCAAATTTTTCCTTCTGCAGAATTTTTGCCAGACGATTCAAAGTCGTCAATTGTTCGCGATATTTCATGCCCGGTTCGGCGAGAGCCGGCGTCTGCGTGCCACTTGAATATTTTTCAACCAGTTTCGCATCGCCGTCAATTGAAGCTTGCGCCGTTTCATAGGTAAAGCGGTGCGTCGAATTCATGATGGTGCGGCCGAACCAGCGTTCGATAACCTGCGCTTTGTCATCCAGTATGAAAATCGCCGAAAACGTCAATTTGTCTTCGTGCGGATTCAAGCTACAAACATCGTTCGACAAGACTTCCGGCAACATCGGGATAGTACGATCGACGAGATATATGGAACAGCCACGTTTGACCGCTTCCTTATCCAGTGCTGAACCTTCGCGGACATAGTGCGATACGTCGGCGATATGCACGCCGATTTCGTAGCGGATTTTGCCAGCCGCATCCGTCGCCAATTTTTTAAAAGAGATGGCATCGTCGAAATCTTTCGCATCGAACGGGTCAATGGTGAAAGTTTCGGTCGCGCGGATGTCGCGGCGCTTTGCGATTTCTTCCGGCGTGATGATTTTTTCAACGCGTTCGATTTCTTCGGCTTCTTCTTCGACAGGACGGGGGAAGCTTGATTCAAAGCCTTTTTCCAGGACAATCGATTCCATCTCCACATTATTATTGCCTTTTGCGCCGAGAATTCGCAAAACGGTTCCGGATGGATTTCGCTTTACATCTGCCCAGCCCGCGAAATTTATTTTGACCTGAACCTTTTGGTCTTTTTGAAGGGGAGTGCCGGCTTTTGCCATGCGTTCGGCTTCGGCAGGGGAAATGACAATGTCAGTGTACATTTTTTTATCATCAGGAATGATGAAAAACATGCCTTGCTCAGCATCGATTGTTCCGACGAAGTTTTCTTTCGCCCGCGTTGCAACATGGACAACCTGTCCGAGCTTTTCCTTTTCACCTTTTTTATTTTTGCCGGTGCCGGTTATTGTTACTTCGACCGTGTCGCCGTTCAATGCTCCGTTTAAAGAACCCGCCTCGACGACGATGTCTTTGTCCTCGTTTTCTGGATCACCGATGAAACCGAAACCTTTGGCCGTCGTCTTGATCGTTCCAGTAATAGTCTGCTGCTTCATATATATGCGTAACTATAGCAGGCGGCGTGAAAAAGTCCATAAAAGCGGGAGAAGTTTGCCTTTTTTCGGGTCTTTTGGTAAGATACTCCCACTATGTTAATGATACGACTTCAGCGTGTGGGACGAAAAAACGAGCCGACGTTTCGACTCGTTTTGACCGATTCCAAAAATGGACCGAAAAGCGGAAAATATCTCGAAGTTCTCGGTTCATACGATCCTCGCCGCGAAAACAAAGTCGACCAGTTTGATATTCCGAAGATAAAAGAATGGATTTCAAAAGGCGCGCAACTCTCCGTAACCGTGCATAATTTCCTCGTTTCGAAAAAGGCAATCGAAGGCAAGAAAATCAACGCTCTTCCAAAGAAAAAGCCAATCGTAAAGCTGGTTGAAGCCGAAAAGGCAGCCGCTCCGGCAGCTGCACCAGCGCCGGTTACACCAGCCGCAGAGACAAAGACGGAAGTCAAGGCAGAAGCGCCAGTTGCGGCGTAATATCTCGCAGGTTACAATTGTAGTATAAGGATGAATGACCGTTAAAGGCGTTATTTACTGGATTAATTAAAGAAAAACCATGCAAAATCAGGACCAGCAATTTTTGGATTATCTTATTAAAGCTCTCGTCGACAATCCTAATGATGTCAAAATCAGCCGCACTGTCGATGAAATGGGCGTTCTCATGACATTGGAAGTCAATGCCGCGGACATGGGCAAAGTCATCGGCCGCTCGGGCAATACGGCAAAGGCCATCCGCACTTTGTTGCGCGTTGTTGGCATGAAGAATAATTCCCGCGTCAACCTCAAAATCAACGAACCGGAAGGCGCTACGCCTCATGAATCAAAGGCTTCGAAAACAGTTGACGAGGCAATGGCGGATTTGAAGATCTAGCAAAAACGGAACATGACGTTCCATATTATTACTCTATTCCCGAACAGCTTCGACTCATATTTGTCGGAGTCGATTTTGAAGCGTGCACAGGAGGACAAAAAAATTTCAATCAAGTTTTACAATCCGCGCGATTTTGCTCAATCCACAAAAAAAAGTGCAAAAAAAATGACCTATGCCGAGCGCCGCGTCGATGACAAACCATACGGCGGTGGACCGGGCATGGTGATTGAAGCTTTGCCTGTAATTCGAGCAATCGATGCCGCAATCGGCAAAAAAATAAAAACGCCGGCAGGCAAGCGCTCAGTCAAAATTATTTTCTTTTCTCCGTCGGGCAAATCAGCCGATACTGCATACGTAAAATCTGTCGCTAAAAAATACACCGACATTGTTTTTGTCTGCGGCAGGTATGAAGGCATTGATGCCCGCGTCAAAAAAGCTTTTAAAATGGAGGACGTCTCGGTCGGGCCTTTTATCCTGACCGGCGGGGAACTGCCTGCAATGGTCATGATCGACACAATATCCCGTCAAATCGAGGGTGTTTTGGGAGACATCAATTCGCTCGAGGAAAACCGCACCGCGGCATCCGATGTCTATACTCGCCCTGAAGTGATAGAATATAAGGGAAAGAAGTATCGCGTTCCGAAGGTTCTTTTGTCAGGCAATCATAAACTCATAAACGAATGGAAAACCCAACTGCAAATTCAGGCAAAAGCCAAAACCAAGCCCACGCCGTCCACCAAGTCCATCACAGCCAACACGGAACGCACATAGCCGTTTTCGCGGGAGGCTGTTTCTGGTGCACGGAAACTTTGTTCGCCCGATTGAAGGGCGTGGTCTCTGCGACTCCGGGCTATACCGGCGGAACCGTTCCGAATCCGACATCCGAACAAGTCTATGGTGGAAAAACCGGCCATGCTGAATCGGCAAAGATTGAATTTGATCCTAATGTCATTTCGTACGAAGACCTCCTGACCATTTTTTTCTTCACCCATGATCCGACTACGTTGAACCGACAGGGCAATGACGTCGGTACCGAATACCGCTCTGCCATTTTTTACACCAACGAAGGCCAGCGCGCCGAAGCCGACCATTTTATCGAAAATCTCGAGGAAAATCATGCGTATGACAAACCTATTGTCACGCATGTCGAGCCGCTGACCGTGTTCTATGAAGCCGAGGACTATCACAAAAATTATTACGAAAATCATAAAAACCAGCCGTATTGCGATCTAATCATTGGCCCGAAAATCGAAAAACTGGAGAAGCGCTATGCCAGCCTGTTGAAGGATTTCGAGAACAAAGGTATGAGGTATTAATAACAAGTGCCTCGCGGAGAAAATAATTTTTTAAATAATAAAATAACAAAATATGAAAAACGACAAAGAACTTTCACCGGAACTTTATAAAGTAGCCCGACAAAAGGGAACCGAAATGCCTTTCACCGGCAAATACGTAAACAATCATGATAAAGGCATGTATAAGTGTGCGATTTGCGGCACGCAACTTTTTGGTTCTGACGCAAAATTTGATTCCGGCACCGGCTGGCCTTCTTTTACCGATCCGGTCAATTTGGAAAAAGTGGAATTGCGCGAAGACAACGATCACGGCATGCATCGTACCGAAGTCGTCTGCAAAACGTGCGGTGCGCACCTCGGCCACGTGTTCGACGACGGTCCGATGGATGCCAAAACGGGTCAACCGCAGAAACGTTTCTGCATCAACTCGGTTTGTCTTGAGTTCGATAAAGGCAACAAGTAGGCCATTTTTCTGACCGTTACGGGGGTATTGACTTGGACCCGCTTGTCATGGTAGACTACTGCCAGCGGTCGCAAAGCGTGTTTCTCGACGAGTTCGGGAAACGAAAACAAAACGCCTTGCAAACTCAAAAAAATCGTCCTTTGTTAATTATGAAAAAAAACCTAATCGCGGTTGCGGTATTGGCGATTGCCATTTTTGGCAGTCAGTCGGTGACGTGGGCTCAGAGTTCCGCGCCGATCAGTCAAGATCAGTTTTATTCTGGATCAGTCTGGTTTTTCAGCGCCGGAATTGATAATTCAATCGCCATGGGTCAAGATTATCCCACGGCAACACAATCGAGCAGCACATATTTGACACTCGGTAGTCCGACGGTTTGGGACATGTCATTTGATCTCAGTGGCCCAGATGCAACCTTGACAGCGACGACGAGCTTTCATTCGCCGACATTTAATTGGCAAATGAGCAGTCCTTTGGATTCAGCACCGTTGTCTCTTGACATCGGAGGCATATTTCAGGGAACCAATGATGAAAGTGAAACCATAAGCGGAATCAGTATAAATGGCGGTGCCCCGGTCAGTGGCACATTCACAGTCAGTTCATCAGAACCTTTTGCCGCACTGTCAATTACCAACGGCGGGGTTCAAATTGTGTCACTTGATTACACTCTTACTTTGGACACGCCGTCGGGTGTTGACGCCTACGCTTCGGATGGGCATACTCCTGCAATGTTAAATGTTGTCCAAATACCGGTGACTGAAAGTGTTCCTGAACCGTCATCGGCTGCGATCGCAGCACTCGGAGGTTTGGGTTTGCTTTTCTTAAACCAAAAACATCGCAAACGAGTTTAATCGGTCATCAAACGATATTGCGCTCGGGATCACCTGGGCGCAATTTTTTATTTACCATTTCGTTTTATCCAAACAATTTGTAACACTCGTGGTTACCGTTGCGCTATTTCCGGAGTTTCTAATACAGAAAAATTGGCTCAAGCCGCTTTGATTTTGTACAGCAAAACCATAGTCAGTGTTATTTGTACTACCGTTAATTATTCCAAAAGAAAATGATCCCGAAGCCCCTTCTTTTGTAAGGATATCTTTACATATCGCGTCAGCTTGGGCACTAGCGACACCGTATAATGTGTCACAACCGGTTGTAGCTCCGACAGGAGTAAGATACACCGTACAATAATTATTAACATCGCTTGTGCTGCAGACCCCCTGAGAAATGTTTATTGTACCGGAGTTCGCCATTCCAGATGGCATAATAGCCGCGTAGGAACTTGATGCTAGATATTGCAATTCATATACGGTCCTCATTTCATTTAGCGATTCCTGCACTGAAGCATATTGCCCTTTTTGACGCGCCGAACTCAACGCCGCCAACACAATACTCGACAGCAGTCCGATGATGGAAATGACGACGAGAAGTTCGATCAAGGTAAAGCCGCGCTGGTCGATTCCGGTTTTTGATCTGTCGCGAATTCGGAAAAGGGAGGTCATAGTCATAATAGAATATACCCATAGTAACACATATTTGACAGGAAACCACCCGTCTGCTACACTCCTTATCAACTTCAGCAAGATTGAGTTACGACGAAGATTATGAAGGATTACAAGGCTTTAAATTGATTCTTTAGGTTTGCTCTAAGTTTTTCTTGCCCTTGCCGACAATAAAATAAACAATTAAAGCGCTCATACGCCCTCCCTCGGCGTCTTTTTGCGTTTTGGTTGTATCTTTTTTGTCGTCTTTGGAAAAGTTTCGCCAGTTTGCATTAGGTTGTTTTCGCACCATTATTAGTTCGCCCGTTTGCCGCGCCCTTATTAATAATTTTTATAATTAACACCTTTGGTCCTAGCCCGACCTTGCTAGGTCGCCCAGGGTGTAACAACAATGAAAACGACCAAAAAATATTTCAGCCGTTTCAAGGAGCCGTTGACAGCAATGCCGAATCTCGTGGAGTCGCAGATGGCGTCGTTCGACTGGCTCGTCAAAACCGGCATCGGAGAAGTGTTGAAGGAATTCTCGCCTCTGCGCGACTATGCCGAGAAAAAATTCGAACTCTCGTTCACGCATTTCGAGCTCGCGCTCCCGAAATATGACGAGCACTATGCGAAGGCCAACAAGCTTTCATACGAAGGCCAAATAAAGGTCAAGGTCAAGCTCAAAAATAAAATGTTGGACTCGACGAAGGAACAGGAAATGTTCCTCGCCGATCTTCCACTGATGACTCCGCACGGTACATTTATCGTTAACGGCATTGAACGCGTCATTGTGCCTCAGCTCGCGCGATCATTCGGTATTTTCTTCACGGTTGACGAAATCAAGGGCCGAAACTACTTCGGGGCAAAAATCATTCCTGCGCGCGGCGTATGGATGGAGGTAGAGAGCGACGCGGAAGGGGCAATCTACGTAAAAATCGACCGAAAGCGTAAATTCCCGATCACGTCACTCCTCCGCGTTCTCGGCGAAAAGGCGACAAAAGCAGGCGGAAACGGCGCACAGACCGACGAAGCCATTCTTGAACTCTTCAAGGGCGACGAAGCGGCACGACGCGCAATCGAAATCACTCTCGCAAAAGACCACGCTCACACGACGGACGAAGCGTATATTGAAATCCACAAAAGACTCCGCGATGGAGACCTCGCAACCGCGGAAAACGCACGCGAATTCATCGGAAGCATTTTTGAACCTACGCGATACGACCTTTCACGCGTCGGTCGCTTCCGCTTCAACAAGCGTTTCGCAAAGCCAATGGAAGAAAAAGATCTCGAACGAAAAACCGTCTCGAGCGATGACGTTGCGACGATTGTAAAGCATATCGTGCTTCTGAACAACACTCCTGAAGCGACCGAAGACGACATCGATCACCTCGGTTCACGCCGCGTGCGATATGTCGGCGAGCTTCTCCAGCAGAAAATGCGAGTCGGTATGACTCAGATGAAGCGAAATATTCAGGACAAAATGTCTACGGTTGACCCTGACGTTTCATTGCCGGTCCAGTTCGTTTTCCCGCGTCCGCTCCAGGCCCGTATCAAGGAATTTTTCACTACAAACCAATTGTCGCAGTTTATGCAGCAGGAAAACGTCCTCTCCGAGCTCGAACACCTTCGCACATTATCGGCTCTCGGTCCGGGAGGTCTCACACGCGAACGCGCAGGTTTCGAGGTGCGCGACGTGCACCCATCCCACTATGGCCGCCTTTGTCCGATCCACACTCCTGAAGGTCCAAACATCGGTCTTATTTTGCGTCTCTCGACATACGCACGCATCAATGACTTCGGCATGATCGAAACGCCGTATGCAAAGGTAAAGAACGGCAAAATTACCGAGGAAATCCAGTACATGAACGCTCTTGAAGAAGAGAACTTCAAAATTGCCCATGCCGCAATTCCATATGACAAGTCAGGCCACATTACGGCTGATGAAGTGGAGGTGCGAATCAACGGCAAGCCGGGTCTCGCGAAAAAAGACGAAGTCGACTATATCGACGTTTCAACAGAACAGGCTTTCTCCATCGCTACTTCACTCATTCCTTTCCTCAACCACGACGATGCAAACCGAGCACTCATGGGTTCGAACATGCAGAAACAAGCTACGCCTTGTTTGATTCCTGAAGCTCCGCTCGTCGCGACAGGTATTGAAGCAAAAGCAGTTCTCGACACAGGACGTATTTTCGTTGCACCGGAAGAAGGCGAAATTACAGCTATCGATTCACGTCATGTCGTTTTGACCGGCAAAAAGTCAGGCAAGAAACACGAATACAATCTTGTGCATTTCTCCCGAACAAACGGATTTACGGCTTTCCATCAGCGACCTATTGTCAGCCTCGGTCAGCATGTTAAAAAAGGCGACGTTCTTGTTGACACATCGACATCAGACGGAGGTGAAATTGCAATCGGACAGAACATGCTCGTTGCTTTCATGTCATGGTCCGGAAACAACTACGAAGACGCCATCATTTTGTCGGAACGCGTTGTTAAAAACAGCAAATTCACTTCAATCCATATTGAAGAATTCGTCGTCAACGTTCGCGACACCAAGCTTGGTCCTGAAGTCACGACATGCGACATTCCAAACGTCGGTGAAGCGAAATTGAAGAACCTCGCAGAAGACGGAGTTGTTCGCGTCGGTGCGGAAGTTCGCCCGGGCGACATTCTCGTCGGTAAAATTTCTCCAAAAGGCGAGACACAGCTCACTCCTGAGGAACGATTGCTCCGATCCATCTTCGGCGAAAAGGCACGTGATGTGAAAGACACTTCAAAACGAATGGAAGGAGGCAAGCGCGGCCGCGTCGTTTCAGTTAAAATCTTCTCTCGCGAGAAGGGTGACAAATTGGAATCTGGAATTATCAAGAAAATTTATATTGAAGTGGCAGAAGTGCGAAACGTATCGGTCGGAGACAAACTTGCCGGTCGTCACGGAAACAAGGGAGTTATCTCTCGAATCCTTCCTGAAGAAGATATGCCGTATATGGCGGATGGAACACCAGTGGATGTTATTTTGACACCGCTCGGCGTGCCATCACGTATGAACCTTGGACAGATCCTTGAACTCCACCTCGGTTTGGCAGCGCACACATTGAACTATCAGGCTATCGTGCCTCCATTCGTAGGTGCAACAGACATTGAAATCAAGGAAGAGCTCAAAAAAGCCGGCTTTGCGGAAGACGGAAAAATGGAACTCCGCGACGGACGAACAGGTGAAAAATTTGATCAGAATGTCGCCGTCGGTTACATGTATATCCTCAAACTTCACCACATGGTTGAAGACAAAATCCACATGCGTTCGATCGGTCCATACTCTCTCATTACTCAGCAGCCACTCGGAGGTAAGGCTCAAGGCGGAGGACAGCGATTCGGAGAAATGGAAGTCTGGGCGCTCCTCGGTCATGGTGCCGCTCACACATTGCGTGAAATTCTGACAATCAAATCGGACGATATTCAGGGACGTTCCGCGGCTTTCGACTCTATCGTCAAAGGCGAGACGTTGAAACAGCCGAACCTTCCCGCATCGTTCAACGTGCTTCTTAAAAACCTCCGCGGTCTCGCACTGGATGTCGAACTGGTGAATCGCGACAGAAGTGGGGAGGATAACAGCAGCGATGAATAATTAATAGCTCGAACCTAAATAACCACCAAATATATGAATAATTCACAAGCAAGAAAAATGATGGATCCGCAGGACTTCGATGCTATTACATTGTCCGTCGCATCGCCTGATCGAATCCTCGACTGGTCATTCGGCGAAATCACAAAGCCGGAAACAATCAACTACCGAACACAGCGTTCTGAAAAGAGCGGTCTGTTCGACGAGAAAATCTTCGGTCCTGACCGCGATTACGAGTGTTACTGTGGAAAATACCGCGGCATCCGCTACAAGGGAATTATTTGCGAAAAGTGCGGAGTTGAAATCACGCGCTCGATAGTTCGACGCGAACGAATGGGTCACATTGAATTGGCCGTTCCTGTTTCGCATATCTGGTTCCTTCGATCGATGCCTTCACGTGTCGGCCTCATCATGGGCATGACGACGGGAGATCTCGAAAAAGTTGTCTACTTCGCCGGATATTTGGTCACAAAGGTTCACGAAAAAGAAAAAGACGAACTTTTGAAACAGCTTGATTCCGAATACAAATCAAAAGTAAAAGGCGCAAACGACGAGAAAACAAAAGAGGCATTGAAGGCGCTGATGGTCACTGCACGCGGTGAAATCGAAAGCCTCGAGGAAGGCCTCGTCATGGACGAAGTCGCATTCCATAAATACAGCATGAAGTACGGATCGCTTTTTGAAGCGGGGATCGGCGCGGAGGCTGTCTATGAAGTTTTGAAAAAAGTAGATTTGAAAAAATTGGTTGAAAAATTGGAAAAAGCATTGGAGAAGGCGAGCGCACTCGACAGCGACAAATTGGACAAGCGAATTTCACTCATTAAGTCGATGATAAAGTCGGGTGTTCGTCCTGAGTGGATGTTCCTTACTCGAATTCCAGTTATTCCACCAGCACTGCGACCGATGGTTGCCCTCGACGGAGGACGCTATGCGACATCTGACGTCAACGACCTTTATCGACGCGTCATCAATCGAAACAACCGTTTGCTCAAACTTCGCGAAATCAACGCTCCGGACGTTATTCTCCGAAACGAAAAAAGAATTCTACAGGAAGCTGTCGACGCTTTGATCGATAACTCGATTCGTCACGGTGCGGCGACAGGCGCAGCTGCAGCTCAAGCTCAGAAGCGCGCGTTGAAATCACTTTCTGATAACCTGAAATCAAAACGAGGTCTCTTCCGACAGAACCTTCTCGGAAAGCGCGTGGACTACTCCGGCCGATCCGTCATCGTCGTCGGCCCTGAACTTGCTCTCGACCAGTGTGGTTTGCCAAAACATATGGCACTCGAATTGTTCCGACCGTTCGTTATTTCAGGTCTCTTGAAGCGTGAGCTTGCATACAACATTCGCGGCGCGGGCCGTTTGATTGACGACAGCACTCCTGAGGTGTGGAGCATTCTCGAAGAAGTAATTAAGGACAAATATGTACTCCTCAACCGCGCGCCTACGTTGCACCGCCTCGGTATTCAGGCATTCCGACCCACTTTGATTGAAGGAAACGCTATCCAGGTTCACCCACTCGTGTGTACGGCTTTCAACGCCGACTTCGACG